>CAIKVZ010000305.1 GCA_903830985.1 uncultured beta proteobacterium
AGATCCAGGTCACCGCCGGGATCAATGACTGCAGCCTGAAGGGTCTCATCGCACCAGACGATGGAGCAGTTTTGCTGGAAAGGGGTGACGGGGACGGTGAGGTAATTGAGCATGGTGGGTACGGTTTTTTTGGCAACTGTGTGTCGAATTCTGCCAGCTGAAGTCGGCCGTCCTTGGCTTCAGGCGAGCGTCTTGGTGGCAAGCAGCAGCGCAGTCAGCGAGGCGTTCACCATCTCGGCCAATTCCGGTTCGCGCGCCAGTGCGCTGTCGGCCCGGGTTGCATCCCCGCAGACCGTTTCGAGTTCCGCAGCGAGTCTGGACAGCGGCATGGCGCCAAGCGTTGCCGCTGTTCCCTTGAGCGTATGCATCTGGCGCTCAGCGTCCGGCAGCAGCGATGCGGACAGCGCGCGGCGGTATTGCGGCACAACGTTGCGCAGGTCCTCCTCGAATTGAGTCGCCAATTCCAGGTAGATATCCTTCAAATCGCCCAGTTGGCTCAGCGCCCTGTCCACATCAATCATCAGCGCCGTCGTGTTCACGGCAACGCCGGTCGACAGTGCCGACAAGGTCGGGGCATCATCAAGGGGACCGGTTGAGCTTTCAAGTGGTTCAAATCCGGTTATTCGCAGCAGGAGTTGGACCAGATGACCGAGGTCAAACGGCTTGCCGATGTGATCGTTCATGCCAGCGCTCAGGCATTCCTCCCTGTCGCTGGCCATCGCGTTGGCGGTCATGGCAATGATGGGGATATTCTCCAGCCCCAAGTCCTTGCGGATCACCCGGGTGGCGGTGAAGCCGTCCATGACGGGCATTTGCACGTCCATCAGGACCGCATGGAAGCCCTGTGTATTGCGGGCCTGCGTCAAGGCCGAAACGGCAACCAGGCCGTTGTCCGCCAATTGCACCTCGGCGCCCTCGGCCACCAGCAACTCGCGCGCCACTTGCTGATTGATCAAATTGTCCTCCACCACCAGCAGGCGCATCCCTTTAAGACGCACTTGCGGTTTGCCTGCGCCCCGCTCCTTGTTGCGGAATGCATTGCCCCCGGCCCGCACGTCGTTCACCACCTCCCTGAGCATGGCAGAAGTGACCGGTTTGGCCAGATAGGCATTCAAGGCGATCGCGGTGCGCTGTCCGAAGGCTTGGCGGCCGTGCGCCGTCAGCATGACGCAAATGGGCGCTCCAAAGGGCGTACCCAGCTGGCGCAGCCTGGCCAGGGTTTCCCACCCATCCATCCCCGGCATCTCCCAGTCGACAAAAATCGCCTGATAGGGCGC
Organism: uncultured beta proteobacterium; assembly: GCA_903830985.1. GTDB lineage: Bacteria > Pseudomonadota > Gammaproteobacteria > Burkholderiales > Burkholderiaceae_C > CAIKVZ01. The sequence continues at coordinate 1,278 of CAIKVZ010000305.1, forward strand.
TTGCTGACTGCTCGCCCGCGCTTTCACCTTGTCGATCGCTTCCTGGCCGCACGCGGCCACCTCCGTCGTCCAGCCCAGCGAACGCATCATGGACGCCATGATGTCGCGCGCGGTGGCGTTATCGTCCACCAACAGCGCGTCCAGCGCCTCGGGCTCCTGCGCATGGGGTGACGCCGGGAGCTGCGAAACAGCCTGGGGCAAGCTGATTTCAAAGTGGAAGTCGCTCCCCTGCCCCAATGCACTGATGACGCTCAGTTCTCCACCCATCAATCCCACCAGCCGCTTGCAAATGGCAAGTCCCAGCCCGGTGCCACCGTAGCGGCGCGTGGTGGACGCCTCGGCCTGTGAGAAATCGGAAAAAATTCTGGCCTGATTTTCCGGCGCTATGCCTATGCCGCTGTCGCGCACACCGATGCGCAGCCGGATTGCGCCGGGTCCTTGCTCCAGCACATGCATGTGCACCACCACTTCGCCGCTCTGGGTGAACTTGAGTGCGTTTCCGCCCAGGTTGATCAACACCTGCTGCAAGCGCATGGAGTCGCCGATCAATGACTTTGGCAACTGCGGATCAATGTCAAACAGCAGTTCTACAGGCTTGTTTCCCAGGTTCGCAGACAGAATCACCGACAACTCGCGCAACACGCGTTCGGGCGAGAAAGCTTGTGGATCCAACTCCAGCTTGCCGGCTTCTATCTTGGAAAAGTCCAGAATATCGTTGAGCAGACCCAGCATCGACTGGGCAGCGCCTTCGGCCTTGCTGACGTAATCGAACTGGCGCTCATTCAGATCCGTTGCGTGCATCAGCTTGAGCATTCCCAGAATGGCGTTCATGGGTGTGCGGATTTCGTGGCTCATGTTGGCCAGGAACTGCCCCTTGCTCAGGGTTGCTTGCTCCGCAATGTCGCGCGCCTCCTGCAGGTACTGCTCATGCTGCACCCGCTGCGTGATGTCGCGATAGCAAAAGACCCGGCCCAGTGTGCGGTCGCGGTCTCGCGCCGGATGTGACACGCATTCGATCACCCTGCCGTCTGCCAGAAAAAGCTTTTCAAACGTGTCGCCCCCGAGGTCCAGTTTGAGATCGATGGCCTGGCTGAGCGCCGTGGGACTGTCAGAAGTGCCCGGACTCTTGAGCAGAATGTTTTCGATGTAAGCCGCAATGCCGTGGTCATCGCGCTCAGCCAGAAGTTGCTCAGGAAGCGCCATCAGGTGCGAGAACCGATGGTTCATGTTCAGTATCGCACCCTCGTTGTCGGTCAGCAGGATGCCGTCATCGGTCGCTTCCAGGGTGGCTGCCAGGTGCAGCCCGGTGATGTTGACTTCAGGCTCGATGCGCTCACGTCGCGCCGGGCGTGCTCGCACCCGGAAGAACTCCTGGTGATCTCCCACTCGGTGGACAAATTTACGAATTTCAAACACCGAACCGTCGCGGCGCTGGTAGCTTCCCTGCGCCTCCATCTGCTGGCTGCTGACGGCCATTTCCTCCCAGAAGAAGAGGTCCGTCAAGGCGCATTCAATATCGCCGACAGGCTTGCCCAGCAGTTCCGTCGCTTCGTATCCCAGTTGCTTGTGCGCGGAACTGCTGGCCGCCACGATGCGAAGAGATTGAACATCAAGCAACAACAGAATCTCGCTCGACGCCTCCAGCAGCAGGGTTTCAAAATTCATGAGACTGCTCCATTAGGCGCTGTGCCACTGCCGTTAAAGAAATAGGTGATCCGCTTGCGCGGGTTCAGATAGGCGGCGACTTTGGGTGACAGCAATGCCGGGCGAATTGACTTGAGAATCTGCAGATCGGTCTCGATTTCGAGATTGATCGTGATCGCTTCATCTTTTGGCACGGACTCGTCATACACCAACACCGAGGGCCTGAGTGGTCTTTTGGGGTTGACCGAAGTCACCACCCCAAATGATCCATTGGAAAGTTGCACGATGGATCCTGGGGGGTGCACCCCAAGGCTGCGAATCAGCAATTGCAATGCGCGCATTTCGAACTTCGCACGGCAGTGCGCAAACATGTAGGACAGTGCTTCGTGTGGCGTCAGCGCCTTGGAGATGTCTATCGGGTTGCACAGGTTGTCGTAGTAATTCACGAGCGAAACAACACGGGCACCGGGGGTCATCTCTTCCAATTTCATCCCCCTGGGATAGCCGCTGCCATCGGTGAATTCATGGTGTTGCGCCAGAATTGCAAGTGCATGCGCAGATAAGCCGACTCTCTTGCCAAGAGCGACGCCAAGTTCGACGTGGCTTGCCCGGAAATTGCGCTCCGCCTTGGACGCCTCGGCGGGTGGCCGTTTCACGATCCGATCGGGAATTTCGTTGAGTCCGATGTCGTGCAGCAGTGCACCCACGCAAACTTCACGCGCAATTTCCGGAGCAAGGCCGATCTCCCTGGCCATCATCATCGCCAGTATGGCAACGTTCAGGCTGTGGAAATAGACGTCTTCAGCCCCGGGCTTTTCACCCATCACATGCACGGTGGCTTCCGGACTTTCCAGGAAGGCTGATGCCATCTCGCCAACCAATAAACCCACATCCTCCAGCGTCTCCCTGGGGCGCGACACGATGTTCCGGTTCATGTTCTTGATGACAACTCCGGCCTTGGAAAAAGCCTTCTCCACGCGATCCACATTTTCCCGCCGCTGCCGGATCAGTTCCTGGCGTTGACGTTGCAGTACCAGCACAGGGTCCGTCGGGGTCTGCGCAGCACTTGTGTCCGCCTCAGTGGGAGCGGGAATTTCATTGGCAACCGGCGTTGGCGCGGTAACAAGGCCCGGTGCCGGATCGCTTCGCAGGGGGTCAAACCTGTATCTTGGCAATTTCAGCGCGCGCAACTCGCGAACCTGGTCCTCGCTGCGCACCTTGAAGCTGTTGAGCGTAAAAGAGTGCTTGAACCATGGCAAATCCAGGGTGACAAAGGCACCGACGAACAGTTGCTCGGGAGACAGATAGGCAGATTCCGCTGCGTCGTCGCTTGGCATTGTCATTTCTTTCTGTGCTGTGCCATCGTGCCCTGCGGCGCAAGGGAACTGGCGGGTTGCAGACTGTTTTAAAAAGTGGTTGAGCGAGACGGGAACATTTGCGCAGCGGGCGACGACATCATGGGGCGCTTGGTCCACGCTCGGAGAGCATAAAGCATTTGTATATCGACCCTGGACCAGCGAGGGGAATAACTCCGACAGGAGCATTCGATCGGGATTCCCGATGTGCCGCAAACGGCTGGCTTCGACGAAATGGGGGCAGCTTGCTGCTCTGCGCAAGGCTGTCCGCGGCAGTGCCGACCGATCGCCTCAGCCCAGTGGCCGCACCAATAGCCGCCCATCCAGCCAGGCCTGCAGGCATTCCGTCACGCCCGCAGCAAAGCGCTGAAACACCTGCTCGGTGACAAAGCCCAGGTGCGGCGTGAGCAATACGTTGGGCAACTGGCGCAAGGGCGCATCCAGAGGCAAGGGCTCCACATCGAACACGTCCAGCACGGCCAAGCCGGGGCAGCCCTGTTGCAGCGCCTGCACCAGCGCCGCGGTGTCGATCAATTCGGCGCGTGAGGTGTTGACCAGCAGGCAGCCGGGCTGCATCAGCGCCAGGCGTTCGGCGTTCAACAAGTGGCGGGTCGCGGGTGTCACCACCATGTGCAGGCTGACGACGCTGGAGGTTGCCAGCAGTTCATCCAGCGGCACAAAACCCACGCCATGCGCCTGCGCCCGCTCGACCGTCATGCGCGGGCTCCACGTCACAACCTCCATGCCCAGCGCATTGCCGACCCGTGCCACACGAGCGCCAATTTCCCCCAGACCGATCAGGCCCAGACGCTGCCCTGCCAGCGTCTGCGGCAGGGGCTCGGCCGCGTCGCTGCGCCACTGGCCTTCGCGCAGCCGCCTGGTATGGCTGGCCAACTGCTTACTGGCCGCCAGGATCAAAGCCCAGGTCAACTCGCAGGTGCTGTCCTTGGACGGACCGAACTCGGTGTGGCTCACAGGGATGCCGCGCGCGGCCAGCGCTGCCAGATCCAGCCTGGCGTTGCGCGTGCCGGTGAACACCAGGTAGCGCAGCTTGGGCAATTGGGCCAGCAGCTCTGCGGTGAAGGGCGTGCGGTCGCGCATCAGCACGATGGCATCGGCCTGGGCCAGCGCCGCGACCAGCGCCGCGCCAATCAAAGGCTCGTGATGCACCGTGACATCCGCCTGGCCGTCGATGGCTTGCCAATCAGCCAGGCGGCGCAGGGCGCGCTCCCAGTCGTCGAGCACGACGATGCGCGGCTTGCCCAGACTCATGGGCGCGCCAGGGTGGTCAGTGCTTGCAGATCCACAGCATCACCAACCGTCCAGCACGCTGCAAGAAGGTCCGTCGCCTTCGCGGCTCCCAGAACCCTGTCCGACAGACCGTGAAACTTGGCCTCGAGTTGGGCATCGGTCATGGGGTTTTGCAGCGAGCCGATGGCGTGCTGCACAAAAACATGGACGCGACGCCCGTCCTTCAGCACGGCCGTGACGTCGGCGCTGGCTTCGTCGATCGAATCGTCGACCGTGGCCACCACCTTGCGGCGCAACGCCACCATGTCGGCGCGGTTCACCACCTCGTCGGCAAACTCTTCCTCGGCGGCGTGGCCAAAGCTCAGGCCGGCAGCGCATCCGTGGTAGACGCTGAACTTGGCCTGCAGACCGTCGGCGGGTTCCTTCTTGCCGGTGAGTTCCAGCACCAGCGAATGCACCCTGAGCTCGATGCGTTCCACCTGCTCCGGCGTCACGCCTTGCGCACGCAATTGCGCGCAGGCGTCGATGCTGGGGTGAATCACGATGCCGCAGGCAAAGGGCTTGTAGCTGTTGAAAGAGATCTCGAAACGCTGGCCCAACTCGCCGGTGATTTCCGACCAATCGTTCTTGGTCGAGACGGTCTGCATCATGCCGCGCGGCGCCTCCAGCGCCTTGGCGCTGGCGCTGAAACCTTTGGACGCGAGCAAGGCCGACATCAGCCCAGCGCGCGCCGCAGCACCCGGGTGAAAGGGTTTGGTCATGCTGCCGAACTGCTCGCGCATGCCCACCGGCTGCGAGGCCGCAATGCCCAGCGCCATGGCGGTTTGCGGCACGTCCAGGCCGAGCAGTCGGGCACAGGCCGCAGCCGCGCCCAGGGTGCCGGTGGAGCCCGTGATGTGCCAGCCACGGTCGTAGTGGTCCGGGTACATGGCGTTGCCCACGCGGCATGAAACGTCGATGCCGATCACCAGTGCATCGAGCATGGCGCGGCCGCTGGCGCCCGTGTGTTCGGCCAGCGCCAGCAGCGCCGATGCCACGGGACCTGCCGGATGGATGATGGTCCTGAGGTGCGTGTCATCAAAGTCAAAGGTGTGCGAGGTGATGCCGTTGATCAGCGCCGCACTCGCCATGTCCACCTTTTCGCTGCGTCCGGGCAGCGTGGCTTGCGCCGCCGGTTGCAGCATCGTCACTGCGGCCAGGGCCGCGTCGGCGGCCTCGTGGTGCGAGGCTCCCACGGCGCAGCCCAGCCAGTTCATGAAGGTGCGGTGCGCCTCATGCTCGACCGCAGCGCTCCAGCCACCTTGCAGGTAACCGGGGTGGGTGGCGACAAACTGCGCCAGGATCTGGGTGACGGGGGGGGCATTGTGGTCGGCAGCGACCTGGGTATTGCGGGCCATGGTGTCTTTCGGCAAGGTTGAAATGGGTGGAAATTTGTGCGGGTGATTTTTCAGCTGTCGAGCTGAATGCCGCGCGCCTTGGCCAACTGGGTCCAACGGGCGATGTCGGCCACGATGAACGCGCCGAACTGCGCCGGCGTCATGACGGTGGGTTCGACCGCCTCGACCGCCAGTTTCTCGCGCAGGTCGGTGGCGCGCAGCACGGCACCCAGGGTTTCGTTGAGCAGCTTCACGATGGGCGCAGGGATGCCGGCAGGACCAACCACGCCGTACCACTGCTGCGCGTCAAAGCCCTTGAAGCCGGATTCATCCAGCGTCGGCAGGTCCTTGAACTGGGGATGGCGTTTGAGGCCCGTCACGGCCAGAGGCCGCACCCGGCCCGAGCGGATGTGCGGCATGGCAGCAGCCAGCCCCGGGAACATGGCCTGCGTCTGGCCACCGATCAGATCGATGAAGGCCGGTGCAATGCCGCGGTACGGGATGTGCACCATGAAGGTGTTCAACTGCTGCTTGAACAACTCCATGGTCAGGTGGGTGAGAGAGCCGGCACCGGCCGAACCGTAGCTCAGCTTGCCGGGATTCTTGCGCAGGTACTCGATGAACTCCTTGATGTTCTTCACCGGCAGCGCGGCGTTGACGACCAGTACATTGGGCGTGCCGCCAATCATGCCGATGGGCGTGAAATCCTTGACCGCGTCGTAGGGCAGCTTGCGCGTGGCCGGGCTGGTGCCGTGCGTTCCCACATAGCCCTGCATCAGGGTGTAGCCATCGGGTGCGGCCCGCGCCGTGGCTTGGGAGGCAATGACGCCGCCTCCGCCGCCCTGGTTGTCGACCACGAAGGTCTGCTTGAGCAGCACGCCCCAGCGATCGGTCACCGTGCGCCCGATCATGTCGCTGCCACCGCCCGCGGCCACCGGAACGATGTAACGTATGGATTTGGCCGGGTAGGCGGCTTGCGCCATGGACAGGCCGGGCAGGCCCAGCAGCACGGGTGCTGCCTGGAGCAGGCTACGTCGTTTCATTTTTTGTCTCCGATGAATTCAAGGAACTTCTTTCTTCATGGCCGGCCTGCGAGCCGCTGCTCAGGCGGGAATGCGCGTCGCTGACGTGGCGTGCCATCAGCGCTTCACACAGCAAGGCATCGCCCTTGCGCACCGCCTGGACGATCTTGAGGTGTTCGGCAATGGACACCTGCATGCCGATGTCCTGCGACAGATTCTTCAGGCGCGACAGGTGCAGCTTTTGCACGATGCCGCGGTAAGTTTCGGTCAGCGTCTGGTTGCCGCAGGCCTCGACCAGCGCCCAATGAAAGCGCAGGTTTTCGCTGTAATAACGCTGCACGGCATGCTGGCGTGCGGCCGCCTTCATCGCCGTGACCGAGTCGACCAGCAACGCCAGCAAGGCGCTCTTGCGCGCTTTGGGCAACTGCGCCGTCTGGCGTCCGGCAAAGCCGTCGAGCAGTGCGCGCAGCTGGTACAGATCCCGGATTTCGGGCGCATCCAGTTGACGCACGAAGACGCCTGAATTCTTTCGCGCCACCACCAGGCCGGAACTCTCCAGCTCGCGCAAGGCCTCCCGCACCGGCACGCGCGACACGCCCAGGCGTGTGGCGACATCGGGCTCGTTGATGCGTTGCCCCGGCGCCAGCGCGCCATTCAGGATGTGCGCCAGCATGTCGTCGCGCACCAGCTTGGCCAGCGAGGTGTCCCGCAGGTCGCTCAGGCGCTGCGGCTGGGCTGCGGGCAACCACGGCAAACTCGTTCGGTCTTTCATGATCGCATATCGTATACGAAAATGAGTCCCCAGAGACGAGGGTCAAAGGCTCGACGTCGGCGCCTCAGTCCGCTGAACCAAACAGGTCGCCGAGTTTTTTGGCTGCTTGCGGGTCGGCGTCGGAGTTCATCGGACGTCCCTTGGGATACTCCTCCGCGATCCGGTCCTCCCAGTAAGTCGCCGGGTTGGGTGCGCTGCACAGGCGCCGGTAGACCTCGGCCGGCACCTGCTTGTAGGCCAGCACGCTCTTGTTGTCCCAATGCAGGTCGAGTTGCTGCGAGGCGCTGTCGTAGTCGGCGCGGCGGATACGGCCGCTGGTGAAGGTCTTGGTGGGCATGGTCTCTCCGGTAGGGTCAAACGGGCTTCACGCATCGGCAGGGAGTGCCACTGCCGGCTCAGCTGCGTCAATCAAGCCAGCTGGTACCAGTCCACGCCGCTGTCGTCCTGCGTCCTGTGCACTTCGCCGCGATGCAGCAGATGGTTCAGGCAGGCCAGGCTTTCGCCGGTGGCAAGGTTCAGCAGGCCGGAGTCGCTCTCGTCGATGGCGCGGCCAAACAGCGTGGCAAATACATCCACCACCCGCTTTGGTTCCTGCAGCGTCTTGCGCAGCCGCTCCAGTACGCGCTGCTGCGCAGCGCCCAGGTAATCCAGCCGGGCGTGCAGGCCGCGGAAGCATTCGTTGTGCGACGGCAGGACCAGCACGTCGTCGGGCACTTCGCGCTTGAGTTTTTCCAACGACTCCAGCCACTCCTGCATGGGGTCGGCATCGGGCTCGGTCGGGTGTACGGAAACGTTGGAAGAGATGCGCGGCAGCACCTGGTCACCGGAGATCAGCAACTTGAGCTCGGCGCAGTAGAGGCAGGCGTGTTCGGGCGAGTGTCCCGTGCCGACGATGACTCGCCAGCGGTGCGCGCCAATCATGATCTCTTCGCCGTCGACCATGCGCCGATAGCTGTCCGGAAGGGCGTGGATGAATTTGCCGAAGTTGCCAAAGCGCGCCCGGTAGTTCTCCAGCGCCGCTTCGCTCCAGCCGGCGCGGCGATAAAAGGCGACACCATCCTCGGGCGCTTCGCGAACCGAGTCCGCCGTCAGCACGCGGCAGTTCAGGTATTCCAGTCGCGTCATCCACAAGCGGCACTTGAATTTGCGCGTCAGCCAACCGGCGATGCCGACGTGGTCCGGGTGCATGTGGGTGACCATTACCCGGGTGATCGGCCCTTGCTCCCTGGCGCCGGCAAACAGTTCGCGCCAGGCCGCCAGCGTGGCATCGGTGCGCATGCCCGTGTCCACCACCGCCCAGCCCGTGCCGTCCTGCAGGCCCCAGACGTTGATGTGATCGAGCTTCATGGGCAGGGGCATGCGCATCCAGACGACGCCGGGTGCCACTTCCTGCAGCTTGCCGGGTTCGGGCGGCGCTGCAAACGGATAAATGAGCGTGGGCTTGTCGAGCCGCGCGCGTTGGGTTTCAGAGTCGGTCATGTGTTTTCTTGTCCTTGGGCCATTCGCGCCATGCGCTGCGCCGCAGCCATTGTCCCTCCGATTACCGTCCGGCATTTCAGGCCGAGGGGCAGCCGCTACCCACTGTAGCGGCTGTGGTGCCACCGGCAGTTCAGGGCCACTGCGCATAGAATCCGCGACACCTCCCGACGCGCCCGCAGCGGGTCACCTACTGCCCAACACCATGCCACAACTAAAACTCACCTATTTCGACTTCCACGGCGGACGCGGCGAGCCGGCACGCCTGGCCCTGCACATCGGCGGCATCGCCTTCGAGGACCACCGCTTTGCCTTTGCCGAGTTCGCCGAAGTGCGCAAGTCCACACCCCTGGGGCAAGTGCCCACCCTGCACGTGGATGGCACGCTGGTGACACAAAGCGACGCCATCACGCGCTACGCGGGCAAGCTCGCCGGCCTGTACCCGCAGGATGCTTTCCAGGCCTTGCTGTGCGACGAGGTGATGGACGGGGTGGAGGATGCCAACGTCAAGTTGGGCGCCACCTTCGGCCTGACTGGCGAAGCACTGAAAGAGGCGCGCACCGCTCTGGCCAACGGACCGCTGGCGCTGTACCTGGGCTGGCTGCAAGACCTGCTGCAGGTGCATGGTGGCGAGTACTTTGCCGACCAGCGCCTCACCATTGCCGACCTCAAGGTGTTCACCTTTGTGCAGGGCCTGGGTACCGGCCGGCTGGACCATATTCCGACCGATCTGGTGCAGAAGGTCGCGCCACAACTCAACGCACACATGCAGCGCATTGCCAATACACCGGCCGTGCTGCAGTACTACGCGAAGTTCAAAGTCTGAGCGTTCCGACAGACGGCTAAGGCGCCGCCAAAGCGCCCCTGATGGCCGTCACGATGACCGTGAAGTCCGCGTGCAGGGCCTTTGCGGCGACGGAGACGACGGCGCCAGCCCCGTCCCTGATCTGCGCCTCGACCGCTCCCGCCTTGAGCTGGATGTCTTTCAACCCCAGTGTGCCGGCCGCTCCGCGCAAGGAATGCGCGGCCCGCAACGCCGTTGGCAGGTCTTGCGCGGCGAGGGATTGGAGCAGCTGATCGGCATCCGTGCTGTTCACCAGAATCGACAAAAGTTCCCGGTACAAATCGGGGTCACCCACCCGTTCCATGCCGTCGGCCACATCCAGGCCCGAAATGGCGTCCAAGGCTGGCAGACCCGATGCCCCTGTGCCGACCTCTGCAACATTGGCTTGCGCTCCTGTCAGACCTGCCGCGTCCTGCGTTGGCGGCAACATGGCCGCGACGGGACTTCTTTCCTGCGGCAGCCAGCGCAGCAGCGTGGCATAAAGCACCTGCGGATTGACCGGCTTGGCAATGTGATCGTTCATGCCGGCTTGCAGGCAGGCTTCCCGGTCTTCCATGAAGGCATTCGCCGTCATGGCGAGTATGGGCGTGCTTTCCCGACCCGAAATCCTGCGTATGGCAGCCGCAGCATCCAGCCCGCCCATGACCGGCATCATCATGTCCATCAGAATGATTTCGTAGTCATTGGCAGTGGCTTTTTCCAGCGCGATCTGGCCGTTGTCGGCCACGTCGACCGTGAAACCGACGCTGCGCAAAAGGTCCAACGCGATCAGCTGATTGATGTGGTTGTCTTCCGCCAGCAACACGTAGGCGCCGCCGCGACGGCGCAGTGCCAGTTCGGCGCCATTGGGCACTGCGGTTTCCCGTACCCTGGGCTTCCCCGACAAGGCATCCTGCAAGGATTCGCGAACCCGGCTGGGACTGAACGGCTTTTGCACAACACCGCAAAAGCCGGCATCCAGCAATTGGGCCGCCGTGGGTTGATGGTCATAGCCCACGAGCAACAGGCGCAGCGCCTGCTTTTGCAGCGCCAGGCCAGACAGTGCGCGTCCCAAGACCAAGCCATCGAGTTGGGCTTGCGGGTACTCGATCAGCAGCAGGTCGTAAGGCGTGCCAAGTTCATCGGCCAGTTGAACGCTGACAACAAGCTCCTGCGCATCCGCGCTGGAGGTGACTCGCATGCCCTGACGCTCCAGCATCTCCGTGAGGGCCTCGCGGGCCTCGGGAACCGCCTCGACCAGCATGACGCGCAGGCCGCGGGTGTCGACTTCTGGCGTGGCCACAAGCCCTGGCGAAACGCCGAACCCGAACGGCACCTCGATCCAGAATGTGCTGCCCTCACCCGGCGCGCTGATGACGCCGATCTCGCCCTTCATCAGTTCGACCATGCGCCGGCTAATGGCCAGCCCCAGTCCGCTGCCACCGTACTTGCGTGTCGTCGATACATCGGCCTGGCCAAAGGCCTGGAACAGCGCAGCTTGCTGAAGCTCGGTCATGCCGATGCCGGTGTCGCAGACCTCGAAGCGCACGCGCATGCCGATATCCGCCGCCCGCGCGACATGGCCGCGAACCATGATGGTTCCGGCCTCGGTGAACTTGACGGCATTGCCGACCAGGTTGAGCAGGATCTGCCCGAGACGCATGCCGTCACCGTGCAGGGTCGCTGGCAAGGCGCGCAGGTCAAACACCAGTTCCAGGCGCTTCGCCGCCAGTCGGTCCTGCATGATGTTGCAGGCGCTTTCCACGACCCGTTCCGGGTCGAAGTCGGTGAACTCCAGTTCCAGCTTGCCGGCCTCGATCTTGGAAAAATCCAGAATGTCATTGATGACCTTCAGCAGGTGGTCGGCCGCAGAGTCGATCTTTTCCAGCCGGTCGGCCTGATCGGTCCGGGGCTCGGCGCGCTGTAGCAGATGGGTCAGCCCGATGATGGCGTTCATCGGCGTTCGGATCTCATGGCTCATGTTCGCCAGGAACCGGCTCTTGGCTTGGGACGCCGCTTCGGCCTGCGCCTTGGCTGCGGCGTACTCGGTGATGTCGGTCAAGGTCTTGACGATATCGCCCGAAGGCAGGGTGTGGCTTTGAATGTCCAGATGCAGCCCGGCGGGTGTGCTCACGATGTAGCGCGCCAGTTCGGGCGCAGGCGAACCCTCCGACAGCGACTTCAGGTGGTTGCGTGCGTCGGGCTCAAGCCTGGCGTAGTCGACACCAAAATCACCCCTTGCACGGTGAAACCGAACGAGCTCCGTCAGACTGGGTTTTGTTTCCAGCAGGGCCGCGGGCAAGTCCAGCATGCGCAGGACCTGCTCGTTGAACATCACCACCCGTCCGTCGGGGTTCACCAACAGAAAACCCTGGCCCATGGCCTGCAGGCTCGCGCCCAACACATCGGCCGTGTGTCCCAGTTGTCGAAGCGTTCTTTCACTGGCGTTGAAAAAGAGTGCGAACAACACCAGTGAAAAATAGCCCGATGACGAGATTCGGACCAGCAGTTCCGTATCGACATGCCAGATGAACAGGGCCACACCCTGCGCCAGCAGCATGATGGCGACGCCCCAGCCCAGGGCCCAGCGCAAGGGCATGCGCATGAACGAGATGAACAGCACTGGAATGACCCAAATGAAAACGCTCGGATCTCGCAACGCCATGGCGCTGAGCGCCAGTCCCGCCCCTAAAACCGGCAATACGAAACCGTGGATGCGCCAGCGGCTCCAGCCACTCAGGGAAACAAATTCGAGCAGGCAAAGCGCCCAAGCAAAAACCACCATGGAGATCGCTGGAACGGGCCAGCGCTCGGTCCAGGGCAAAAACTGCCGAGCCAAAATGAGACCCAGCAGCACGATCAGCACCAAGGCCAGGTGCCGGCTGGCGTTGACCCATGGGTTGGCGAGTGAACTGCCCGCGAAGGCCGTTCGGCTTGACCAGGTGTCGGCGCTGGAGAGGGGCCTGGAGTCGCTCATGCGGCGCTGCCCGAGGAGCCTGTTATCAGCGCACTGGCGGGCTCGGGCTGCAGGAACTCCTCTAGTTCCGCCAGCGTCAGCGCCTCGCTGAACAAGGGGCCCTGGCACGCGGCGCAGCCCAGCGCTTCCAGAAGTTTGCACTGTGCCTCGGTTTCAACACCTTGCGCAATCACCTCCATACCCAGCCCCTGGCCCAGGCTGACGATGCTTCTCGCGACGGCCTCGTCGCTGGTTCCCGGGAGATTGAGCAGCAAGGACCGATCGATCCTGACTTGATCCAGCGGCAACTGCGCCCGATAACGTCTTGCGCTGTGTAGCCGGTAACGCGCCTGAAGGCCGGATTGACGCGCAGGATCAGGCCTTGCTCATCGGTGATCATCATTGCGTTCTGCGACTCGAAGGCCACCGCGGCAATGCGCAAGTCCTTCTCCTGCTCCTGCATGGGGCGCAACACCCACAGATAGAGCACCGGGCCGACAATGGCCGCCAGCAGCACAGGATCCATCACCTGCCAGAACAGGGGGACATCCACGATGGGACGCAACAAGCCTTCAATGGCCACCATGATGACGAATTCCGCCGCCAGCACCACCAACCCCACCTTGATGACCAGAGACAGCGGCGAATCGACGGTTTTTCGTTTTGAGAAAGACACACTCACACAATTCCATTCATCAATCAACCGAACAGCGCCACAACAATGCCAACATGCGTGGAATAAATATTCCCGGAGCGGCAGTCCCCATCGACCCGGTATTTTGTTCACACTAATGTACGCGCAAGGCGTTCGAAAGGGAATGGGACCGCCGCCCGAAGGAATTCAGTGAAACTTCCGGGCGCTGCCGTTTCTGCCCTGAGAAGTCCATGCGACGGACCCCGGTCGCGGCCTAATCACCTCCGTAATTTCAAACCGGATGAAATTCAAAACATCGGAAAATTCAGCCGCGTCGAAAATATATGAAGGCAGGTTTCATTTATTGGCGTCGCTTGACATTGCCAAGGAAACTGCAACTATTATTTGAACGTATTCACGAGATATCGACGGATGGGTCGACACCTTGGTGCCGAAGGCCAAATGCCCCTCGGAATTGCCCTATGCGCCCACAGTTGCCATGGCGGCCGGCAATCCCTCGTCCAGCGACATGTCGGTACCGAGCCTGATGGTTTCACGGTATTCGTCGAACGGCACGCACTTGAACCTGGCCAGGGGCCCGGCGCCAGCGCTTACCTGCAGTCTTTTGACCTCGGCCGAACGGTCCACATCCCGCGTCGCCAGCCAGAAAAAGTTGCTGTCATCGGTGGCGAAGTCAAAGCTTTCCCACGCACTCCACTCGCTCGTGTAGCGCAGGAAGTCCTTGGCAAAGACAAACACCGCGGCGTCCTTGCCCTTGAGCAGGAAATGCGTCAGCCGCTGTGGGGGGTACACGCTGGCCCGGTAGACGCACTCTTGCGCCGTGGTCATGCCCGTCAGGCGCAGGCTGACCGATCCGGCGCTGTCCCTGGAAATTTCCTGGCCAAAAACATGCTGCGGCGGCGCCGGGTTGGGCGGCAAACAGACTTCAACCATGATGCAGTCGTCTTTCGCGTATTTTCTTTCCATGGGGCGCTTCGTTGCGTAGGGCTTGCTCATGCTAACCGAGAACTGCGCGCTAAAGTACGTCCCATGACCGCACACAACCGAGGACCATAGCCATGAGACCAGCCACTGGATTCAGACGCGCCATGTCCTGGTTGCCGGGACTGTTGCTGACCCTGCTGATGCTCGGCAGCGCCGGGCTGCTGTACTTCGGCATCCCGCAAAACGCGGCCGGCATGGCGGCCAAGGGCATCTGTTCAGCAGCCTTTGTCGCTGGGCGCCCACGCCAGGACCTGATGGCGCAGGACGTGCTGCCGGCCAGCCCGGTGCTGGCGTTGATCAGCGTGACGATAGACGAGGCCACGCACAGCGCCAGCGCGCGCTTTGCCGGCCTGTTCGAGCGCCGCGCGGTCCTGCTCACCGGGCGCGGTTGCGTGCTCGGTCTGGAACCCGACCCTGCAGCAAAACCCTACACGCCAACGGTCGATGCCGGCCAAGCCTGGCCCATGGGCGAGGCGGCCCTGCCCTCCGCCGAATGGACCGGGGTCGACAAGTCCCGACTGGAAAAAGTCGCGGACGATGCCTTCATCGGCGCCGGCGACCCGCTGGCGGGCAATGCGCGGGGCCTGGCCGTGGTGCAGCACGGACGCCTGCTGGTGCTGCGCAACGCCCCCGGCTTTGCGCCGGGAACGGGGCTGCACGGCTGGTCCATGAGCAAGACCGTGACGGGGATGCTGGCCTACAAGCTCGCGGCAGACACGGGACTGGCGCTGGACAGCAAGGTGGTCGACGCCTTCCCGCCGGGGCGCGCACCGGCCTGGATGAGGGACTGGCAAGGCGACGCACGAAAGGACATCAGGGTATCGGACCTGTTCTTCATGCGCGACGGCCTGGCCAGCACCGAGGATTACCAGCCCTGGGGTTCCGTGCCACACATGCTGTGGGGCGAGAACAATACCGCGGCCTGGGCGGCGGGCCACGCCAGCGAAGCTGCAGCCGGTACGCGCTGGCGCTACCTCAGCGCCACGGCCAATCTGCTGGGCGCCGTGGCGCGCGCACGCTTCGCCTCCGACGCCGAGTATTGGGCCTATCCGCGCCAGGCGCTGTTCGACCCGATAGGCGCCAGGTCGGCCGTGCTGGAGACCGACCAGAGCGGCAACTGGGTGGGTTCCTCCTACCTGTGGGCCAGCGTGGGCGACTGGGCCCGACTCGGGCAGCTGATGCTGCAGGACGGGCAGTGGGACGGCAAGCAGGTGTTGCCCGCGGGCTGGCTCAAGCTGGCCGGCACACCCGCACTGGAAGCCGGACCAGGCCAGGGCTATGGCGCCATGAGCTGGCGCTACGGCGACCCGCAGTCGGGGGAATGCAGGGCCTTTCCGGGCGTGCCTGCAGACACCGTCGTGATGGGCGGACACTGGGGCCAGATCGTGGCCGTCGTGCCGTCGAAGGACGCGGTCGTGGTGCGCCTGGGCTGGACCTTCAAGCGCAGCCAGTTCGACGCCTGCAAGCTGATTTCAGAGGTGCTGTCGGCCCTGCCCTGAGGTTGGCTCAGTGGTCCGGCATCAGCCGCCAGCGCGCTCCAGCATGGCGTGCAGCAGCACGTTGCAGCCGGCGCTGATGTGCTCGGGTTTCGCATCCTCGATCTCGTTGTGGCTGATGCCGTCCTTGCAGGGGATGAAGATCATGCCGGTGGGCGCCAACTGCGCCATGTAGACCGCGTCATGCCCGGCACCCGACACCGTCGGCATGTGCGAGTAGCCCAGTTTGGCGGCGGCGCGCGCCACGGCGCTGATGCAGCCGGGATCAAAGGCCTGAGCCGCATAGGACGAGACCAGCTCAATGCCGATCTCCAGGCCCGAATCCAGCGCCAGTTGCGCGGCATAGGCACGGACCTCGTCGCACATGCGGTCCACCAACGCATCCGTGCTGTTGCGCAGGTCGATGGAGAACTTGACGCGCCCCGGTATCACGTTGCGGCTGTTCGGATGCAGCTGCACCATGCCCACGGTGCCGCGGCCGTGCGGCGCATGGCGCAGCGCTGCCGCCACGACTTCCTGCATCAGATGCGTGGCGACCTGCAGCGCATCGCGGCGCAGCGCCATGGGCGTGGGGCCCGCGTGCGCTTCCATGCCGGTCACGGTGCAGTCGAACCAGCGTATGCCGAGCACGCCCTGCACCACGCCGATGGTGGTGTCGTGGTCTTCCAGCACCGGGCCCTGCTCGATGTGGGTCTCGAAATAGGCGCCGATCGGATGCGCGCCCGGCACTTCGTCACCGACATAGCCAATGCGCGTCAGCTCGTCCAGCACGCTCAGGCCGTCGCTGTCGCGCGCCGCGTAGGCGTGTTCCAGCGTGAAGGCCTTGGCAAAAACGCCCGAGCCCATCATCACCGGGACAAAGCGCGAGCCCTCCTCGTTGGTCCAGAAAGCCACCTCGATCGGCGCCTCGGTCACGACGCCGTGGTCGTTGAGCGTGCGCACCACCTCGATGCCGGCGAGCACGCCGTAATTGCCGTCGAACTTGCCGCCCGTGGGCTGGGTGTCGATGTGGCTGCCCGTCATGATGGGAGGCAAGGCATTGTTGCGTCCGGCGCGGCGCATGAAGACGTTGCCGATCTGGTCGACCACCACGCTCATGCCGGCGTCGCGCGCCCAGGAGATCACCCGGTCGCGTCCCTGTTTGTCCAGGTCGGTCAGGGTCAGGCGGCACACCCCCCCCTTGGGCGTGGCGCCGATCTGCGCCAGCTCCATGAGCGAGGCCCACAGGCGCGGGCCGTTGATGCGCAGGGAGTCAAGGGAGGGGTTCATGCGGCACTCAATTCAAAATGGGGATCCAGGGGAAACACCGGGCGCGCTACCCGCGCAAACGGGAACAGGGAGAAGTCGGAACTGGTGACACCCGGCGCGTCGCATTCGACCAGCGCCTGGCACAGCGGCGCAAAGACCGGGCGGCAATACATGCGCGACTTCAGCAGCACAAAGCGGTGCGCGGTCGGGTCCAGGCCCACGCACTGAAACACGCCCAGGTCCCAGGGCTCGTGCGGCTGCTCGGTGACGACGATCTGCGCGGCCCCGATGTCCAGCCAAACGGTGCGCCCCATGCTGCAGCGCTGTCCCGTGTAGATCGGACCACTCACCGTGTAGCCGCCGTCGCTGATGGCGCGCACCGTGCCGCTCACCTGCAGCGGAACCTTGGTGAGACCGAGCTGCGCCAGCGCCACCTTGTTGCCCAGCGCCAGGCTCACTTGCGCGCCGACGCCGGCCTCGATCAGGGTGGCCACGGCCTGCGGGTCGCACAGCGGGCCCACGGCAATGTCGGACAGTCCCAGCGCCAGTGCGCCCTGCAGCACGTCCATGGTGTCACAGGTGCCGCCCGACATGCAGTTGTCGCTGTGGTCCAGCAGCAGCACCGGGCGCGTGGCGTCCACGGCCAGCGCCTGGGCGCGTTGCAGCGAATCCACCAGCGGCTCGCTGGTGTAGACGAACTCCTCGCGCTCGGACCAGATCTGCGCCGCGATGCGGTCGGCCGCAGCCTGCGCCAGGGCAATGCCCTGCGGCGAGTCTTCGGCCGTCACCACCACGCTCAGGCAGGGGGCCGCGATGTCGGCCAGGGCGAAGCCGGCAAACACCGTCACCGCCGGCACGCCGCTCAGTTCGGCTGCCTGCGCTGATTGGACTGCGCGCAGCATGGCGCCGCCCAGCGTGGTGCTGCGCAGCGTATGGCCCATCAGCGGCAGGGCATGCCAGCGCACGGTGTAGCGCGCTAGGCCGGCCAGCATGGCCAGAAGCAGGCGCGCGGCGTGCTCGCCGGTCTCATACATGTCGATGTGCGGATAGGTCTTGAAGCCCACCAGCACGTCGGCGTTGGCGATGATCTTCGGCGTCATGTTGCCGTGCAGGTCCAGCGCCACGCCGATGGGCACACCGGGCGCGGCAGCGCGCACGCGCGCCAGCAGGTCGCCCTCGCCGTCGGCGCTGTTCTCGGCCACCATGGCGCCGTGCAGGTCCAGCAGGATGGCATCGCAGCCCGGCGCCGCATCCACGATGCAGGCGGTGAGCGCGTCGTAGGCCTGGGCCTGCACCGCGCCGCTGGGATTCGCCATGGCCGACAGCGGCGTCACCAGCGTGGCACCCATGGCCTGGCCGGCAGCGATGAACGCCGCCATCGCCGTGCGCATGCCCTGGTTGGCGCGCAGCGCGGCGTCACCATAGGCCGGTGCAAAGGCTGCCAGCGGCGTGGGCACGGGCGAGAAGGTATTGGTCTCGTGGTTCAGTCGGGCGATGAGAATTTTCATTTTTTGTTCAAACCAGGCCCACGCCCAGGTAACGGTCTTTCACGGCGGCATCGGCCAGGAAGGCCGCGTTGTCGGCTTCATAGACGACGGCGCCCTGTTCGATGATGTAGTGCCGGTCGGCCAGCTGGGTGCAGACCTCCAGGTTCTGTTCCACCAGCAGAACAGCCACGCCGGCGGCCTTGATCTGTTTGAGCTGGACCACGATCTCTTCCACGATCACCGGCGCCAGGCCTTCCACCGGTTCATCCAGCATCAGCAGCTTGGGCGCGTTCATCAGTGCGCGGCCGATCGCCAGCATCTGCTGTTCGCCGCCCGAGAGCTGGCCGCCGCCGTTCTTGCAGCGCTCCTGCAGGCGCGGAAAGATGCGGTAGATGTCCTTGAGCTGCCAGGGGGATCGTTTTCGCTGGCCCAGCAGCAGGTTCTCCTCCACCGTCAGCAGGCGAAAGATGCCGCGGTGCTCGGGCACGAGGCAGACGCCGCGCTGCGCAATGGCGTGCGCGGGCAAGCCCTGCACCTCCTGGCCGGCGAAGCGCACTGTGCCTTGCGTGGGCGTCACCACGCCGACGATGCTTTTCAGCGTGGTGGTCTTGCCGGCGCCGTTGCGCCCCAGCAGCGTGACCAGCTCGCCATCGTCCACCTGCAGGCTGACGCCCTGCAGCACATGGCTTTTGCCGTAGTGCGCATGCACCTGATCGAGCTGCAAAATCATGCCTTGCCCCCGGTGATCATGTTGCCCAGGTAGGCGGCGCGCACGCGGTCGTCGCTGCGGATCTGGTGCGGCAAGCCCTCGGCCAAAACACGGCCCAGCTGCATCACCGTCACGGTGTCGGAAATGTCCATCACGATGTTCATGTTGTGTTCGATCAGCACCACGGTGTGCTCGGTCTTGAGGCCCTGGATCAGGCGCTTCATGTCGTCCAGGTCGTCGATGCCCATGCCCGATGTGGGTTCGTCCAGAAAGATCGCCTTGGGCCTTGCGGCCAGCGCCATGCCCACTTCCAGGCGGCGCTGCTGGCCGTGCGACAGATTGCCCGCCGGCGTGTCGCCGTGGCGCTCCATACCCAGGCGCGCCAGCACGCTGGCCACGGCATCGGCACAGGAACGCGCGCCAACGGGTCGATGCCAGCAGTTCAGCGCCTGCGCCGGCGCCGTGCCCTGCGCTGCCAGACGCAGGTTCTCGCGCACCGTGAGCGTGGCAAACAGGCTGGTGACCTGGAAGGATCGTGCCATGCCGCGCTGCACGCGGCGGTGGTCGGGCTCGTGCGTCACATCGTGGCCGTCAAACAGGATGGTTCCGGCGCTCACGCTCTTGGTGCCGGTGAGCATATGAAACAGCGTGGTCTTGCCCGCGCCGTTGGGGCCGATGACCGAATGCACGGTGTTGGCGCGCACCTTCAGGTCCACGCCGCCCAGGGCGGCGAACTTGTCGTACAGCTTCACCACGCCGACGGCTTCGAGCAGGATCTCATGACTCATGATCTCGCTCCCTTGACCGCCGCGTCGTCGCTCGGTTCGGGCTTGCGCCGCAGCAGTCCCCAGAGCGTTTCACCCAGGCCCCAGAGGCCGCGCTGCATGCCCAGGCTGACCACCATCAGCACGATACCCAGCACCAGCAGCCAGCGCGGCCACAGGGAAGAGAGCCAGTCGCCCAGCAGTACATAAAAGGCCGAGCCCAGCACCGAGGCGAACAGGTTGCCGGTGCCACCGATGACGGTCATCACCAGGATCATTTCGCTGGTGTGGTACTCGGTGTTGGACAGCGGCGCGATGCCCGTCATCATGGCGTGCAATGCGCCGGCCAGGCCCGTCACGGCGCCGGAGATCACGAAGGCCTGCAGCTTGAGCAGCTTCAGGTTGTAGCCGATGGCGCCGGCGCGCTCCTCGTTGTCGCGCACCGCCAGCAGGGTGCGCCCGAAGATGGAGCGCGACACTTTGGTGAGCAGCCAGAAAGCGAACAGGAACACCACGGACACGAAGCCGTAGTACTGCCAGGGCGTCTTCATTGACCACAGGGTTTGACCGAACAGCGCCAGCGAGGGACGAGGTATGTCCATGAGGCCGTTGTCGCCGCCGGTGAGTCCCGTGGCGGTGTAGGCGATGAAGTAGAACATCTGGGCAAAGGCCAGGGTCAGCATGACGAAGTAGGTGCCACGCTGGCGGATCGCGACCCAGCCCACGATGGCCGCGCCCGCCGCCCCCATGAGCACGGCCAGCAACAGCGCCAGCGGCATGGGCAGAGGCCAGCGCGTCAAGGTCAGGGCCACGGTGTAGCTGCCCAGGCCGAAGAAGATGCCCTGGCCGAAGGACAGCAGGCCGGTGTAGCCCAGCAGCAGGTTGCAGCCCATGGCGGCCAGGCCATAGATCAGCACCTCGCTGGCCAGCGAGCCGGATTGCATGAACGCCGGCATGAGCAGCACGACCGCCAGGGCCAGCAGGAAATGGGAATATTTGCGCATGGTGTTCATCCTTTGCGGCCCAGCAAACCATGCGGGCGCAGCAGCAGCACGGCGGCCATGGCGACGTAGATCATCAGCCGCGCGCCTTCGGGCCAGAGCGTGCTCATGACGCTTTGCACGATGCCGATGAGCAGGCCGCCGAGCAGCGCACCGCCGAAGCTGCCCATGCCGCCGACCACCACGATGACAAAGGCGACGCCCAGCGCTTCCACGCCCATGAAGGGTTCGACGCCGCGGATCGGCGCGGCCAGCACACCGGCCAGCGCCGCCGTCGCAGCGCCCAGCGCGAACACCAGGCTGAAGATGCGAAACACGTTGATGCCCAGCAGCGACACCATCTCCGTGGACTCGCTGCCGGCGCGCACCGCGCTGCCCAGGCGCGTGCCCTCCAGCACGTACCACAGGAGCACCGCCAGCACGGCGGTGAAGGCTATGACGAAGAGCCGGTACCAGGGGTAGACAAAGTCACCCCACATCAGCACGCCCTGCAGCAGGTCGGGAACCGCCACGCTGTCGCCCAGCGGCCCCCACTGCACGATCACCAGCTCCTGAACGAGCAGCGCCAGACCGACGGTGACCAGGATGTGGAACTCGTGCGCCTTGGCGTAGACGTGGCGCAGGATCAGCTTCTCCGTCAGCCAACCTATCGCCCCCACGGCCAGCGGTGCTGCCAGCAGCGTGAGCCAGAAGCTCATGCCCCAGCGCGTCAGCTGGAAGCAGAAGTACGCGCCCAGCAGGTAGAAGGCGCCGTGCGCAAAGTTCACGAAGCGCAGCAGGCCGAAGACGATGGACAGTCCCACGGCCAGCAGGAAATACAGCATGCCGATGCCGACGCCGTTGATGACCTGCAGCAGGTAGATGTTCATGGGATGGCGAAAAAATTAGGTGGCGCAATCGCGCCGGTCTCACGAACCACTGTCGTCATTGCGAGCCGCGTGCCTTCAGCCGCGAGGCCCTTGGGCCGTGGCGGGGCGTGGCAATCCATGCAATCGCGGTTCGCCACCGTGGACTGCCACGGCCTGCGGCCTCGCAGTGACGAACGAACCATGGTGCAGCTTCGCAATAACGGGTGCTACCGCGTCGCAGCGACGCGTCAGCCTCAACCGAGCTTGCAACCCGTCTGGTCCAGCGGCAGGAAGGACTTGCCCGAGCTGATGACGTCGACGAAGTCGTCCTTGTTCGCCATCTTGGCCCGGGCCTTGCCCTTGAGCAGGTAGTAGTTCTTGATGACCTGGTGGTCGCCCTTGCGGATTTCCTCTTCGCCCGTGAGACCGGCGTACTTCATGCCTTCGAGCGCAGCGATCACCGCCTTGGGTTCGGCCGAGCCGGCCTTGATGATGCCTTCGATCATCAGCTTGGTGCAGATGTAGGAGCCGGCCAGGCTGTAGTTGGGATTCGCCTTGAACTTGTCGTTAGAGCGCTTCACCAGATCGCGGTTCAGGGGCGAATCCACTGTGTGCCAGTACTGCGCGCCAAAGTAGATGCCTTCGCACAGATCGGCGCCCAGCGACTCGAACTGCTCCAGACCCGAGGCCCAGGCCACGAGGATGGTCATGTTCTTGTGCATGCCGAAGCTGATGGCCTGGCGCAGCGTGTCGGCGCATTGGCCGCCGAAGTTCAGGATCAAGAGCACGTCGGGCTTGGCGGCGGCGGCGTTCGTCAGGTAGCCGCTGAATTCCTTTTCGGCCAGCGAGTGGTAGGAGTTGCCCACATGCTCGATGCCCTTTTCCTTGAAGATGTTCTTCGCCGCCGACAGCAGGCCGTCGCCGAACACGTACTGCGGTGTGATGGTGTACCAGCGCTTGGCCTTGGGGTTCGCGGCGATCAGCGGACGCACCGTCTGCTCGATCGCGCCGAAGGTCGGCACCGACCAGCGGAAGGTGGCGGTATTGCAGTCCTTGCCGGTGATCTCGTCGGCCCCGGCGGTGGTGAAGAAAATGCCGCCGGCCTTTTCCGCTTCCTTGCCCATGGCCAGCGCTTCGGAGGACAGGATGCCGCCGGCGAAGAACTTGGCACCCAGCTGCTGCGACGATTCCTGCACCTTGCGGATGGCGGTGGCGGGCTTGCCCTCGGTGTCCAGCAGGGTGTAGGCCAGGGGCCGCTTGAGCGCCGTGCCGTATTGCTCGATCGCCAGCTTCATGCCCAGGTCTGCGTACTTGCCGTTGGCCGCGAAGGCGCCGGACATCGGCACCGGGCAGCCGAACTGGATCGCGCCTGCGGTCTGGGCAAAGGCGTTTTGCAGCAGGCCGAAGGAAGCGGGCACGGCGCCCAGGGCAGAGAGTTGCAGAAGTTGACGACGTTTCATGTGGGGCTCCGATGGGTGGCGGTTGACGGATAAGGGTTTTCGCGACAGTGCAGGTTCAACTTGCAGGATGTGTGCCATCTCGCCGATCTTGCATCCGCCCCTATTTATACGTATAAATAGGATAAACCGATCGAGGGGAAACCCTCGGGCACCAACTGGGTGCCCGGTTGCAGTGCATACTGCACCGAAAGCATGGCCGCTTCGCCGGCCTACCGACCACCATTGCACCAGCAACCCATGGCAACGAACGCAGCCCTCTCCCAAGGCATCAAGCAGGCCAAGCGCTCCGACCTGGTCGCCGAAGCCATCAAACGGCTGATCACCGAAAAGAACCTCAGCCCGGGCGACAAGCTGCCGCGCGAAAGCGAGCTGCAGGCGCAGTTCGAAGTCAGCAAGGGCACGATACGCGAGGCCTTGAAGTCGCTCGAGGTGCAGGGGCTGGTGAAGGTCTCCACCGGCCCCACGGGCGGCGGCACCATCGTCGAAGTGCCGCTGGACCGAACCCTGCAGTTCCTGCAGAACTATTTGTTCTTCAAGGAAGTGAGCATCGACGACATCTACAAGGTGCGCCAGCTGCTGGAGCCCGAACTGGCGGCCGGCGCCGTGCCGCATTTGAGCGAGGCCGACTTCGAGGCGCTGGACCACAGCATCGCCTGCTGCGACCCGAACTCCAGCTCCGAGGACCTGCTCAGCCAGCGGCGCGAGGACGTGAATTTTCACGACATCCTGGCCGCAGCCAACCCCAATTCTTTCCTGCGCTTCACCTGCGAACTGATCAACGAAATGATCCGCCAGCTGATCGTCTATGGCAACCGCACGCCGCAGTCCGAGCACCGGCGTTTCGGCGAGGCCAACGCCCACATTCACCGCCAGATCTGCGTGGCGGCGCGCGCGCGCGACGCCAATCGGGTGCGCGAACTCATGGCCCAGCACATGGCTGACGCGGCCAGCAGTGTGAAGCGCATGAAGGGCAAGCTGCAGGGCCGGCTGATCCTGAACGCCGACAGCCTGCACCGCGCGCGCGCCACGGATGACCGGAAAATTTCGGCGGCCAAACGCCCATCAAGGCCAAAGGAGTCAGCTTCGCGCTGACGAGCTGCACGGCCTGCTGAAGCAGGCGCCGCTTCGCACTCGAAGGCATGTCGGGGTCATTCGCCAGCAGGGTGTCAGAGCCCGCATCCAGGACTTTCAGTTTGGCTGCGCATTCGCCACAAAGTAGCTGACCCGTTTGCGTGGACTCAGGTAGTCGAAGACGGGCTCGGGCAGCGCGCTGGGGCGCAGCGTGCGCACCACCGAGTCCTCCAGATCGCGGCGCAAATTGACCACTGCAGCTTGTTGCTTGGGAATGGCGGCGTCGTAGATCATCAGGTTCGGGTGCAGCATGTCGCCTGAATCAACCGACATGACAATCCCGACTTTCCCGCTTTTCAGAACCACGACCGTTCCGGGCGGATAGATTCCCATGGATTTGATGAAGGCCGAAAGCAGCGCCGTGTCGTATTTGGCGGACTCGTTTTTGTACATGAAGGACAGCGCCTCGGACGGCGTCCTTGCCTGCGAGCGAATGCGCGGGTTGCACAGGTTGTCGTAGGCGTTCGCGATGCTGACAATGCGCACGGGCCGATCGATGGCATCACCCTTGAGGCCCTGCGGGTAGCCACTGCCATCAATCATTTCGTGATGGAGCAAGATGATGTCGAGGACGCGCCGCGGCAAGTTTTCCACGGGCTGCATGATCTTGATCCCGTTGCCCGTGTGGGTCTCAAAAAGCCGGCTCTCCGATTGCGTCATTTCGGTGTTCTTGAGCAGAACCTTGCTCGGAATCAGCACCTTGCCCACGTCGTGCAAGACCGCGCCCTGGGCGATTTCACGCATGACACCGACGTCGACCATGCCGATGGCACGTGCCAGGATCATCGACAAAACCGTCACGTTGAGGCAGTGAAAGTGATTGCTGTCATCGGAAATGTTGTCGCCCATCAGATGAACAAACGGCGTCTCTGTGGCGAGAAAGATCTCGCTCACCCGGGTCGCGACCTCCTGGGATTGTTGCGCAGCCAGTGCCGGACTGCTGCCGACCAGGCGCATGATCGCCCGCACGGAATTGGCCGTTTTGACATAGCTGTGCTCGGCAACCTGAATGAGTTCGCGGTCCCGGTTCAGGGTCTCAATGCGCCCCTTCTTTTCCTTCATCAGCTCGACCAGGGCCAGCCCGTCTGCCGGGGTATTTTCGACCACTGTCGGCGGATCGATGGCCCGGCGCGATGGCTGGGCGTCGCTCATGTGGGGCAGGTATTCGATTCGGCTCAGCCCCAGGGACTGAAGGGTATCGATCTGTTTCTGGTCTCTTATCTTGAAGCTGCTGAACAAGAAGGGATGGCCGGCCCAACTGGCAAGTTTGACGTGCAAGCCGATGCAAAGCTGATCCATCTCCACCGTGTGCGGCGCAAGCGTTGTTGAACTGGCCATGCCTCTTTCACCTGTTCCAAAGTTTCCGGCAGCGGCACGAGAACCCGTTCCTTGCGCCTTTGCCGGACGTGAAAAGTGATATTCAAATATGAAATTGACATTACTCAATGAAAACCAGGTGATCATAGGTGCATGAACCGGCGGCCACAATAGCACCAAAGGGCAAAAAAGCGATTGAAATATCGGGCAGCCCGTTTCAGATCACCCCCGCCTTGGAATGATGTCACGCGGCGCCAGGCTGATCCTCAACGCGGACCGCCTGCACGAGTCGCAGAATCAAGTGGCACGGTCGCCAAACCGGCCAGGCGCAAGGGCTGAGTCCGGGCCGTTTCAGACGGCCTGGGGATAGAGCCCGTGGCTTCGGCCAAACAGCCGGGTCAGCCCCAGCAGCGCGGCGATGTTCGGCGTGGCCAACTGCAGCCGCTGGGCGATTTCGTGCACCGCGCCCACGATGGCGTCGAGCTCGATGGCGCGTCCCGCCTCGGCGTCCTGCAGCATGGAGGTCTTGAAGGCGCCGAGCTTGGCGGTGATGGCGTGGCGGTCCTCGGCGCTTTGCGCAATGGCGCAGCCGATGCGCTCGCCGATGGCGGCGGCCTCGGCCATGGCGGCGGAACAGAAGGCGCGCACCAGCGGGTCCGCCAGCACCTGGTCGATGGTGGCGCCGGTGATGGCCGAGACCGGATTCATGGTCAGGTTGCCCCAAAGCTTGTACCAGATGTCGTAGCGAATGTCCGTCGAATGCGTCGTGTCGAAACCGGCTGCCGACAGCAGGTCGGCAATACGCTGCACGCGCTCGCTCTTGCCGCCGATGGCCTCGCCAACCACCAGGCCCTGGCCCATCTTGTGCTGCACCACACCGGGCGCCGAGGTCGAGCAACTGGCGTGCACCACGCAGCCCACGACGCGCTCCGTGGCAATCCATTGACCCGTCACGCCGCCCGGATCGACGCTTTGCAGCGGCTCGTGCCCTATGCCGTCCACGCCCTGCACAAACCACCAGGGGACACCGTTCATGGCAGGCATGACCAGGGTGTCGGGACCCAGCAGCTGCGCCACGGCCGGCGCCAGCGCCGGGAGGGCCTGACCCTTCACCGCGACGATCACCAGGTCCTGCGCGCCGAGCTCGGCCGGGTGTTCCGAAGCTTGCACGCGCACGCGCTGCAGTTGCCCGCCCATGTTCAGCTGCAGCCCATCCGTCTGGATCGCGGCCAGGGTGACGCCGCGCGCCAGCACGCTGACCTCACTCCCGGCCAGCGCCAGACGCGCGCCGATAAAGCCGCCAATGGCGCCTGCGCCGACGATGCAAATTTTCATGGTGTTCAGTCCTTGGGCCGTGATAGCACCAGATTGTCCTTGAAGCGCCGCTACGCCTGACGGGTCCGGTGTCCAGCAGACCCTTCTCGCGCGGCCCGTGACTTGGTCCCGTTCAAGCACGCTCGAACACCGCTGCAGATTCCGGGGTGCAGCGCCGCCGAAGAACGAAGGTCCCAATACCAGCGCGGATGAATGTCAACCGGCGAGCGCAGGAGACCCGGTTTGAGCAGCGGCTCAGGTGACCAGTTTGCGACCCAGGCGTTCCTCGACCTTCTCGATCTTGCTTCTCATGCGACCTGTCGGTCCGGCGCGGTAATCGACTTTCAGGTTCATGCCGATGCGCGTGCAGTCGGACTCGAGTGCCTTGAAGCAGGCGGTGACCACGCCCATCACCTGGTCCCAGTCGCCTTCGAGGATGGTGCCCATGGGTGTGAGTTGGTAGGCCACGCCCGAGCGATCGATGACATCGAGGATACGGGCGACGTATTCGCTCACGCTTTCGCCCTTGCCGCCGGGCGTCATTGCGAATTCAAGTAGCACCATGTTCGAGCTCCTGGGGATGGGGGTCCCGCGGCAGGTTGTCGCGGTCGAGGCTGACGCTGATTATGGCCGGCGCCTTTTGCACGTCAGCGCACCCAGGTGCCTCAAAGAGGCGGTAGGGCGAACAGTGACGACCGAAAGGGACCGTGCGCTCCCGCACGGTCCCCCGCCCTTTAGCGGGCTACCGTCACCCAGGCGCCCTTCCCGAGCATGGTGCTCGTTCCACCGTCAGCCACCCAGGAGAATCCCATGAACCCATCGACCACCCAGCCGCCCAAGACGACACCCGCCGACGAGGACCTCGCCGAGCAGGCCCGCCCCGGCCATGGCATTGCATCGCAGGACCCGGACCCCGCGGCGCAGACCCTGCTGCAACCCGAGAAGGCTGAGCACGGGGCCAACTCGGTGCTGATGGGGGGCGGCGTGGTGGCGGGCATGGCTGCGGGCGCCGCCATTGGCGTCGCGGTGGCCGACCCGGTGGGCGTGATGGTCGGGGCCACACTCGGTGGCATTGCCGGCGCACTGGGACTCGCTGCCACCGTAGCCACGGCGGGTCCGGAGGATTCGAGCAGCACAGAAATCACGCCCGCAGAGTCCGTGCACCTGCACGTCGAAGACAGTGGTGGCAGCGGCCGTCCGGTGGTGCTGATCCATGGCTGGCCACTGTCGGCCCAGGCCTGGGAGCCGCAGGTGTCGGCGCTGCGCGCCGCAGGCTTTCGCGTGGTGACCTATGACCGAAGAGGCTTCGGCAGTTCGGACAAGCCGGCATCGGGTTACGACTACGACACGCTGGCCGACGACCTGCAGCGCGTCATGGAGCAGTGCGCACTGCAGGACGTGACGCTGGTGGGCTTCTCGATGGGCGGAGGCGAAGTGGCGCGCTACATCGCACGCTGCGGCGAAGCGCGCCTGCACAGCGTGGTGTTTGCCTCGGCCGTGCCGCCGCACCTGGTGATGACGCCCGACAACCCGCAAGGCCCGCTCACGCTCGAAATGGAACAGCAGAAGAAGCTCGCGCTGAAGCAGGATCGTGACGCCTTCTTCGACCAGTTCACCAGGGACTTCTTCTCAGCCAACGGGACGCTGCTGGTCACCGAGTCGCAGCGCGAAGAAGCGATCGCCCTTTGCCGGCAGTCCGCGCAGCATGCGGCCCTGGCTTGCATGGACTCGTTCAGCACGACCGACTTCCGCGACGATCTGAAGAAGGTGACAGTGCCGACGCTGGTGATCCATGGCACGGCGGACGCGATCGTGCCTTTTGAGAGCTCGGGCCAGCGCACCCACCGCGCAGTGCTGCACAGCCAACTGGTGACGGTGGACGGTGCGCCGCATGGACTGAACGTGTCGCACGCGCAAGCGTTCAACGACGCGCTGCTGTCGTTCCTGCTGGCGTAATCGGCCGCCACCACGGCCATCGCATGCACACCAGGCACATCGTCAAAGCACTCGCTGCAGAGTGCGCTTTGCCTTTCACCTTGCACACCACGATGCGTGACTGGGTGCGTTGCCTGTTGTTGACTTTGTTATGGCCGATTTTGTGGCTGGAGGGCAAACACGTGCGCCGGGTGACACCGCGCCTGCCTGAGCCGACGGGTTCCCGCGAGGGAATCTGTGGACGAGGGTCGGTCTGCCGGGTGCTGGTGGTCGGCGATTCGGGCGCGGCAGGTGTCGGCGTTGCGACGCAAGACGAAGCCTTGTGCGGTCAATTGGTGCACTGCCTGAGCCAACACCACACGGTCGAGTGGCGCGTGCTGGCGGTCAATGGTCTGGACTCACCGGGCTTGGTCAGGCTGCTGGAAGATGCCGTCCCTTCGCGCTTTGACGTGGTGGTGCTCTCGATCGGCGCCAATGATGCGACCAGCCTGTGCTCTCCGCGACGATGGGTGCAATGGCAAACCCAACTGGCTGAACTCATAGCCGACCGCTTCGCGCCCAAGCTGCTGGTGCACAGCGCTGTGCCGCCGATGCATGGCTGCATGGCCTTGCCTCAGCCACTGCGGTGGTTCATGGGCCGGTGGGCGAATGAGATGAACGTTCTCCTGTCCGGTTTGTTGCTGGGTCAGTGCATGCACACCATGCACTGGCACCCCGAGACGACCACCCTGACCGGAATGGCCGCGGATGGCATCCATCCCAGTTCGAACGGCTACACCCAGTGGGCCCTCAGCCTGAGCCAGCTTATCCTGGCCGCTGGTCTTTCAAAGCCATTGCGGTCGTCACCGGCGGACTCGCGGGGTTGACGTTGGCGGGCGGAAAATCCCTTCGCAGGCAGGTCCTGTTTCGGAGCCGTACGGGAAGTCGTGTCGGTGGGAGCGCTGGACTTGGCCTGGCGCAGCCCCCTGCAGCGCAAACGAGACTTTTAACGGTGCGGGTCGGTAACGCGGCCATCGACTATGCGGAGTGCAAGGCATGCGCCCATTCAACGGGCCCAGTCGTAGTCGACCGTGATCGGTGCGTGGTCGGAGAACTTCTCGCCCTTGTAGATCTCCGCCGACCTGGCCCCTGCGGCCAGTGCGGGTGTTGCCAGGTGGTAGTCGAGTCGCCAACCGACGTTGTTGGCGTAAGCCTGACCACGGTTGCTCCACCAGGTGTAGGCGGTGTCGGTGGCCTCGGGGTGCAGCTGGCGGTAGACGTCAACCAGGGCGCCCTGCGCCGGGTCCAGCACCCGCGTCATCCAGGCACGCTCTTCGGGCAGGAAGCCGGAGTTCTTCTGGTTGCTGCGCCAGTTCTTCAGGTCGATCTGCTGGTGCGCGATGTTCACGTCGCCGCACAGCACGAAATCACGCTGCTGCTGCAGGCGCCCCAGATGCGGATAGAACTCGGCCAGAAAGCGGAACTTCGCCTGCTGGCGCTCTTCCCCGGACGAGCCACTGGGAAAGTAGCAACTGATCACCGAGTGCTTGGCGCTGGGCGTGTCAAAACGCAGTTCCACATAGCGACCCTCGGCGTCGAATTCGGACGAGCCATAGCCGACGACAACATCACTCGGCTCAAAGCGGGTGTACACGCCCACGCCGGAGTAGCCTTTTTTCTCGGCGAAATGGAAGTAGCCCTTCAAGTCCGCCAAATTTTCAAAGCGACCTGCCACATCAACCGCCTGGGCCTTGACCTCCTGCACGCAAATACAATCGGGCTTGACGGTGTGCAGCCAGGCTTCCAGACCTTTGCTGCTGGCCGAGCGGATACCATTGAGGTTGAGACTGGTTAGTTTGAACAAGGAAGCTCCATGTCAGTTGATGCCGGCCAGGATGAACTGGCCCAGGAATTTGTGCAATTTGCCGTCGATTGTGGCGTACTGCGCTTCGGCGAGTTCACCACCAAGGCGGGTCGGCTCAGTCCGTATTTTTTCAATGCCGGCCTGTTCGACGACGGAGCCCGCCTCAACCGGCTGGCGCAATTTTATGCGCGCCGTCTGCTGGACAGCGGCATCGAATTCGACATGATTTTTGGCCCGGCCTACAAGGGCATCCCGCTGGGCGCAACCCTGGCGGTGGAACTGGCGCGCCAGGGCCGCAACGTGCCTTTCGTTTACAACCGCAAAGAAGCCAAGGACCACGGCGAAGGTGGCACGCTCGTGGGCGCGCCCCTCAAGGGCCGCGTGCTGATCGTCGACGACGTGATGTCTGCCGGCACGGCAGTGCGCGAATCCATTGCGCTGATCCGCGCTGCCGGCGCCACGCCGCACGCCGTGCTGATCGCCCTGGACCGACAGGAAAAGGCCACCGAGAACGGACATGACGTGGACTACAGCGCGGTGCAATACGTGCGCCAGCAACTGGGCCTGCAGGTCTGCGCCATTGCGCGTTTGACCGACTTGCTGCACTATCTGACGCAGCACCCTGACCCCAAGGGAACCGCCAGCCACGACCGTGTGCTGGCCTACCGGCAACGCTACGGTGTTGAGGAAGGTCTGATTCAATGAATTCCAGGCTGCGCATCGGCACCCTCTCGGCACTTCTGCTGGCAGTGCGGCTGGTGTGCGCGCAGGAAATCTTCGTTTGTACCGACAACAAGGGCCACAAGCTCACCTCCGATCGCCCCATCCCAGAGTGCAGCGACCGTGAGCAACGGGTCTTCGGCAGCGGCGGCACCGTCAAGAGAACTGTGGGACCCAGCCTCACGTCACAGGAGCGTGCCAATCAGGACGAACTGCAGAAACGCGAAGCCGAAGAGCAGGCCCGAGCAGCCGAAGAAAAGCGCCGGGACCGTGCCCTGTTGATGCGCTATGTGAACCGCGCGGCCCACGACCAGGAACGCGCCGATGCGCTGATTCAGGTGGACGAAGTCATGCACGCGTCTCAGCTCAGACTGGTGGAGCTGGCGCAGCAGCGCAAGGAACTGGATACCGAGATGGAGTTCTACCAGAAGAATCCCGCCAAGGCGCCTGCGGCCTTGAAACGCCGCATCAGCGAGAACGCGCTCAACGTTGCGGCCCAGCAGCGCTTCATGGCCAGCCAGGAAGAAGAAAAATTGCGCATCAACCAGCGCTTCGACGAAGAACTGTTGAAGCTCAAGCCGCGCTGGGCTCTGCAGGCGGCAGTGCCCACCCCGGGCGCGAGCAAGGGCAAATAGCCGCCGCCCCGTCGGTCATTGCGCTGACCGTCAGGTGGCCAGTTTTCGTTTCAGCAGTTCGTTCACCTGCGCCGGGTTCGCCTGACCCTTGCTGGCTTTCATGATCTGTCCCACCAAGGCGTTGAAGGCCTTGTCCTTGCCGGCACGGAATTCCTCGACGTTCTTCGCATTTGTCATCAACACGCCGTCGATGATGGCTTCCAGCGCACTGGAGTCGTTCATCTGCTTCAGGCCCTTGGCCGAAATGATGGCATCGACGTCAGCGCCCTCGCCGCTCCACAAGGCATCGAACACCTGGCGCGCCGCGTTGTTGGACACCGTTGCGTCGGCAATGCGCGCAATCAGCGCGCCCAACTGCGCAGCACTCACCGGCGCCTGCGCCACGTTGAGGTCAGCGGCGTTCAGGCGGCGCGAGACCTCCCCCATGATCCAGTTGCTGGCCAGCTTGGGCTGGCTGCAGACCTTGGCCGTGGCTTCGAAATAGGCCGCCATGGACTGGCTCTGGGTCAGGGTGCTGGCGTCGTATTCCGACAGGCCGTAGTCGGCGCAAAAACGCGCCGCCATGACGCGTGGCAACTCGACCATCTCGCCGCGCACGCGCTCCACCCAGTCGCGCGCGATCACCAGTGGCGGCAGGTCCGGGTCCGGGAAATAGCGGTAGTCAGCGGCGTCTTCCTTGCTGCGCATGGCGCGCGTTTCACCCGTGTCGGGATTGAACAGCACGGTGGCCTGCTCAATGGCGCGTCCGTCCTCGATCTGCTCGATCTGCCAGCGCACCTCGTAGTCCATGGCCTGCTGCATGAACTTGAAGCTGTTCAGGTTCTTGATTTCCCGCCGGGTTCCCAGGGGGGCGCCGGGCTTGCGCACCGACACATTGGCATCGCAGCGAAACGAGCCTTCCTGCATATTGCCGTCGCAGATGCCGATCCAGGTAACGATCTTGTGCAACTCCTTGGCGTAGGCCACGGCCTCCGCCGTGGAGCGCATGTCGGGCTCGGTCACGATTTCCAGCAGTGGCGTGCCGGCGCGGTTCAGGTCGATGCCGGTCTGCCCGATGAAGTCTTCATGCAGCGACTTGCCGGCGTCCTCTTCCAGGTGGGCACGCACCAGGCGCACCGACTTTTTTTCGTCGCCCAGGTAGAACTCGACCACGCCACCCTGCACCACCGGAATTTCGAACTGGCTGATCTGGTAGCCCTTGGGCAGGTCCGGATAGAAATAATTCTTGCGCGCAAAAATGCTCTTTTCGGCGATGTGCGAACCCACCGCCAGACCGAATTCGATGGCGCGTTCGACCGCACCCTTGTTCATCACCGGCAGGGTGCCGGGCAGGGCCAGATCGACGGCGCAGGCCTGCGTGTTGGGCTCGGCGCCAAAGGCTGTCGGTGCGCGGCTGAAGATTTTCGACCGGGTGGACAGCTGGGCGTGGGTTTCGAAGCCGATGACGACTTCGTAGCCCATGACGAGCAGGGTGGGTGTGGCTTTGGTGGAAGGGTTGCTCATGTTCAGACTCCCTGGGGTTTGCGGGAGTGAAAGTCGGTGGCCTGCTGGAAACGGTGCGCCGCGTTGAGCAGGCGACCCTCCGCGAAATAGTTGCCTATCAGCTGCAGACCCACGGGCATGCCGCCCGCGCCAAAACCGGCCGGCAGACTCATGCCCGGCAGACCGGCCAGCGAGGCCGGCAAGGTAAAGATGTCGGCCAGGTAATTGGCCACAGGGTCGTCGGACTTCTCACCGATCTTCCAGGCCACGGTCGGCGCCACGGGTCCGGCAATCAGGTCACATTGGCCGAAGGCCTGCTGGAAATCGTCGGCAATCATGCGGCGTATCCGCTGCGCCTGCAGGTAGTAGGCGTCGTAGTAGCCGTGCGACAGCACGTAGGTGCCGATCATGATGCGGCGCTTCACTTCTTCGCCAAAGCCCTCGGACCGGGTCTTCTTGTACATGTCGGCCAGGTCGGTGTACTGCGCTGCGCGGTGGCCGAATTTCACGCCGTCAAAGCGGCTCAGGTTGCTCGACGCCTCCGCCGGGGCAATGACGTAGTAAACCGGAATCGACAACTCGGTGCGCGGCAGGCTGATGGGCACCAGACGTGCCCCCAGCTTCTCGTACTCAGCCAGGGCCGAGTCCACGGCAGCGCGCACGTCGGCGCTCAAGCCATCGCCGAAAAATTCCTTGGGAATGCCGATGCGCAGACCTGCAATGGAGTCGTTCAGTTGCAGAGTGAAGTCTTCGGCCGGGACGTCGAGCGAAGTCGAGTCGCGATCCGGGTCGGGGCCGCACATGGCACTGAGCAACAAGGCGCAATCCTGCGCCGTCCGCGCCATCGGCCCGGCCTGGTCCAGGCTGGAGGCAAAGGCCACCATGCCGTAGCGCGAGGCCCGTCCATAGGTCGGTTTGATGCCGGTGATGCCGCAAAACGAGGCGGGCTGGCGAATCGAGCCGCCGGTGTCGGTGCCGGTGGCGGCCGGCGTCAGGCGCGCCGCAACCGCGGCCGCGCTGCCGCCCGACGAGCCCCCCGGAATGCGGCTCGTATCCCAGGGGTTCTTCACCGGCTCTGGCTGACTGAAGCCCATGGGCGGCTGGGCCGAGTTCTCGTTGCTCGACCCCATGGCGAACTCGTCGCAATTGAGCTTGCCCAGGCAGACCGCACCCGCGTCCTTGAGCTTGGCCACGACCGTCGCATCAAAGGGCGAGCGGTAGCCACTGAGCATTTTCGAGCCGGCGGTGGTCGGCCAGTCGCGGGTGACAAAGATATCCTTGTGCGCCAGCGGCACGCCTTCCAGGGCGCTCACCGACCCCGCCGCCAGCCGGGCGTCGGCCGCTCTGGCCTGCACCAGCGTGGCCTCTTCGTCGACGCTCAGGAACGCGCCCAGCGCTGTATGGAATTGGATTCGGTTCAAAAAGTGCTGCGCTGCTTCCACGGCCGACAGTTTCCTGGCCTGCAGCAAGCCGGACAACTCGCTCACCGTGCGCTCGTGCAGTTCGCTGCTTGGGGGTGTAGTGGGACTGTTCATGGCGCGCCTTACTCGATGACCTTGGGAACCAGGAACAGGCCGTTTTCCACAGCCGGGGCGTTTTGCTGGTTGGCCGACCGTTGGTTCGGCTCGCTGGCGACGTCTTCGCGCAGGCGCAGTGCGATTTCCTGGATCGCAGCCACGGGGTGCGACAGGGGCTCAATGCCCGTGGTGTCGACTGCGCGCATGGCGTCAACGATGCTGAAAAAACCGTTGATCTGGGTCAGCATGGTCTGCGCTTGCGGGCCCGGCAAGTCCAGCCGCGCCAGATTGGCGATACGGGCAATGTCCGAAGAAGTCAGTGACATAGGAAAAGTTGAGTTGAAACCGGAGGTAAATGCCGCTTTTCGTATGCAAAAAGATCAGGGGCATGGGGGGGATGGGGTATTATCCCGCCTTTGGCAAAGACACCGTGAAATGACCGGTTCTTGCCCTGGGTAGACAAGTTTTACCCGCTAAACACGGCGACGGCGCCCCCTGGCGGGCGCTGTGCCCACGAGGATTTTTTTCAATGTTCGAATCATTCCGTCGGTATTTTTCCACCGACCTGGCCATCGACCTGGGTACGGCAAACACCCTTATTTTTGTTCGCGGCAAGGGCATTGTGCTCGATGAGCCATCGGTCGTGGCCATCCGCCACGAAGGCGGCCCGCAAGGCAAAAAGACCATTCAAGCGGTCGGCAAGGAAGCCAAAGCCATGCTGGGCAAG
This sequence comes from uncultured beta proteobacterium, assembly GCA_903830985.1. Lineage (GTDB taxonomy): Bacteria > Pseudomonadota > Gammaproteobacteria > Burkholderiales > Burkholderiaceae_C > CAIKVZ01. Next base: position 37,226 of record CAIKVZ010000305.1, read on the forward strand.
GTGCCCGGCAACATCGAGGCCATCCGTCCCATGAAGGACGGCGTGATTGCCGACTTCACCGTGACCGAGCAGATGCTCAAGCAGTTCATCAAGATGGTGCACCCGCGCGGCCTGTTCAAACCCAGCCCGCGCATCATCATCTGCGTGCCCTGCGGCTCCACCCAGGTGGAACGCCGCGCCATCCGCGAATCGGCGCTGGGTGCGGGCGCATCGGACGTCTACCTGATCGAGGAACCCATGGCAGCAGCCATTGGCGCGGGCTTGCCGGTGAGCGAAGCCAGTGGTTCCATGGTGGTGGACATCGGTGGCGGCACGACCGAGGTGGGCGTCATCAGCCTGGGTGGCATGGTCTACAAGGGCAGCGTGCGCGTCGGCGGCGACAAGTTCGACGAAGCCATCATCAACTACATCCGGCGCAACTACGGCATGCTGATCGGCGAACCGACGGCCGAGGCCATCAAGAAAAAAATCGGCTCGGCCTTCCCTGGCAGCGAAGTCAAGGAAATGGAAGTGCGCGGGCGCAACCTGTCCGAAGGCGTGCCGCGCAGCTTCACCATCTCTTCCAATGAAATCCTGGAAGCGCTCACCGACCCGCTGAACAACATCGTGTCGGCGGTGAAGAATGCGCTGGAGCAAACGCCACCCGAACTCGGCGCGGACATTTCCGACCGCGGCATGATGCTCACGGGCGGCGGCGCCCTGTTGCGCGATCTGGACCGTCTGCTGGCCGAGGAAACCGGCCTGCCGGTGCTGGTGGCCGAGGAACCGCTGACCTGCGTGGTGCGCGGTTGCGGCATTGCCCTGGAGCGCATGGAGCGCCTGGGATCGATCTTTACCAGCGAGTAGCCCCATGGCTGGGGCGGCGAACTTGGAGCGGGTCAGCCCGGGATCGGGGACTGGCACATGCCCTTAGGCACGCTCGACAGCGCCCCGCCGCCCTTCTTCCGCCAGGGACCGTCGGCACTCTCCAAATTGTTTTTTTTCAGCGCGTTGGCGCTGTTCCTGATGGTCGCGGACACGCGCTTCAAGATCACGCAACCGCTGCGCACAGTGGTTGCGGTGGTGCTGCAACCAGTTCAATGGCTGGTCTTGCAGCCCATCCGTGGCGCCACCAGTGTGGGTGAACATTTCAGCCAACTTTCCACGGCGCAGGCCGCCGAAGACCGGCTGCGCCGCCAACTGGCCGATCAGTCACTGCGCGCCGCGCAGGTAGAGCAACTGCGGCTGGAAAACCTGCGACTGCGCAATCTGCTGGGCCTGCGCCAGACGCTGCCACCGAGCGCGCAGGCCGCCGAAGTGCTGTACGACGCGGCCGACCTCTACAGCCGCAAGATCATCCTGGACAAGGGTGCAAGCCATCAACTGGCGCTGGGTTCGGCGGTGGTGGACGAAGCCGGCGTGCTCGGCCAGGTGACGCGGGTCTATCCGCTGGTGAGCGAGGTCACGCTGCTGGTCGACCGGGATCAGGCCATCCCCGTGCTGAACACGCGCACCGGCGCACGCAGCGTGGCCTATGGTGATCCTGGATTCAACGGCGGTGGCCTGGAACTGCGTTTCATGGCCGCAAATGCCGACGTACTGCCCGGTGACCTGCTCACCACCAGCGGCGTGGACGGCGTCTACCCGCCAGGCCTGCCCGTGGCCAAGGTGACGAAAGTGGAGCGCCGTGCCGATACCGCCTTTGCGCGCATCTATTGCACTGCGGTGGCGGCCATTGGCGGGGCGCGCCATGTCATGGTGATTGCACCGGTGTCGGTGCAAATCGCACCACGACCGGAAGCCGTGGTTACCGCGGCCAGCGGCAAAAAACCGGCCTCCAAGGCCTCTGGCCCGAAATTCGAGGCAACGCCATGATCATGCGCCCGGGACAACCCTTGTTGCTGCCAGCCAACCCGGTTTTCATCTGGGGCAGCCTGATCGCCGCCCTGATGCTGAACATGCTGCAGTACATGGGGTTGTGGCCACGCGCCGCCTGGGCACCCGACCTGCTGGCGCTGGTGCTGTTGTTCTGGTGCGTGCATCAGCCCTTGCGCGTCGGCGTGGGAACGGCCTTCGTTTTCGGCCTGCTGCTCGACGTGCATCAGGGCGCGCTGCTGGGGCAGCATGCGCTGGCCTTCACAGGTTTGAGCTTTCTGGCGATTGCCATGCACCGACGCCTGCTGTGGTTCACCGTGCCCTCGCAGGCCCTGCAGGTGGCCCCCCTGTTTGTCGTGGCACACGCCATCGAACTGACGGTGCGCCTGATCGCCGGCGGGACCTTTCCCGGCTGGGACCTGCTGCTGGCGCCGCTGCTCGAAGCCCTGCTCTGGCCGGTGGTGAGCGTGGCGCTGCTGGTGCCGCAACGGCGCGCCCCGGACCGCGACGCCAACCGCCCCTTGTGACCCACCGTCCCATTACGCCATGACTGAGCTGCGCAACGTCGATGCCGACCTGTCGCGCTTTCGCTCGCGCGTGCTGGTGGCGAGCGCGCTGGTGTTGCTGGCCTTCACACTGCTGGTGGCGCGCCTGGTGTACCTGCAGGTGGTGCGGCACGACGACCTGCTGGAACAGGCCGAAAGCAACCGCACGGCGATCGTGCCCATCGTTCCGAATCGTGGCCTGATCCTGGACCGCAACGGCATCGTGCTGGCGAGCAACTACTCGGCCTATACGCTGGAGGTCACGCCGTCGCGCATAGAGGACCTGGAGCGCACGCTGGACGAGTTGTCGCAGGTGCTGGAGATCAGCGTGCGCGACCGCAAGCGTTTCAAGAAGCTGCTGGAGGAGTCCAAGAGCTTCGAGTCGCTGCCGGTACGTTCGCGCCTGACCGACGAGGAAGTCGCGCGCTTTGCGGCACAGCGGTTTCGTTTTCCCGGTGTGGACATCAAGGCACGCCTGTTTCGCAACTACCCGTTTGGCGAGCTCGCCAGCCATGTGATCGGCTACATCGGGCGCATCAACCAGGAAGAGAAGGCGCGCATCGACGAATCCGACGACGACGCCAACTACCGCGGCACTTCCTACATCGGCAAGCTCGGCGTGGAGCAGAGCTTTGAAGCCCAGTTGCACGGCACCACCGGCGTGGACTCGGTGGAGACCTCGGCCGGCGGGCGCGCCATGCGGCGCCTCTCCAGCCAGTCGGCCACGCCGGGTGACACGGTGGTGCTGTCGATCGACATCAAGCTGCAAAAACTGGTGGAAGACCTGTTCGGCGAGCGCCGCGGCGCGCTGGTGGCGATCGAGCCCGGAACCGGCGAGATTCTGGCCTTCGTGAGCAAACCCACCTTCGACCCGAATCTGTTTGTCGACGGCATCGACAGCGACAGCTGGCAGGAACTCAACGAGTCGCCGGACAAGCCGCTGCTGAACCGGGCCCTGCGCGGCACCTACCCTCCCGGGTCCACCTATAAGCCGTTCATGGCACTGGCGGCGCTGCAGACCGGTCGGCGCACGCCCCAGCAGACCATTTTCGACCCCGGCTTCTTCCTGCTCGGCAACCATCGCTTTCGCGACGACAAGGAGGGCGGCCATGGCACGGTGGACATGTACCGCTCCATCGTGCAGTCCTGCGACACCTACTACTACGTGCTGGCCAACGATCTGGGCGTCGACACCATCCACGATCAGCTGCAACCGCTGGGCTTTGGCGAACTCACCGGGATCGATATTCAGGGCGAAGTGCGCGGCCTGCTGCCCAGCCAGAACTGGAAGCGCAACGCCTACAAGCGCCCCGAGCAGAAAAAATGGTATGCCGGCGAAACGATTTCACTGGGCATCGGTCAGGGCTACAACAATTTCACCATGCTGCAGTTGGCCCACGCCACCGCCACGCTGGCGGGCGATGGCGTGAAGGCCAAGCCACACCTGGTGCGTGAACTGGTCGACGCCGTGACACGTGTTGCCACACCGGTGGAACTGGAACCGCCCCAGCAACTGGCGCTGACGCCGGCGAACATCGCCGTGATCAAGGCGGCCATGGTGGGCGTGAACATCGAGGGCACCTCGTCGAGCAGCTTTCGGGGTGCCACCTACACCAGCGCCGGCAAGACCGGAACTGCCCAGGTGATTCAGATCAAACAGAACGAAAAATACAGTGCCTCGCGCACCGATGAACTGCACCGCGACCATGCACTTTTCATCGCCTACGCGCCAGCCGAGGCACCCAAGCTGGCGCTGGCCATGGTGGTGGAAAACGCGGGCTTCGGCGCGGCCTCGGCGGCGCCCATTGCGCGACGCGTGTTTGATTACTTTCTGACGGGCCAGTACCCCAGCCTGGAGGATATGGCGGCGGTGCAAAAAGGTCAGGCCACGACGCCGATCGGTAAACCGCGCCCGGTCAGCGAAGTGGCCTGGCCACCCGTGCCCTGAACGGATCCACTCTCACTTGACAAACGCGTCGTAGCCAGTCTTCAGGATCAGCGCCGACACCACCACGATGAACACACCGCGCACAAAGCCCGTGCCGTGTTTCAGGGCCAGGCGCGTGCCCAGGATGCTGCCCAGCACGTTCGCCGCGCCCATGGCCAGGGCGAAGTGCCACCAGACATGACCCTTGAGAGTGAACAGGATGATGGCGGCGAAATTGGTGGCGGTGTTGATGAGCTTGGCGCTGGCTGAAGCGTGCAAAAAGTCGTAGCCCAGCCAGCGCACCAGCAGAAACACCAGAAAACTGCCGGTGCCGGGGCCGAAAAATCCATCGTAAAAACCCAGCAACAAGCCCACCACGCTCGCAGCCGCCGCTTCTTCCCGACCGGAAAAACGCGGCGCGTGGGCGCGACCCAGTTCCTTGCGCGCCAGGGTATAGGCCAGTACGGCGAGCAGCACCAGCGGCAACACCTTGCGCAGAAAATCGGGGGAAATCACGGTCACCAGCCAGGCGCCGCCGAAAGAGCCGGCAAAACCGGCCAGCGCCGCCGGCCACAGCGCCCCCCAGCGCAGTTGCACGCGTCGGCTGTACTGCCAGGTGGCAAAACCGGTGCCCCAGATGGAGGCGCTCTTGTTCGTGCCGAACAGTGTGGCCGGGTGCGTGCTGGGAAAGGTGGCAAACAGGGCTGGAACCAGGATCAGGCCGCCACCGCCCACGATCGCGTCCACAAATCCGGCCAGCAGCGAAGCCAGCGATACCAAGAGCAATTCCATGGGGTCATTTTCGCATCCCGCCTCAGACCGGGAATGCTATAGTTTTCTGAGCATTGAAAAGAGGCGGAACGTGGCGTTTCGCACGCACAAGTAAAAAATGCACCGGGATTACCGGTGCATTTTTCATGATTCGCATCTTCTTGGGATACGCCAGCGGTGGCTGGTCTTTTTAGTCTCCTCGGCTCCTCTGGCCTGCCCGGCCTTGGCGTCGGGGCAGCGAGTGGCCGGACTTTACGCCGCGCACCACTGCGGCGCATCGGGGATTTCCCTGCCATTGGACAGTTGGGGTCAGGATTCCATCACAATCCAGCGCGCGGCCTTCTCGGCCAGCATCAACACCGGGGAATTGGTATTGCCACTGGTGATGCTGGGCATGGCGCCGGCGTCGACCACACGCAGTCCGACTACGCCTCGCACCCGAAGGTGCGAATCCAGCACCGCGCTGGCGTCGTCCTCCCGACCCATTTTGGTCGTTCCCACCGGGTGAAAAATGGTGGTGGCGATATCGCCGGCCAGCTTGGCCAAGTCGGCGTCGCTCTGGTATTGCACGCCAGGCTTGTATTCCTGCGGCTGGTAGGGCGCCAGCGCCGGTTGCGCCAGGATGCGCCGGGTCAGACGCAGCGAGTCAGCCGCCACTTGGCGGTCCACGTCGGTGCTCAGGTAGTTGGGCGCAATCGCGGGTGCATCGGCAAAGCGGGCCGACTTGATCTGCACCGAGCCGCGGCTGGTGGGGTTCAGGTTGCACACGCTGGCCGTGATCGCCGGGAAAGCGTGCAGAGGTTCACCGAAGGCATCCAGGCTCAGGGGCTGAACGTGGTACTCGATGTTGGGATAGGGCTGGGCCGGATCGCTGCGCGTGAAGGCGCCGAGCTGTGACGGCGCCATGCTCATGGGACCTGTGCGCTTGAGCGCGTATTCCAGGCCGATCATGGCCTGGCCCCACAGGCTGTTGGCCATGGTGTTGAGCGTCTTCACACCCTGCACCTTGAACACGGCGCGAATCTGCAGATGGTCCTGCAGGTTAGCGCCCACACCCGGCAGATCCATCACCAGCTCAACGCCATGCTGTTTCAGCAAAGCCGCCGGGCCGATGCCGGAGAGTTGCAGGATCTGCGGCGAACCGATGCTGCCGGCACACAGGATCACCTCGCGCCCGGCCCGCGCCGTGACCATTTCGCTGCCATTCCAGACCTGCACCCCGGCGCAACGCTGGCGCTGGTCGGGCTGGGTTTCGAGCAAGAGCCGGGTCACCTGCGCCGAAGTCCAGAGCTCGAAATTGGGCCGGCCATAGCACATGGGGCGCAGAAAAGCCTTGGCGGTGTTCCAGCGCCAACCGGCGCGCTGGTTCACCTCGAAGTAGCCCACGCCCTCGTTGTCGCCACGGTTGAAGTCATCGGTGGCCGGGATGCCTGCCTGCTGTGCGGCCTGGGCGAAGGCATCGAGCACGTCCCAGCTTAGGCGCTGTTTTTCCACCCGCCACTCGCCGCCGGCCTGGTGATGGCGCAGAATCTTCGCGTACTCGCTGGTGTCCTGCAGCAGTTGTGCCGAAGGCGTCCCTTTGGCACCGTGCAGTGCGTCTGCACCCTTGTAGTGGTCCTCGTGCAGCTTGAAGTCGGGGAGCACCTGATCCCAGCGCCAGGCTTCGTCGCCGGTGAGCTGCGCCCAGTTGTCGTAATCACGCGCCTGGCCGCGCATGTAGATCATGCCGTTGATGCTGGAGCAGCCGCCCAGGGTCTTGCCGCGCGGATAGCGCAGGGCGCGGCCGTTCAGCCCCGCGTCCGGTTCTGTCTGGTACAGCCAGTCGGTGCGCGGATTGCCGATGCACTTCAGATAGCCCACCGGGATGTGGATCCAGTGGTAATCGTCCTTGCGCCCGGCCTCGATCAGCAGCACGCGACGGCGGGCATCGGCGCTGAGCCGGTTCGCCAGCAGGCAGCCGGCGGTGCCGGCGCCGATGATGATGTAGTCAAATGTAGTGTCGCTCATGGTGCCGTCCTCGTTTCAAATTCTTGCGGTCCTTGTCCCTTGTCGAATTAGAAACGCAATCGCCACTGAAAGGCGTGGCGGCAAAATATTCTTCTTCGGGCCTGCGCACGGGTAGGATGGAGCGCCTATGACCGCGTCCAGCCCCTTTGCCCAGGAGGACTCCCCGCCCCAACTGCAGCGTCAGGATTCGCCGCAAGGGGGCTTGCTGCGTCTGACCGGGCGCTGGACCGTGTCGCGCCTGGTGCAGCCACAGGTCTGGGGGCCACTGATGCAACAGCTGGAGGAGCTGGAGGAGCTGGACGCGACGCAGACCCTGACCTGGGACCTGCGCGGCGTGCAGCGCCTGGACCACATCGGTGCCCAGCTCCTGTGGAACCACTGGGGTCGGCGCTGGCCGGATGCCCTGCTGACCACCAAGGCACAACGCGCCGTGCTGGAACGGGTGGCGCGTTTTTCGGCGCTGCGGCCCGCACGACCCCGCGCCAGCTTGTGGCAGCGTTTCACTGCCTTCGGTGCGCTGGTCTGGCGCGTGGTCGACCATTGCCTGGACATGACCCGATTGCTGGGTCAGCTGCTGCTGGACATCGTGCGACTGGCGCGCGCGCCCCGCGAAGGGCCCTGGCGTGACGTCACGGGCCATATCTACCATATCGGCAGCACGGCGCTGCCCATCACCGCGCTGGTGGGCTTTCTGATCGGCTTGGTGCTGGCCTACCTGACTTCGCAGCAGCTCAAGCAGTTCGGCGCAGACGCCTTCATCGTGAACATCTTGGGCCTGTCGCTGATCCGCGAGCTCGGCCCCATGCTGGCCGCCATCCTGGTGGCGGGCCGTTCGGGCTCGGCGATCACGGCGCAGATCGGCGTGATGCGCGTCACCGAGGAACTCGACGCCATGCGCGTCATGGGAATCCCGCTGGGCTTTCGGTTGGTCATGCCGCGCGCCTTTGCGTTGGCGCTGGTGATGCCGCTGATCGCCGTCTGGACCACGCTGGCGGCGCTGGGCGGGGGCATGCTGGCGGCCGACCTGAGCATGGGCCTGTCGCCGACCTTCTTCCTGAACAACCTGCCGCGCGCCGTGCAGGCCGCCAACCTGACGCTGGCCATGGGCAAATCGGTGGTGTTCGGCTTTCTGATCGCCCTTATCGGCTGCCACTACGGCCTGCGCGTCAAGCCCAATACCGAGAGCCTGGGTCAAGGGACCACGGCCTCGGTGGTGACATCGATCACCGTGGTAATCCTGGTGGACGCGCTGTTCGCCGTGGTGTTCAAGAATGTGGGAATCTGAAACCCCAACTGACCAGATCTAATGCCATTCCAGAACCTTCAATCCCCTTCCGACGGCACGCCCATGGTGGAGATCCGCAAGCTATGGACCGTGTTCCACGCGGGCGGCAGCGACTACGTGATCCACCAGGACCTGGACCTGACGATTGCGCGCGGCCAGGTGCTGGCGCTGGTGGGCGGTTCCGGCTCGGGCAAGACCACGCTGCTGCGCCAGATACTGGGGCTGGAAACACCCACGCGCGGCACCATCCTGGTCGCCGGGCAGCCGGTGGCGCAACTCGGCGGCAAGGGTGCCACCAGCCGCGTCGGCATGCTGTTCCAGCACGGTGCACTGTTCTCGGCCTTCAACGTGCTGGAGAACATCGCCTTCGCCCTGCGTGAGCTCAAAACCCTGCCGCCCGACCTGATCCACGACGCGGCGCTGGTGAAGCTGCAGATGGTCGGACTGGAGGCACGCGACGCCTACAAGATGCCCGCCGATCTGTCGGGCGGCATGGTCAAACGCGTGGCGCTGGCGCGAGCCCTGGTGATGGACCCGCCGCTGCTGATGCTGGATGAACCCACGGCCGGCCTGGACCCGGAAAGCGCCGATGGTTTTTGTGCCCTGCTGCGCAGCCTGTGCCAGGAACTGGAGCTGACGGTGGTGATGGTGACGCACGATCTGGACACCCTGCACGAACTGTGTTCGCATGTCGCAGTGCTGGCCGAGCAGCGCGTCATCGCCGACGGCACGCCCGAACAGGTGATGCAGCATCCCCACCCCTTCATTCAGCACTTCTTCCTGGGTGAGCGCGGTGCCCGCGCCATGGGTCAGTTGCCCGGCGCGGCCTTATTGATCGGGCCCAATAAAGTATGAACTTTTCCAAGTTTTCCGAATCACACTGGCATGGAAAAAGAAAACGCAAGAAAGCAAACACTGGAGCAACTCCACGAGCGGCGTAAGCAAG
>CAIKVZ010000306.1 GCA_903830985.1 uncultured beta proteobacterium
GATCGCGCCGAACCCAGACCGATCTTGGTCATGGCGTCCTTGAACTTGAGGCGGTCTTCGGCCTTGTCGATCGCCTCGGGCGTGGCGCCGATGAGTTCGACCTGGTATTTCTCCAGCACGCCGTGGTGCCACAGGTCCAGGGCGCAGTTGAGCGCAGTCTGTCCGCCCATGGTCGGCAGGATGGCGTCGGGGCGCTCCTTGGCGATGATCTTCTCCACCGTCTGCCAGGTGATGGGCTCGATGTAGGTGACGTCGGCCGTGGCCGGATCGGTCATGATCGTCGCCGGATTGCTGTTGATCAGGATGACCTTGTAGCCCTCCTCGCGCAGTGCCTTGCAGGCCTGTACGCCGGAGTAATCGAACTCGCAAGCCTGGCCGATGATGATCGGACCCGCGCCGATGATGAGGATGCTTTTCAGATCTGTGCGTTTAGGCATTCTTTGCCCCTGTCGTGTTGTCGTGCTGTTCCATCAAGCCGATGAAGCGGTCGAACAAATAGGCAATGTCGTGCGGTCCCGGCGAGGCTTCGGGGTGACCCTGGAAGCTGAAGGCGGGTTGGTCGGTGCGTTGCACGCCTTGCAGCGTGCCGTCAAACAGGCTCACGTGCGTGGCGCGCAACGTCGCCGGCAAGTCCTTTTCGTCCACGGCAAAACCGTGGTTCTGGCTGGTGATGCTGACGCGGCCGCTGTCGAGTTCCTTCACCGGATGATTCGCGCCGTGGTGGCCGAACTTCATCTTGAAGGTCTTGGCACCACTGGCCAGGGCCATTATCTGGTGCCCCAGGCAGATGCCGAAGCTCGGTATGCCGGTGTCCATCAGTTCGCGCGCCGCGGCGATCGCGTAAACGCAGGGCTGCGGGTCGCCAGGACCGTTGGAGAAGAAGATGCCGTCGGGCTGCAGTTTGAGGACTTCGGCGGCGCTGGTTTGCGCCGGCACCACCGTGACCTTGCAGCCGCGTGAGGCCAACATGCGCAGGATGTTGAACTTGACACCGAAGTCATAGGCCACGACGTGAAACTTCGGCGCGTCCTGCGTGCCGTAACCGGGCTTGCCGGCCAGTGCCGGATTCGACAACTCCCACTCGGTTTGCGTCCACGCGTAGGGCATGCTGCAGGACACCACTTTGGCCAGGTCAAGTCCGGTCATGTCGGGCGCCGAGCGCGCCAGAGCGACGGCCTGATCTTTCAGGCACTGCGTGACAACAGCGCCTGCGGGCAAAGCCAGGATGCAGCCGTTTTGCGCACCGCCGGTGCGTAGATGTCGGGTCAACATGCGGGTGTCGAGGTTGGCAATCGCCACGGTCTTTTCCTGCACCAAGTAATCGGACAGGCTCAGGGTCTGGCGGAAATTGGACGCCAGCAGCGGCAAATCCTTGATGACCAGACCGGCGGCGTGCACCTTGGCCGCTTCAACGTCCTGCGGATTCACCCCGGTGTTGCCGATATGGGGATAGGTCAAGGTCACGATCTGCTGGCAGTAGCTGGGGTCGGTCAGGATTTCCTGATAACCCGACATGGCGGTGTTGAACACCACCTCGCCGACTGTGGAGCCTGCGGCTCCAATGGAATTACCAACAAAGACCGTGCCGTCTGCGAGCGCCAGGATGGCGGGCGGGAATTTTCCCTGTAAAGACAAAAGCACTGGGTTCTCCGAACAAGTTGCGGTTACGCCCCAGCGTGCTCAGGAGCTGGGCTCCTGGATGCTGCTATGTTTGTGTGAAGTCTGGATTGCGCTGGGGCGACGCTTTAGAAAAGCCCCCCATTATACCGGTCGACTCTCCTGCGCGAGCACGGCCGGGAAGCAAAACCCCGGAGCTCACAGGAGATCAGGACTTGGCGCTGGCACTGGCGTGCAGACAGATCGCTGCCGCCGCTGCGACATTGAGCGATTCCTCGCCACCGGGCTGAGCGATGCGTATCGCCATGGTGGCGCGCGCCCCCAATTCGGGGCACACGCCCTGCCCTTCGTGTCCCATGGCCCAGGCACAGGGCATGGGCAGATCTGCGCGGTTCAGGTATTGCCCTTCATGCGAACTGGTGACGACGATAGGCACGGCCAGGGCGTCAAGATCGGCCAGATCGGCGCCTTCGATCAGGCGCAGCGCAAAGTGCGCGCCCATCCCAGAACGCAGCACCTTGGGGCTCCACAACGCGGCCGTGCCTTTCAGTGCGATGACCTGGGCAAAGCCGAAGGCCGAGGCGCTGCGCAGGATGGAGCCGACATTGCCGGCATCCTGCACCCGGTCCAGGATGACGCTGGCCACACCGGGCAGCACAGCAGGCACCTCCGGCAGTTCAAGCACAAAGCCCATTTGGGCGGGCGACTCCAGCGCGCTCAGGTCGCGCCACAAGGCATCGTCCAGCACCAGGGTCTTTGCTGCACACTGCGTCCACTCCCTTGGGGCCAGGGGCCAGTACGAGGCAGCAAACACCGCCTGCGCTGGACGCACACCACGCGCCAAAGCAGCACGGCACAGGTGATCGCCCTCGATCCAGACGCGCCCCGACTTGCGGTAGGCGGTGTTGTCCTGCGCCAGACGGCGCAAGGCTTTCAACTGTGCGTTGTCGCGCGACTGGATGAATTGCACATCGGATGCCGTCATGTGCCCTGCTCCAGCAGACTCAGCCGCACCGGGGCAAAGGACCTGCGGTGCTCCGGGCACGGGCCATGGACCGTGAGTGCAGCCAGATGCTGGGCCGTGCCGTAGCCCTTGTGCTTCGCGAAACCGTAGTGCGGGAATTGCTCATCCAGCAGCAGGCAGCGACGGTCGCGGTAAACCTTGGCCAGAATCGACGCGGCGGAGATCGCCGCCACCTTGGAGTCGCCGCGCACGATGGCCTCGGCGCGCACGTCCATCACGGGAATGTGGTTGCCATCGATCAGTGCCAACTGGGGCTTCAGGCGCAGGCCCAGCACGGCGCGGCGCATGGCCAGCAACGTCGCCTGCAGGATGTTGAGGCGATCGATCTCCTCCACGCTGGCCTCGGCAATGCAAAAGCACAGGGCCTTGGCGCGAATTTCCTCGTACAGTTTTTCCCGCCGGGTGGCGCTCAGGACCTTGGAGTCGGCCAGGCCCCGTATCGGATGGAGCTCGTCCAGGATGACAGCCGCAGCCACCACCGGACCGGCCAGCGGTCCGCGTCCGGCCTCGTCCACGCCGGCGATCAGGCCGACGTTGTTCCAGGGCAATTGCTCAGGTGTTGAGGATTTTTTCGAGCGCATCGGCAGCCAATCGACGGGTGTCGCGTTGCAACTCTAGGTGCAGCGCATTGAATCTTTTTTCCAGTGCCGCTATTTTGCCCGGGGCTTGCTGCGGTGCGGCCAGCCATTGCAATACCGCGTCGCTCAGCGCCTGGGGCGTGGCGGCCTGCTGGATGTACTCGGGCACGACAAATTCCTGGCACAGGATATTGGGCAGGCCGACCCAAGGCTGGAGCTGCTTGGGAGCCATGATGCGCCAGGACAACCAGTGCATGTTGTAGGCGATCACCATGGGCCGCTTGAACAGCGCCGCTTCCAGCGTGGCGGTGCCGCTGGCGATGAGCGTCACGTCGCAGGCCGCCAACACCGTGTGCGACTGACCCGCGACGACCTGCACCCGGTCCTGCAGGCCGCTGAGTTGCACGGCTTGCCGCACCTCGTCCAGCACGCCCGGGGCCGCCGGCAGGATAAAGCGCGTGCCCGGGCGCGCCTGATGGATCAGCGCTGCAGCAGCGAGGAATCGGGGCGCGATGTTGCGCAGCTCGGATTTGCGACTGCCCGGCAGCAGTGCCACAACCTGCGCATCCAGCGGCAATCCGAGTTGGCTGCGCGCCGCCGCCTTGTCGACCTGCATGGGGATGACGCTGGCCAGGGGGTGGCCCACGTAGGTCGCCGCGATGCCGTGCCGTGCCAGCAAAGCCGGCTCAAAGGGGAACAGACACAGGACATGGTCCACGCTGCGCCGTATCTTATCCACCCGCTCGGGCCGCCAAGCCCAAATCGAGGGGCAGACGAAGTGCACGGTCTTGATGCCTTGGGCCTTCAGGTCGGCCTCGAGATCCAAATTGAAATCAGGCGCATCAACACCGATGAAAACATCGGGCGGCGCGGCCAGCAGACGGCTTCGCAGTTGTTTGCGAATGCCGAGAATCTCCAGGTAGTGCCGCAGCACTTCGGCATAACCGCTGACCGCGAGTTTGCTGTTCGGCCACCAGGCCTCAAAGCCCTGCTGCACCATCTGAGGCCCACCGATGCCAACCGGCTTCAAAGCCGGCCAGCGCTCGCGCAGGCCGCCCAGCAGCAGGCCCGCCAACAGGTCACCGGAAGACTCCCCCGCCACCATGGCCAGCTGGGGCGCCATCGGCGCCAAAGGCAGGCTCGGCATTCAGCGGGCGATGCCGCGCGTCGCGTTCGCCAGGAATTCGTTCATCAGCGCGATGTCTCCCGCCGCATCGGGGCTTTCAATGGCCAGAGCGGCAATCGCCGCACGTGCATCTTCCAAGGTCCGGCCCTGACGGTACAGCAGCTTGTGCATCTGCTTGACCGCGCCCAGGCGTGTGGCATTGAAATCGCGCCGGCGCAGCCCCACGCTGTTGACGCCGCGCACGGCCAACGGGTTGCCGTCGACCATCATGTAGGGAGGAACGTCCTGCGACACCGCACTGCCAAAACCGACCATGGCGTGGGCTCCGACCTTGACAAACTGGTGGATGCCCACGAGTCCGCCCACCGTGACCCAGTCCGCCAGATGAACGTGCCCACCCAGCGTGGTGTTGTTCGCGAGTGTGGTGTGGTCATCGACCTGGCAGTCGTGCGCGATGTGCGTGTACGCCATGATCCAGTTGTGGTGGCCCACGCGCGTGATCCCACCTGCGGCAGGAACCCCCAGGCTGAAGGTGCAGAATTCGCGGATGGTGTTGTGGTCACCGATCACCAGTTCCGTGGGTTCACCGGCGTACTTCTTGTCCTGCGGCGCCGTGCCCAGGGAATTGAACTGGAAGATCTGGTTGTCGCAGCCTATCGTGGTGTGGCCCTCGATCACACAGTGGGCGCCGACCGTGCTGCGCGCGCCGATCTTCACGTGCGCTCCGATGATGCTGTAGGGCCCGACGCTGACCGTGCTGTCGAGCTCAGCCTGGCGGTCGATCAGGGCCGTGGGGTGGATGAGTGTCATATTGCCCGACCTGTCTGGCGCATCTCAGCCCACCGAACGCACGGTGCACATGAAGTCAGCCTCGCAGGCGATCTGATCACCGACCCGGGTCACGCCCTTGAACTTGAAGATGCCGGCCTTCTGGCGCTCGATCGTGACGTCCATGATCAATTGGTCGCCCGGCTCCACGGGACGTTTGAAACGTGCGTTGTCGATGCCGACGAAATAGATCACCGACGTGTCGTCGGCGCCTGCGCCCAGGGCGTCGAAAGACAACAGTCCTGCGGCCTGCGCCATGGCTTCGATGATCAGCACGCCCGGCATCACGGGACGGTGCGGAAAGTGCCCGACAAAAAAGGGCTCGTTGATGGTCACGTTCTTCAGCGCCTTGATGCGCTTGCCAGTCTCCAGTTCCAGCACCCTATCCACCAACAGGAAGGGATAGCGGTGCGGCAATTTTTTCAGAATCTGGTGAATGTCCATCATGTCTTTGTTCCTTCAATCATTTTTTCCAACGCCTTGATACGCTCGCGCAGGCTGTGCAACTGTTTCAAGGTGGCGGCATTTTTTTCCCAGGCCGCATTTTCATCAATCGGGAAGAAGCCTGTGTACTGCCCCGGCTTGTGGATGGAGCGTGTCACCATGGAGTTGGCCGAGATGTGCACATGGTCAGCCAGCGTGAGGTGGCCCAGTACATTCGCCGCACCGCCAATGGTGCAGTGTGCGCCGATGACGGCACTGCCGGCCACGCCGGCGCAACCGGCCATGGCGGTGTGGGCGCCGATCTGCACGTTATGGCCGATCTGGATCAGGTTGTCCAGTTTTACGCCGTTGCCGATGACGGTGTCCTGCAAAGCGCCGCGGTCGATGCAAGTGTTGGCGCCGATCTCTACGTCGTTGCCAATGCGCACCGCACCGAGCTGTTCGATCTTTTCCCAGGCACCCGCATTGGGTGCAAAGCCAAAACCATCGGCGCCCAGCACCACGCCCGAATGCAGGATACAACGCTCACCGACCACACAGTATTCACCGACGGTAACGCGCGACTTGAGCACGCTGCCGGCACCGATGCGCGCGCCGCGCTCGACCACGCACAGCGGCCCCACTGTCGCCGTCGCATCGACCAAGGCCTCGGGGTCGATGACCGCACTGGGATGCAGACGTGGCCCTGGCGGCTGCGGCAGGCTCTTCTTCCAGAGCTGGGTGAGCCGGGCATAGTACAGATAAGGCTGATCGGCAATGATGCAGGCACCCCGCTTCAGGGCTGCGCTGCGCATGGCAGGTGCGACGATCACACAACCGGCCCTGGACGCCGCCAGTTGCTGTTGGTACTTGGGATTGTTGAGGAAACTCAGGTCCTCGGGCCCGGCCGATTCCAGCGGCGCCAGGCCGGTGATCAGCAGTTGCGGATCACCACAGAGTTCGCCCTGCAGGACTTCGACAATGGACGCTAGACGCAAGGCCACACAAAAAAACTACTTGCCGCCGTTCATGGCCTTGAGCACGCGATCGGTGATGTCGTGCTTGGGGTTCATGTACACAGCTTCCTGCAGGATCACGTCGTATTTTTCCGACTCGGCCACCTGTTTCACCACCTTGTTGGCACGCTCCAGGACTTGCTGCAATTCTTCGTTTTTGCGCGTGGTCAGGTCCTCCTGAAACTCTCGACGCTTGCGCTGGAATTCACGGTCCTGATCGACCAGTTGTTTTTGCCGCGCGTTGCGCTGTGCTTCCGGCATGGTGGGCGCATCACGTTCGAATTTGTCGCCTGCCGCCTTCAATGTGTTGCCGAGTTCTACCAATTCCTTCTCGCGCTTGGCAAATTCCTGCTCGAGCTTGGTTTGCGCAATCTTGGCGCTGTTGGCCTCCTTGAGCAACCGATCGGTATTCACAAAACCGATGCGAAATTCCTGCGCCATGGCGGCCACGGACAGGACACAGAAGAAACCAGCCAGCAGGCTTTGACGAACGAGGTGCTTCATTAGAATGAGGTTCCAATATTGAATTGCAGTGCCTGGATTTTATCCCCAGCGAACTTGGTGATTGGACGGGCATAGGAAAGGCGCAGCGGGCCCATGGGCGAAATCCAGCTGACCCCCAGACCGTAGGAGGACCGCAGTTCGTTAAGGCGGATGCGTTCGCCCTCGCCAAACACATTGCCTGCGTCGACAAATGCATAGGCGCGCAGTGAACGGTCATTGCCGGCACCGGGGAAGGGCGAGCTCAATTCGGCGTTCAGGTTGATCTTGTTGGGTCCACCCACCACGGAACCCGAGACATCGCGCGGACCCAGCGTCCCTTGCTCAAAGCCACGCACCGAGCCCAGACCACCCGAGTAGAAATTCTTGAACACCGGGAACGGCCGACCGCTGAGTCCCTTGCCCAGTCCGATTTCCACGTTCGTGCCGAAAGTTATTTTTTTCGTCAAAGGCAAGAACATCTGATTCTGGTAGCTGCCGCGGATGTAGCGCGCGTCACCGGCCACACCCCAGTCCGACATCAGTCGCTGGAAGCTGCCGCTGGTGGGTGTGACTGCGCTGTCGCGGTCATCGCGGCCCCAGCCGACTGTCAAAGGTATGGCCGTGCTGGTGTAACCGAACTGGCTGGCATAGGCCAGATAGGCGACGGGAATATTGGTCCCCGGAACGATCTTGGTCTGCTCCAGATTGCCGCCAAAAAACACCGTGTCGCGCTCGTTGAAGGGCACACCGAAGCGCAGGCCTGCACCCGTAGTGTGCAACTCGTAGTTGCCGCCCAGGTCCTGGTAGGGTGTGCTGGAACGGTAATAGGCCTCTAGCGTGCGCGAGATGCCGTCGGGGGTGAAGTAGGGATTGGTGGTGTTCACCGCCAGGGTCTTGTTGTAGCGGCTGGTGTTGATTTCCAGCCCCAGGTAGTTGCCCGACCCGAAAGCATTTTCCTGCTTGATACCGAACTGCAGGCCCAGCTTGTCGGCCGAGGAAAAATTCGCCCCCAGGCTGATGCTGCCCGTGGGCTTTTCCACCACCGTCAGGATCAGGTCGACCTGGTCGTTGGAGCCCGGGACTTCCTGGGTCTCGATGTTGACCTCCTTGAAATAACCCAGCCGGTCGACACGGTCGCGTGACATCTTGATCTTGTCGCCGTCGTACCAGGCGGCTTCCATCTGCCGGAATTCGCGCCGCACGACTTCGTCGCGCGTCGTGTTGTTGCCGGCGATATTGATGCGGCGTACATAGGCGCGGCGTGACGGATCGGCCTGCAGCACCAGCGCCACCGAATTGTTGCTGCGGTCGATCTCCGGACGCGATTCAACGCGCGCAAAGGCGTAGCCGAAATTGCCGAAATACTCGGTGAACTGCTTGATGGTCTGCGCCACTTCGTCCGCGTTGTAGGCCTGTCCGGGCTTGATCTTCACCAGCGTCTTGAACTCTTTCTCGCGAGTCAGGTAGTTGCCTTCAAGCTTCACGGCCGAAACCACAAAGCGCTCGCCTTCGGTCACGTTGATGGTGACCGCAATGTCCTGCTTGTTGGCCGAAATCGCCACCGGTGTGGAGTCGATCTTGAACTCCAGGTAGCCCCGGCTCAGGTAGTACGAACGCAGGGTTTCCAGGTCGGCATTGAGCTTGGCCCGGGAATAGTGATTGGACTTGGTGTACCAACTGAGCCAGCCGCCATTGTCCAGATCGAACAATCCGAGCAGGGTGGACTCGCTGAATACCTTGTTGCCAACGATGTGGATTTCATTGATCTTGGAAGGCTCGCCCTCCACGATGGTGAAGGTCAGGTTTACACGGTTGCGTTCCGTCGGCGTGACCGTGGTGACGACCTCGGCACCGTACAGGCTGCGGTTGATGTACTGGCGCAGCAATTCCTGCTCGGCCCGATCGGCCAGCGCCTTGTCGAAAGGCCGCCCTTCAGCCAGACCCACGTCGCGCATGGCCTTCTTCAGCACGTCCTTGTCGAACTCCTTGGCGCCGGAGAACTCCACCTCGGCAACAGTCGGGCGTTCCTCCACGATGACGACCAGCACGCCGTCGACCACGTCGATGCGCACATCCTTGAACAGCCCCAGCGCAAACAGCGCGCGAATGGCCGCACTGCCCTTGTCGTCGCTGTAGGTGTCGCCAACACGCACGGGCAAAGAGGCGAACACGGTGCCAGGTTCCACCCGTTGCAAGCCCTCGACCCGGATGTCACGCACGGCAAAGGGCTCGACGGCCCAGACCAGCTGCGAAGCCAGGCTGAGTACGCTCACCATGGATACGGTGCGCAGGGAAATACGGTTGAATTGAATTTTCATGAATTGAAGCCCGACCCCGATCGCCACGCAATCGAAACCAGCAAGTTATCCCAACAGTCGGGTGACATCGTTAAACAGCGCGATCGACATCATCATCAGCAGCAGCGCAACGCCGCCCCTTTGCAGTCGATCCATCCAGGCATCGGACACACGTGTGCCGGTCGCCCCCTCCCAAAGATAATACATCAGGTGTCCACCATCGAGGACCGGCAGCGGCAACAAGTTCAACACCCCCAGACTGACGCTGATGAGTGCCAGAAATTGCAGGTATTGCATCAGTCCCAGACTCGCCGACTTGCCAGCATAGTCGGCAATTGTTAACGGCCCGCTAAGGTTCTTCAGCGATGACTCGCCGACCAGCATCTTGCCCATCATGCGCAGGCTCATGCTGCTCATGTCCCAGGTACGCACCACGCCCAGCCAAAGGCCTTCCAACGGACCTCGCTGCACCGTGACCCAGGCCGGCGGCGCGCCCACGTAGGCACCAATGCGACCGATCATCTGGGTGCCGTCCTGGCGCAAGTCGGGCGTAACTTCCAGCGCCAACAGCGCGCCGGCACGCTCGATGCGCCAGGTCTGAGTCAGGGGCGCCCCGCCACTGGCGGAAGCGCGAATGAGTTCGCGCAACTGCCGCCCGTCATCGATGCGAACCTCGCCCACGCTCAGTACCAGGTCATCACGGCGCAAGCCATTGCGCTGGGCCGCGCCATCGGGCTGTACTTCGCCGATCTGGGGGCGGGTCCAGGGCCCGGAGATGCCGATCTTGCGGAACAACTCGGCGTTGACTTCGTTGTCCGGCAAGTCGCGCAGCGACAGCGCCACCGTGCGTCGTGCCGCGCGCTCAGCGCTGGCCAATTCGAGGGTGAGTTCCTTGCCGTCAAGCACGCCCCGGATCAACCAGGACCTGAGTTCGTCGAAGGACTGCACCGTCTGCATGGACTCCTGGTCAAAGCCTGCGCGCTCCACGCGTTCACCGGCGCGCAAACCGGCCCGCGCGGCCAGGGAACCCGCCTCGGGACTGGCCAGAATGGCCTGGGGTTCCGGCACGCCGCTCCAACCCACTGCCGCATACAGCAGCACGGCCAGCACCAGGTTGGCCAGGGGCCCCGCGGCCACGATGGCGGTACGCGCGCGCAGGCTCTGGGTGTTGAAGGCCCGATGCCGTTCGGTGGGCGCCACCGGTGCCTCGCGCTCATCGAGCATCTTCACAAAGCCACCCAAAGGAATGGCGCACAGGGTGAACTCGGTGACTGAATTCTTCGCTGTCCAGCGCAGCAGGGCCGGACCAAAACCGATGGAAAAACGCAGCACCTTGACGCCGCAGGCCAGCGCCACGCGGTAATGACCGTACTCGTGCACGGCAATCAGCAGGGCGAGCGCGAGCACGAAAGCGGGAAGGGTCAGCATGTGGTCGGCCGTTGCTTCAGGGCGCCAGGCGCTGCACCACGCCCAGCGCGATGGCCCGGGCGCGCGCATCCAGTGCCAGCAAGTCGTCCAGGCACTCTGGGGACGTGACCGAGACTGCACCCAGTGTTTCCAGATTGGTGTGGTGAATCTGGTCAAAGCGGATGCGCCGCTCCAGGAACGCGGCCACGGCCACTTCGTTGGCGGCGTTCAGCACGGCGCAGGTGCCCGAAGGTGCAGACAGCGACTCCCACGCCAGGCCCAGTCCCGGAAACCGCCGGGGATGGTCGTGGTCGTCGACGGCTTCGAATGTCATCGCCGGCAACTTATGAAAATCCAGCGCGGCAGCGCCCGAGGCCATGCGCGTGGGCCAGGAAAGTCCGTAGGCAATCGGTCCGCGCATATCGGGCGTGCCCAACTGCGCCACCACCGACGCATCGCGGTACTGCACCATGGAGTGGATGATGCTTTGCGGGTGGATCACCACCTCAAGCTGCTGCGGCGTGACGCCGAAAAGGTACTTGGCCTCGATCACCTCGAGTGCCTTGTTCATCATGGTCGCCGAGTCCACCGAGATCTTGCGACCCATGACCCAGTTCGGATGGGCGCAGGCCTGCTCCGGCGTGACCTCGCGCATCCGGTCCGGATCCATGGTGCGAAAGGGTCCGCCCGACGCTGTGAGAATGATCTTGTCAATGCTGTCCTGCCAACTGTCGCGCTCATCCGGTAGGGACTGAAAGATCGCCGAGTGTTCGCTGTCGATGGGCAGCAGCGTGGCACCGCCCTGCTGCACTGCCGCCAGAAAGACTTCGCCGCCCACGACCAGCGCTTCCTTGTTGGCGAGCAACAGGCGTTTGCCCGAACGTGCCGCCGCCAGGCATGGCGCCAGTCCCGCCGCGCCCACGATGGCCGCCATGACGCTGTCCACCTCCGGGTGCGAGGCGATCATCTCCAGTGCCTGGGCGCCCCACAGGACTTGCACCTTCAGGCCGTTGTCCCTGACTTTTTGCGCCAGCAATTCGCCCTGAGGAGCATGCGCCATGACGGCATAGCGTGGTGCGTAAAGTGCGCATTGCGCCAGCATGGTTTCAACCTGACTCGCTGCACTCAGGGCAAAAACCTCGAATCGCTCCGGATGGCGTGACAGCACGTCGAGCGTATTCACGCCGATGGAGCCGGTGGAGCCGAGCACGCAAACGCGCTGTCGTTGGGCCAAGCTCATGCGGCCACCAGGGAATAGATCATCATGGCCAGGGGCAAGGTCGGCAGCAAGGCGTCAAGTCGGTCCAGGAAGCCGCCGTGGCCCGGCAGCAAACCGCTGCTGTCCTTGGCGCCGGCAGCGCGTTTGATCAGCGACTCGACCAGGTCGCCGACCACGCTCATCGCGGCCATGAAGAGCAGCGCCAGCAGCAGCAGCCAAGCGCTGCGTTTTGCCACCAGCGTATAGAAACTGGGTTGCACCGCACCCCAGTGCGAATCTGCGGCGATCCACACCGCTGCCAGCAGCAGCACGCCGCTCATGCCGCCGATGACGCCCTCCCAGGTCTTGCCCGGGCTGATGCTGGGCGCCAGTTTGAAACTAAAGAAGCGTCCGCCGAGCCCACGTCCAGCGAAATAGGCAAAGATGTCTGCCACCCACACCAGCGCCAGCACGGACAACATAAAGTTCACGCCGATCACCCGCGCCTGCGCCACGGCAAGCCAGGCCAGCCACAAGGCCAGCAGCCCGGTGACCAGGCGCACGCCACGCGGGATGCTGCTCCAATGGGCCACGCCGCGGCGCAATAACCAGGCACCGACCAGCACCCAGGCTCCGCCAGAGACCGTCCAAAGCGCGGCCGGCGCCTGCAGTCCACCCATGAACCAGGCCAGCGCACACAGCAATGTGCAGGCCGCGCCGCAAGCCCAACTGGCCAATTGGGAGCAGCCATTCAGACGACCCCACTCCCAGGCGCTGGCTGCAACCATGGCCATGGCCACGGCTGCGAAGGCCCGGGGATCTGCATAAAGCATGGCCGGCATGAGTATGGCCAGCAGAACCAGGGCCGTGATGATGCGTTGTTTCAACATGATGGCAAGTCTTCAGGCCAGGGGAGCGCCGCCGATCGCCAGCTGCTCGGAGGTTTTGCCAAAGCGACGCTCGCGCTCGTTGAACGCGGCAATGGAGCGATCCAGTTCGGCCTCATCAAAGTCGGGCCAGAGCTTGTCGCTGAAATAGAGTTCGGAGTAAGCGGCCTGCCACAGCAGGAAATTGCTCAAACGCTTTTCGCCGCCGGTTCGGATCAGCAGGTCCGGGTCGCGCACGTGCGCCAGGGCCAGTGCCAGGTCCAGGCTGAGTGGCGTGATGGCCTGTCCTTGTGCCGCCAGTTTGGCCGCGGCCTGAGCGATGTCCCAGCGTCCACCGTAGTTGAAGCACACATTGAAGACCAGTCCGGTATTGCTCGCGGTGGTCTGTTCGGCCAGATTCAGGCTGGCATTGACCTTGTCGGAAAGCCCGCTTCGTTCCCCGACAAAATACAGTCGCACGCCGTCACCCATCAGTTGGGGCAACTCGCGCGCCAGTGCCATCACCACCAGTTCCATCAGACCCGAAACCTCCTCCGAAGGGCGGCTCCAGTTCTCCGAGGAAAAGGCGAACACCGTGAGCACGGCAACGCCGCGCGCGGCACAGGCTTTGGCACAGCGGCGCAGGGCGTCAACGCCTTGCTTATGACCCGCCACGCGCGGCAGGAAGCGCTTTGTGGCCCAGCGTCCGTTGCCATCCATCACGATCGCAATGTGTTGCGGTACAGGACCCATGGTGACTGTCAAGGCGCGGGCACGCGGTCCAGATGCTGGGCCAAATCCAACAATGGCGGCTCAGACCGACATGATGTCATGTTCTTTGGCCGCAACCAGTTGGTCTATTTCAATGATGTGGCGATCCGTCGCCTTCTGAACCTCCGTCTCGGTACGCTTTTGATCGTCTTCCGAAGCCAGTTTTTCCTTGACCAGTTTCTTCACCGCTTCGTTCGCGTCACGGCGCAGGCTGCGCACCGAGATCTTGGCGTTCTCGCCCTCGTTGCGCACCACCTTGGTCAGTTCGCGGCGGCGCTCTTCCGACATGGCTGGCAGCGGCACGCGAATCAACTCGCCCATGGAGGACGGATTCAGCCCCAGGTCGCTGTCGCGAATGGCCTTTTCGATCTTCGCACTCATGCTCTTTTCCCAGGGCTGCACGCTCAGTGTGCGTGCGTCCAGCAGCGAAACATTCGCCACCTGGCTGATCGGCAGCGACGCACCGTAGTAATCCACGTGCACGGTGTCGAGCAGGCCCGGGCTGGCTCGCCCGGTGCGAATCTTCGTCAGGTTATGTTTGAACGCCGCAATGGACAGGTCCATCTTGGTTTGTGTCGTGGTCTTGATGTCAGCAATCGTCATCTCGGTCTCCTGTGGGCAGCGCTGTACACCGTGGTTCAGGCAAAAACCAGCGTGCCTTCGTCCTCGCCCATCACGACGCGCTTGAACGCGCCGTTTTTCAATATGGAAAATACCTTCACTGGCAACTTCTGGTCGCGGCACAGCGCGAATGCGGTTGCATCCATGATGCCCAGATTGCGCTGCATGGCCTCGTCAAACGAAATCGACGTGAAGCGTGTGGCCGTCGGATCTTTTTTTGGATCGGCAGTGTACACGCCATCGACCTTGGTGGCCTTGAGCACCACTTCGGCACCGATTTCGGCGCCGCGCAGGGCCGCCGCCGTATCGGTGGTGAAGAAGGGATTGCCGGTACCCGCAGCAAACACCACCACCTTGCCCTCTTCCAGATACTGCAAGGCCTTGGGGCGCACATAGGGCTCCACCACCTGATCGATGGCGATGGCCGACATGACGCGCGCCACCAGGCCCGCCTTGTTCATGGTATCGGCCAACGCCAGCGCGTTCATCACCGTCGCCAGCATCCCCATGTAGTCGGCCGTGGCGCGGTCCATTCCAACCGAGCCACCGGCGACGCCGCGAAAGATGTTGCCGCCACCGATGACCACCGCCACCTGCACGCCCATGCGCGTGACTTCGGCGATTTCATCCACCATGCGTACGATGGTCGCGCGGTTGATGCCAAAGGCGTCGTCGCCCATCAAGGCCTCGCCCGACAGCTTGAGCAAAATGCGCTTGTGCGCGACCTTGAGGGCTGGCTTGGCTTCAGTCATAACGGGCTCCTTGAAAATGGTGTTGCATCGCGCGCGCGACCGACAGCGTCGGTCGATGGGTCAAGCGCCCTTTTGAGCGGCCGCCACGGTCGCGGCGACTTCAGCGGCGAAATCGTCGACCTTCTTCTCGATGCCTTCGCCCACCACGTACAGCGTGAACGCCTTGACGGTGGTGCCCGTGGCCTTGAGCATCTGCTCGACGCTTTGCTTGTCATTCTTCACGAAAGACTGGTTGAACAGCGAAACTTCCTTGAGGAACTTCTGCACGCCGCCCTCGATGCGCTTGGCAACGATTTCGTCGGACTGAACCGGCTTGCCTGCTGCCACTGCGGTGGCAGCGTCATCGGCCGCTTTGGCGGCAGCCAGGGAGCGCTCCTTGGCCACCAGCTCCGCGGGAACGTCGGCGCTGGACAAGGCCACAGGCTTCATCGCGGCGATGTGCATGGCGACGTCCTTGGCGGCCGTGGCGTCACCTTCATACTCGACCACCACGCCGATGCGCGTGCCGTGCAGGTAGGTGGCCAGTTTGGCGCCGGAGGAAAACTCCTTGAAGCGGCGAAAGCTCATGTTCTCGCCGATCTTGCCGATCAGGCCTTTGCGAACGTCTTCCAGGGTCGGGCCAAAACCGTCCTGGCTGTAGCTCAGCGCGCCCAGCGCAGCCAAGTCGGCCGGATGGTGCTTGGCGATCAGGGCAGCAGCGCCATTGGCCAGACCCAGGAAGCTGTCGCTCTTGGTGACGAAATCGGTTTCGCAGTTCACTTCGATCAGGGCACCGGTGTCACCCTCGACGGACAAGGCGACCACGCCTTCGGAGGTGATGCGCGAGGATGCCTTGCCGGCCTTGTTGCCGAGCTTGACGCGCAGCAACTCTTCGGCCTTTTCCATATTGCCCTCGGCCTCGGTCAGGGCCCTCTTGCATTCCATCATGGGGGCGTCGGTCTTGCCACGCAGTTCGGCGACCATGCTTGCGGTAATTGCAGCCATTGTTGTTTTCTCCGTAATCAGTTCAATCAAGCGTCAAAAAAGGGACTAAAAAAAAGGGGCAAAATGCCCCTCTGGTCGCGCCAAGCGCTACCCAAGTGTTCAAGCCGAGGCTTCTTGCACTTCGACAAATTCGTCCGAGGTCTCGGTCGCAACGGCCTTGACCACGTCGTTCATGGCGTTGGCCCGGCCTTCCAGGATCGCGTCGGCAATGGCGGTGGCGTACAGCGTGATCGCCTTGGCCGAGTCATCGTTGCCGGGGATCACATAGTCGATGCCCACGGGCGAGTGGTTCGTATCGACCACGCCGATCAACGGGATGCCCAGCTTCTGTGCTTCCGAAATGGCGATCTTGTGGTAGCCCACGTCGATCACGAAGATGGCGTCCGGCAGAGCGGCCATGTTCTGAATGCCGCCGATGTCTTTTTCCAGCTTTTCCATTTCACGAGCAAACATCAGTTGCTCTTTCTTGCTCATGGCGTCGAGGCCGGCTTCCTGCTGAACCTTCATGTCCTTGAGACGCTTGATCGACGTCTTGACGGTCTTGAAGTTGGTCAGCATGCCGCCCAACCAGCGCTGGTCCACGTAGGGGACGCCGGCGCGCTGTGCTTCTGCCGCAATCGTTTCACGGGCCTGGCGCTTGGTACCGACCATCAGAATCGTGCCGCGGTTGGCCGACAGTTGGCGCACATGCTTGAGCGCGTCCTGGAACATCGGCAGCGATTTTTCCAGGTTGATGATGTGGATCTTGTTGCGATGGCCGAAAATGAACGGCGCCATCTTGGGGTTCCAGAAGCGCGTTTGATGACCGAAATGGACACCGGCTTCCAGCATTTCACGCATGGTGATGGACATAAATTAACTCCGAAGGTTGGTTCTAAAATCCAGCCCGTCTTGGGAACTTCGGCGCTGCTGACGATTGCAGCGGCGCGATGTTCACAACACCTTGGTGGGACTGGTTTGCGATTTGTTTTGCCTCTTGGCCACGGGCGATGCCTATGGAAGCGACGAAACCCAAGGACTATACCATAGCGACCATGAAAACCCAGCCCCAACCCGATCTCCACGCCACGCGCGAACGCCTGCTGGCCGGCCAGACCAGCGCCGCGCAGCAGGCACGCTCGTGCATCGCCATCGCCGAGTCGGCGGCCTGTGAGCACGCATTCCTGCGCCCGCGATTTGACGCGGCCATGCGCGAGGCCGACTCGCGCCCGACACGCCACCTGCCGCTGGCCGGTTTGGCGGTTTCCGTCAAGGACCTGTTCGACGTGGCGGGCCAGATCACCGCCGCCGGGTCCAGGGTGCTGGCCGACGCCCCGCCCGCGCTGCAGGACAGCGTCGCGGTGGCGCGACTGCGCGCGGCCGGCGCCACGCTGCTGGGTCGCACCAACATGGTGGAGTTTGCATTTTCCGGTGTTGGCGTGAACCCGCATTACGGCACGCCCGCGGCCTGGGATGGACGCCATGGCAGCCGTGTCGGCGATATTGGCAAGCCGCGTCTGCCTGGAGGATCGTCGTCCGGCGCCGCAGTGTCGGTGGCGACGGGCGCAGCCTTCATTGGTTTGGGCTCAGATACCGGCGGCTCGATCCGCATTCCTGCCGCCTTCAACGGCATCGTGGGCTTCAAGAGCACCGCCAGGCTGGTGCCCACCGCCGGCAGCATCCCGCTCTCAACCACGCTTGACACCGCCTGCGCCCTGACACGCTCGGTGCGCGACGCGGTGCTGGTGCATGAAATTCTGGCCGCGCGCCGCGTCACCCGCAGCCCGGCACCCTTGTCGGCCTACCGATTTGCCGTGCCGACCACAACCCTGCTGGATGCCCTGGAGCCGCACATCGTCACCGCCTTCCGGCGCACGCTGGCCATCCTGCGTGCCGCCGGCGCGACGATCGAAGACATTGAGCTGCCCGAGTTGGCGCAATTGCCCGCCTTGCAAGCGCGGGGCAGCTTTTCGGCGATCGAGGCCTGGACCTGGCACCGCAATCTGTTGGCGCAGCACGGCGAAATGTACGACCCCCGCGTGCGCATGCGCATCGAGGCGGCGGCGGGGATGAAGGCCAGCGACTACCTCGACCTGTGCCGTGCGCGGCACAACTGGATCGCTCGCGTGGAAACGGCGCTGCAGGGATTCGACGCCGCGCTCTCGCCTACCGTGGCCGTGACCGCGCCGCTGATTGCCGACGTGGCACCCGGTGCCGAGCGCGACGCCGAGTTTTTGCGCGTCAACGCCCTGCTGCTGCGCAACACCAGTGTGGTGAACATGCTCGACGGCTGTGCCATTTCCATTCCCTGTCATGCAGCGGGTGAGTTGCCCGTCGGTCTGATGTTGTGGCACGCCGCGATGCGTGACGATGCGGTGCTCAACAGCGCGCTTCTGATTGAATCGGCGCTATACAATGTGTAGCGTATTGCGGATCCGCATGCGCAGCGCGCACCTCACCCCTCCATTTTCCGAATACCCCATGAGAATCCCAACAAGGCGGCAACCCGCATGAGAGTTGCCGTGATCGGCGCGGGTGTGATTGGCACCACCACCGCCTATGAATTGGCCTGCGATGGCCACGAAGTCACTGTGTTCGAGCGCCGCAGCGCAGCGGCCGAAGAGGCCAGCTTCGCCAACGCCGGTGTCATGGCGCCAGGCTACGTCACGCCGTGGGCAGGGCCCGGCATGCCGTCCAAGGTGGCGCGGCATCTGCTGAGTCGACACGCGCCGGTGAAACTGGGGCTGCCGCTGTCAGGCACTGAGATCGCCTGGATGTGGCGCTGGCTGCGAGCCTGCAAACTGCAAACCTACCTGGCCAACCGGGCGCGCATGCAGCGACTGGCTTTTTACAGCCGTGAACGCCTGCACCAGATCAGCGCGGATTTGCAGCTCGAATACGACCGCAGCAGCGGCTACATGGTGCTGCTGCGCTCGGAAAAAGACAGTCGACTGGCGCAACCAGGACTGCAGGTATTGCGCGACGCCGGCGTTGCCTTTGCCGAAATCACGCCCGACGCGGCGCGGCTGATCGAACCGGCATTGAACCCGGACACGGCCTTTTTCGGCGCCATTCACTTGGCCCAGGACGAGGTCGCGAATTGCCGTCAGTTTACCTTGCTGCTGAAGAACCAGGCGCTGCGCCGGGGGGCGCAGTTCCAGTTCAACACCAGCGTCAAACCGCTGGATGCGGCGCATCCGACGCAGTTGCAGTTGGACGGCAAGGACGCAGCGCAGCGCTTTGACGCGGTCGTGGTGTGCGCCGGGTTGGACTCGGTGGGCCTGCTGCGCAACATCGGGGTGAAGATTCCCATGGTCGCGGTCTATGGTTACTCGGTCAGCGCACCGCTGCGCGAGCCCCTGAATTCACCGCGCAGCGCCGTCATGGACGAGCGCTACAAGGTGGCGATCTCGCGCCTGGGTCAACGCGTGCGCATCGCCGGCAGCGCCGAGTTGGGCGGCTCGCTGGCGAACAAGCGCGCCTCCTCCCTTCGCACCTTGTACAAGGTTTTGCACGACTGGTTTCCAGGCGCCGCGCGACTGTCCAGCGGCGTGCAGGAGTGGAAGGGTGCTCGCCCCATGATGCCCGACGGCCCGCCCATTTTGGGTGCCAGCGGGGCCCCCGGCGTTTGGCTGAATCTGGGTCACGGCTCCAGTGGCTGGGCCATGAGTTGCGGCAGCGCACGGGCCCTGGCCGACCTGATCGCGCAGCGCGATCCCGGCGTGGACCTGGAAGGCCTTGGTCTGGAGCGCTTGCGACTTTAGCGGCCGGCGTGGGGCAAGCATTCGCGCCACAATGGCGCCATGCACCCCATCACACCTCCATTGCCGCAGCGCCTGTTCGACGCTGCCGCGACGCGCCAGTTCGAGCATTTGGCCGCGCTCTCCCTGCCAACTCATTGCCTGATGCAGCGCGCCGGACTGGCGGTCGCGCGTCTCGCACTGGCGCTGGCGCCGCACGCGACCACCGTCTGGATCGCCTGCGGACCCGGCAACAATGGCGGCGACGGCCTGGAGGCGGCCACACACCTCCAAAGCTGGGGCAAGGCGCCCGTCGTAACCTGGTTGGGTGACGAAGCGACGGCCCCGCCAGACGCGCTGGCGTCGCTGGCCCGCGCCCGTGCCGCAGGCGTGGTTTTCGCAGCGCACGCGCCGCCGGACTTGAGCTCGAGCGACCTGTGCATCGACGCCCTGCTGGGCCTGGGCAACAGCCGAGCGCTGCAGGGTCGCCTAAGGGAACTCGCCATGGTGATGAACGCCAGCGCCGCCCCGGTGCTGGCCGTGGACCTGCCCTCGGGATTGCACGCCGACACCGGGGCCTATTGCGGCGGCGAGTCCGAAGCCGCAGCGGTCAGAGCGCAGCACACGTTGAGTCTGCTCACGCTGAAACCCGGCTTGTTCACGGCACAGGGGCGCGACGCCAGCGGACAGGTCTGGTTTGACGATCTCGGCGTGGACACCGTGCAGCCGCCGTGCAGCGCCACCCTGACGGGCGCGCCCTCCCCCATAGCGCGACCGCACGCCAGCCACAAGGGGAGCTTTGGCGACGTTGCCATCGTCGGTGGCGCACCCGGCATGACCGGTGCAGCCCTGCTGGCGGCGCGCGCGGCCCTGCACAGCGGCGCCGGCCGCGTCTATGTTGCGCTGCTCGATCCCGATGGCATCCGGGTTGACAGCACGCAGCCGGAATTGATGTTCCGTGCGGCTGAGGCGCTGAACCTGCAGGCCATGACCGTGGTGTGTGGCTGCGGCGGTGGCGAGGCCGTGCGCGCGGTCCTGCCACGCCTGTTGGCAATGCCCTCGGCGCTGGTGCTCGACGCTGATGCGCTGAACGCCGTGGCACACGATGTGCAGTTGCAAAGCCTGCTGCGCGCGCGCGGGCAACGGGGCCGCGTGACGGCGCTGACGCCGCATCCGCTGGAAGCGGCGCGGCTGCTGGACTGCCCGGCTGCCCAAGTCCAGTCCGGCCGCCTGCGCGCGGCACAGCAGCTGGCCGACCTCTTTCACTGCGCCGTGGTGCTCAAGGGCTCTGGCACGGTCATCGCCGCGTCAGGACAAACTCCTGCCATCAATCCTACGGGCAACGCGCGCCTGGCCACGGCCGGCACCGGCGATGTACTGGCGGGCATGCTGGGCGCGGCGCTCAGCTGCGGGCTGTCGCCCTTTCAGGCGGCGACTGAGTCCGTCTACCGCCACGGCGCGCTGGCCGATGCCTGGCCCGAAGCGCTCACATTCACAGCGGGGCTGATGGCACAGCGCTGCAGCGTCAGCTGAGCAGCTAAGGCGTCAGCGCCTGGGCTTGCGGGCCTTGCCGGCGCCGTCCTTCTTCCCGGCCGGTTTGTGCCCCGGGCCGGCCGCCTTGCCAGCGTGCCCCGTGGGTGATGGCGCGTTCTTGCCGGACTTCTTGCCGGCAAACTTGCCCACGGTGGCTTCTTTGTCGCCGCGCACCGCAGCCTCCCGAACCGCGCCCTTGTCCTTGCCGGTGCGCGCCGGCAGGTCCTCGCCCTCGGTCACCAGGCGGAAATCGATGCGACGTCCATCCAGGTCAACGCGGCTGACCTGCACCCGCACACGCGAACCGATGGCGTAGCGTATGCCGGTGCGCTCGCCGCGCAGTTCCTGGCGCGCTTCGTCAAAGCGGAAATACTCGCCTCCCAGTTCGGTGATGTGCACCAGTCCCTCGACGTACATGTCGTCGAGCGTGACAAACAGACCGAAGGTCGTGGCCGAACTCACCACGCCGGAGAATTCCTCGCCCAGGTGATCGCGCATGTACTTGCACTTGAGCCAGGCTTCCACGTCACGACTGGCCTCGTCGGCGCGGCGCTCGTTGGCGCTGCAGTGCAAGCCGGCCGCCTGCCACGCCAGGTTTTCCGGGCTGGCGGGGGGCAGTTCCTCGTCGTTGTCTCGGCGTTTCGCGGCCTGTCCCTTTTGCAGGCGTTTGGCCAGTTTCGCGTGCGCCTCGCCCGGTATGGGCAACACCGGCAGGCGGTAGCGGGTCTTGGCCAGTATCGCCTTGATGACGCGGTGCACCAGCAGATCCGGGTAGCGCCGGATCGGACTCGTGAAGTGGGTATAGGCCTCGTACGCCAGGCCGAAGTGACCGCTGTTCATCGGCGTATAAATGGCCTGCTGCATGGAGCGCAGCAGCATCGAATGGATCTGCTGCGCGTCCGGGCGCTCCTTGGTCGCCTGCGCGATCGCCTGGAACTCGGAGGGCGCCGGCTCATCGCTGACGTTCATCGCCACGCCGATGGCCTTGAGGTAGTTGCGCAGCAACTCCACCTTCTCGGCGGTCGGTCCCTCGTGCACCCGAAACAGTCCGGCGTGTTTGCTGCCGGCGATGAAATCGGCGCTGCACACATTGGCCGCAAGCATCGCCTCCTCGATCAGGCGGTGCGCCTCGTTGCGCGTGCGCGGCACGATCTTTTCGATGCGCCCGACCTCGTCGCAAATGATCTGCGTCTCCGTGGTCTCGAAGTCCACGGCGCCGCGCACCTGGCGCGCCGCCAGCAGCGCGCGGTACACGTCGTGCAGGTTCAGCAGGTCATTGACGCGGTCCTTGCGCTTGGCCGCTTCCGGCCCGCGGGTGTTGCTCAGAATGGCGGCCACTTCGTTGTAAGTGAAGCGCGCATGGCTGAACATCACGGCCGGATAGAACTGGTAGGCCTGCACATCACCGCTGGCGCTGACCAGCATGTCGCACACCATGCACAGGCGCTGCACGTCCGGGTTCAGCGAGCACAGGCCGTTGGACAGCTTCTCCGGCAGCATGGGTATCACGCGACGCGGAAAGTACACGCTGGTGGCGCGCTCGTACGCATCGATATCGATGGCGCTGCCGGTCTGCACATAGTGGCTCACGTCGGCGATCGCGACCAGCAAACGCCAGCCCTTGCCACGACCCACCTTGGCCGGCTCGCAGTACACCGCGTCGTCGAAATCGCGCGCGTCCTCGCCGTCGATGGTGACCAAAGGCACGTCCGTCAGATCGACCCGGTGGGCACGGTCCTGCGGCAATACCTTGTCGGGCAGGGTGCGCGCCAGGGCGATGCAGGCTTCGGAAAATTCATGCGGCACGCTGTACTTGCGCACGGCGATTTCAATTTCCATGCCGGGGTCGTCGACCTCGCCCAGGATTTCCTTGACCCGCCCGACCGGCTGACCAAAGAGCGCCGGCGGTTCGGTCAGTTCGACCACCACCACTTGCCCGGCTTTGGCCGCGCCAATGGCACTCTTGGGAATGAGCACGTCCTGGCCGTAGCGCTTGTCCTCGGGCGCGACAATCCATATGCCGCTTTCGTGCAGCAGGCGCCCGATGATGGGCTGGCTCGGGCGCTCGACGATTTCCAGCACGCGACCTTCGGGTCGACCCTTGCGATCCTGGCGCACGATGCGCACCTTGACCCGGTCCTTGTGCAGCACGGCGCGCATCTCGTTGGATGCCAGATAGATGTCGGCTTCGCCGTCATCGCGCAATACAAATCCGTGGCCATCGCGATGACCCTGGATCGTTCCTTCAATTTCTTCCAGCGCAAGGCTGGTTTGGCTAATATTTTTGATATACTTCTCGCTTGCTTGAGATGCCCAGGTGGCGGAATTGGTAGACGCACTAGTTTCAGGTACTAGCGAGTAACATCGTGGGGGTTCGAGTCCCTTCCTGGGCACCATAATTAATAAACTCTAACCGGTTTGTTGTACAAAGTAGCCGCTTCATTTGAAGCGGCTTTTTTGTGTCCATTTTCAAACCGGCAGTCCCACCAGGTCATGCCCTTGTGTTCCCACAATGCGCGCCCGGGTGAACTCCCCCGTCTTCAAGGTCTTGCTGATCTTCTCTGGCGGCAACAGTCGAACGACGCCGTCAATCTCCGGCGCGTCCGCATAGCTGCGTCCGATGCCGCCCTTCTTTCCCATGCCGGGCGCCGAATCCACCAGCACCTGCATGGTGGCGCCGACGCGCTGGCGCAACTTGGCCGCTGACACTTCTTCAGCGACCGCCATGAAGCGCGAGCGCCGCTCTTCGCGCAACTCCAAGGGCAACATGCCAGGAAGTTCATTCGCCGCCGCGCCTGCCACCGCGCTGTAGGCGAAACAACCGGCGCGATCGATTTGCGCTTCGCGCATGAAGTCCAGCAAATGCTCGAACTCTTCTTCGGTCTCGCCCGGAAATCCGGCAATGAAGGTGCTGCGGATCACGATCTGTGGACAGATCTCGCGCCAGCGCAAAATCCGCTCCAGATTCTTTTCGCCGCTGGCGGGACGCTTCATGCGCCTGAGCACATCCGGATGGCTGTGCTGCAAGGGCACGTCCAGATAAGGCAGAACCAAGCCGGTGGCCATGAGCGGCAACACCTCGTCCACGCTCGGATAAGGATAGACGTAGTGCAGTCGCACCCAGGCGCCGTATTCCTTGGCAATTTCGCCCAGGGCCTGCACCAGTTCCAGCATGCGCGTCTTCACCGGCTTGCCGTTCCAGAAACCTGTGCGGTACTTGACGTCAACACCATAGGCCGAAGTATCCTGACTGATCACCAGCAGTTCTTTCACGCCACCGGCAAACAGCGCCTGCGCTTCGCTCAACACCTCGCCGATGGGACGCGACACCAGGTCGCCGCGCATCGAGGGAATGATGCAAAAAGTGCAGCGATGGTTGCAGCCTTCACTGATCTTCAGGTAGGCATAGTGCCGCGGCGTCAGTTTGATGCCGGCAATGCCGAAGGCATTGGGCACGAGGTCGACAAAGGGATCGTGCGGCTTGGGCAGGTTCAAATGGACTGCGTCCATCACCTCCTGCGTCGCGTGCGGCCCGGTCACAGCGAGCACGCTGGGGTGCATTTGCCGAACCAGATTGCCCGTGCCATCGGCTCCGGCCTTGGCGCCCAGACAACCGGTGACAATCACCCGGCCGTTTTCCGCCAGGGCCTCGCCAATGGTGTCCAGGCTTTCCTGGACGGCGTCGTCAATGAAGCCACAGGTGTTCACGATCACCAGGTCGGCGCCGGCGAAAGTCTTGGAGGTCTGGTAGCCCTCGGCGCTGAGCCGGGTCAGGATCAGTTCGGAGTCCGTCAGCGCCTTGGGGCAACCCAGGCTGACAAAACCGATATGGGGAATTTTTGCAGGAGAAATTACTTCGTTCATCCCCGCATTGTCCCAGTTATCAGCTCTTTAATCCGAACACCCCCAGCATCTGGTCAGCCTGTTTCTTCATCTGCTCCTGCAACTCCAGCACCACATTGCCCGAGTTCAGCGTGTAGCCGCCCATCATCTTCTGCATCACGGGCGACTGCAGGTTCATGAAAGGTGCCCACATTTCTGGCGACGGCTCCTTGCCTTGCGCGGCCAACTGGTTCTGGATGTCCATCATTGACTGGACGTTGCCCTCCAGACAGGAACCCATGAAGCCCTGCATGGCGTGGCCATAAAACCGGATGATGTTGGCCAGCGCCGCTTCGGTGAAGATGGGTGCGCCGCCGGCCTCCTCTTCCAGAATGATCTGCAGCAGGATGCTGCGCGTCAGGTCCTCCTGGCTCTTGGCGTCGCGCACCACAAAGTGCTCGCCGGCCATGACCAGGCGCTTCACATCGGCCAAGGTGATGTAGGTCGACGAATCGGTGTCGTATAGCCTTCGATTAGGGTATTTTTTGATGACCCGTTGCGCCGTTTTGACGCCGTCTGCTTTATTCGTAGGCACTGAAAAATTCCCTTCAAAGCGGCTCGCAACCGCAACGGTAGCGTTGCTGCAGATTCTAGAAATAAGCCTGGGAAATTTCCCCAAGGTATACCCTGAGGTAATGCAGTGACGGGCCATGAACCGGGTGGTGCCAAATGGCACCCAGCCTGGACGACCCTATGATCAGCTTGGGAACAAGTCTAACATGGCCGGACCGGGGCTCACTTCGGCGCGGGAGCGACTTCCCTGATCTCGACCTCGACGCGCCTGTTCCTGGCACGACCCTCTTCCGTCGTGTTGTCGGCGATGGGCTGGTTGCTGCCCTTGCCGACAGCGCGAATGCGCTTCACGTCCACACCCTTGTCGACCAGATACGCCTTGACGGTCTCTGCCCGCGCCAACGACAAGCGATCGTTGTATGCGGCACGGCCGACCGAGTCGGTATGGCCCACCGCAATCACCATCTCGATTTGCACGCCCCTGACGCGCACCGCCAAGCTGTCCAGCTGGCTCAAGCCATCTTTGCTGAGCACCGCCTTGTCGAAGTCGAACAGCGCGTCACCCGACAGGCTGACCTTGAGCGGCACCGGCTTGGGCAACACTGGCACTGCCACAGGCACGGCGGCGCGCGCGCGCGGGCCGATCACGGTGGCAGCCTTGATCTGCTCGATGGTGTCGACCACGATATCGTCGCTCGGACAGATTTCGGCCGCATCAATGCCGTTGCGCTCCTGCCCGGCGTCGCGGGCGCTGGGCACATCGTCCCGGTTCACCCCCAGGGTGTTCACCAATTGCCCCATGCCCGAGAGCGTGCGCGCCTGAGCGCCAATCTGGTTATAGCGCGCGTTGATATAGGAGCGCGTCGCCTCGAAAAACTCGTTCTGACTGTCCAGCAAATCGAGCAGCGTGCGCTGCCCGATGTCGAATTGCTGGCGATAGGCTTCACGGGACTTTTCGGTCGACAAACGATGCTGGTCCATGTAGCCCCGCTGCTCGCTCAAGGAGCGCATGTCGCTGTAAGCAATCAACAGCGTCTGGCGCACGTCCCGGCACGCCTTCTCCTGCAGGTCGCGGGCCTGTTCGCTCAGGTCCACCGTCTGGCGTTCCCGCGCGCGGTCGGCACCACCACGGTACAGGTTGTAGGTCATCAGCACCTGCACGCCATTCACCCGGGTATTGCCAATGATGCCGCCGGTGTTGTCTTCACGGCTCTGATAGGCGCGCAGTTCCACCCGCGGCAGGTTCGCAGACTGGCGCGACGCGGTGGCAGTCTTCATGGAGCGCAAGTTCTCCACCGCTGCGTTCAACGTGGGACTGCCCTGCAGTCCATCGCGCAGCAGGGTCTGCGTCGAGGGCGGTAAAACACCCAGCTTGAACTGTTCCGGCAAGCTCGGCAGGACGCCCGCCGGCTTTTCCCCCACGATGCGCTGGTAGCGCGCACTGACGTCGTGCAGATTCGTCAACTCGGTCAACAGATTCGATTCGGCCAGGGCCAGGCGGCCGTTCGCCTGCTCCACGTCAACGCGCCGACCCACGCCCGCATTGGCGCGCTCTTCAACCTGCATCGAAGTCTGCTTGTGCTCGACGTAGTTTTGTGTGGCCACTTCCACCAGTTCCCGGTAGCGCAAAACATCGGTGTAGGCACGCACGGCCTCGAGCGCCGCGGTCTCCGAGGCCTCAGCCAACTCGTAGTAGCGCGTCAGCTTGGCGAAGCCGAGTCGTTTGACTTCGTTGGACGTGAACTGGCCGTCGAACAGCATCTGGCTGAGCGTGACCTGGGAGGCGTTGAAGTTGTAGCGGCCGTAGTTGGCCAGTGGCGATACGCGGCTTTCATTGCCGGCCGAGGTCGACAGGTCCACCTGCGGCAGGAAACCGGCGCGAGCCGCGCCGCGTTCACTTTCGGCCGCGTTAAAGCCGTGCCAGCGGGCCTGCACCTCCGGGTTGCCGACCACCGCCTTGCGCGCGGCCTGCACCAACGCGTCAGGCAGACTTTGGGCCTGCGCGCCCAAGCCGACCAGCGCCAGGGTCCAGCAGGATAAAACTTTGAATTCCATGGACATGAGAAACCTGACGGAAAGTTGAATGCGTCTGCTATGGTTACGCCCATGCAACGTCGGCGCAACTTGACTATGGTGATTATCAGTGATGCTGAGGCATTGTCGTTGATCGCGAAACGCCTGAGAAAACAGGCTCCTCCCCTGAAAAATCCTGCCACGCCCATGTCTGTCGCGGCGCCAGCACCGACATGATTCCAATCGGCTTAGAGCCCGCCACATGCGCCATATCGCCGCGCCGCTGCTGACGCTGCGGTGCGGCGTGCCGTTCAGGGCCTGGGCGCTGGCTTTGAGCCTGTGCCTTTTGGCGGCGGCCCCGGTGGCCGCGCCTGACCTCGACAAGACCCAGGCGCTGGCCCTGCAACGCTATGGCCAGCGCGCGGCCGAAACCGTACTGGCGTGGCGCCGTCTGATCGAGGAATCCCGCGCCCTGCCAGATCTGGACAAGCTCAACAAGGTGAACGCCTTCTTCAACCGGCGCATCCTGTTTCAGACTGATTGGGAGGTCTGGGGACAGGAAGACTACTGGGCCACGCCGCTGGAATTCATGGGCAAAGGTGCAGGCGACTGTGAGGATTTTGTCATTGCCAAGTACGTCAGCTTGCAGCTTCTGGGTGTCAGCAACGAGCGCCTTCGACTCATTTATGTGCGTGCCAAAAGCGGTGCCACAGCCTCCATCGCCCATATGGTGTTGGGCTACTACGCGCAGCCGGCCGAGGAGCCGCTGATTCTTGACAACCTGATCAGCAGCGTGCGACCGGCTTCGATGCGCAGCGATCTGATCCCCGTGTTCAGCTTCAACAGTGACGGTCTGTGGGTGGGCGGCGCCACGACCTCGTCCGCCGACCCGACTGCCCGTTTGTCACGCTGGCGCGATGTGCTTGAGCGCATGCACCAGGAAGGCCTGTAGCCCAGACACCCCCTTTATTTCAGCGAGCCCACCATGTCCCTCATCAAACAACTCTGGATCGCCATCGCCCTGGTGATGACGCTCGCCTTTGGCGGCAGCATGGTCGTGAGCGTGCTTTCGGCGCGCCATTATCTGGAACAGCAGCTTCAGGTGAAGAACATCGACAACGCCACGGCGCTGGCCTTGTCCCTGTCGCAACTGCCCAAGGACCCGGTGATGATCGAGATGCAGTTGGCGGCGCAATTCGACGCAGGTCACTACCGATTCATCCGCATCACCTCACCCGCCGGCAAGGTCCTGGTGGAACGCGTCTTCACGGGCGAGTTCGTGGGAGCACCGCGCTGGTTTGTCGCCGCGATTCCCCTGACTGCAGCACCCGGACAGGCACTGGTGCAGGACGGCTGGATTCAGTACGGCACCCTGACCCTGGCCAGCCAGGAGCAGTACGCCTACCAGAGCCTGTGGGAAGGGACACTGGCGCTGTTGCTGTGGTTTGTTCTGGGCAGTATCGCCACGGGCATCGCCGGCACCTTGCTGCTGCGTCGCATCACGGCGCCACTGAATGAGGTCGTCGCACAGGCCGAAGCCATCGCCGAGCGCCGCTTTCTGAGCATCGGCGAACCCCGCACGCCCGAACTGAAAAGCCTGGCGCGCGCCATGAACGAAATGGTGGGTCGCCTCAAGACCATGTTCAACGAAGAATCGGCGCGCCTGGAAATCCTGCGCAAGAAGGTCAATCGCGACGCCGTGACCGGCTTGTCGAGTCGGGAATATTTCCTGTCGCACCTGCGCGAGGCGCTGCAGGGCGATCAGTGGGGGTCCAACGGCAGCCTGGTGCTGTTGCGCCTGCCGGACCTGAACGAGCTGAACCGGCAACTGGGCCGGCAAGAGACCGACGCGCTGCTGCGCGACGTGGGCGCACAACTCTACGCCAGCGGCACCGGTCATGCCGGTCAGCGCGCCGGGCGCATCAAGGGCGCGGAATTCGCTGTCCTGTGCCCGACCTATGCCACGGCCACGGAAGCGGCGCAGGCGATCCAGCAGGGGCTGATTCAGCAGGTGCTCCCCAAGTGGAGCTCGCGGGTGCCGGATCTGTTCCACCTGAGCGCCGTGCGCTACCAGCGTGACCAGAACCTGGCCGATTTATTGGCACGCGCCGACGAAGCCTTGGCCCTGGCCCAGGCCATGGGACCGAACACCTGGCACGCCGTGGAGGACGGACAGGCCCGAGCCGCCGTACCGGCAGAACAATGGCGAACCCTGCTGACCGAAGCCGTGGGCGGCGGGCGCCTGGCGCTGAATTTCTTTCCCGTGATGTCGGGCGATGGGACCAGCGCCCTGCACAGCGAAGGCGTGATCCGCCTGAGCGTGGACAGTCAGGGAACGCCGCTATCGGCCGGTGACTTCATGCCGATGGCCGCGCAGCTCAACCTCACCGCGCCGATCGACCTGCGCGTTGTGAAGCTGGCGATCGAGCACCTGCGCACCAGTTCCGGCGACATCGCTGTCAACCTGTCGGCCGAGACCATTGCCGACTTCAGCTTCCGCAACGAACTCACGCAACTGCTCAAGGCCTACCCCGAAGTCTGTCAGCGGCTGTTGTTTGAAGTCCCAGAGTACGGGGTATTTCGCCAGTTCGACGCGTTTCGCGATCTGGCGCGCAATCTCAAGCAACTTGGCTGTCGCGTCGGCGTGGAGTACTTTGGCCAACGCTTTGCCGAAAGCGACAAGCTGGCGGACCTGGGTCTGGACTACATCAAGGTACACCCCAGCTATGTCCGCGGTTTGAGCGACAACCCGGGCAATCAGGAGTTCCTCAAAGGACTGTGCAAGGTGGCACATTCCATCGGCATCACGGTGGTGGCGCTGGGCGTGCAGGACCGGACTGACCTGCCCTTGCTGGCCTCCCTCGGCTTCGACGGTGCGACCGGACCCGGCATTCAATGAGGGGCTTGGCAAGCGCTGTGGCGCTGCTCATGCTTGCCGTAAAAACTGCGGGGAAAGGCTGATAAAGTAGTCCGTCGTCGGCAAGCGCGGCGTGAACGCCAGAGATTCACGGGTGATTTATCGATGTGGCAACACTCAGCCCGTGCCAAACCGGGCTCCATCAAAACAGAACGAATTGCGCATGCCGAATACGGAACCTTCGCAGCTGTCATCTCCCGGCATTGGCCGCGACGAGTTGCTCGACTGCTTGCTGATCCTGGCGCAATGCCATGGCGAGACGCCGACCCGTGAGGCCATCATGGCCGGCCTGCCGGTCGAGAACCAGCGCCTCACGCCCAGCCTGTTTGAGCGCGCTGCAAAGCGCGCACACCTGAGCAGCCAGATCGTCTCCAGGCCACTGGAAGGTCTGAACGAATCCCTGTTACCCGCCATCGTGCTGCTGCAGGGGGAGCGCGCTTGCGTACTGCTGGGTTTCAGCGAGGATCGCAGCCAGGCCCGCGTGGTCTACCCGGAAATGTCAAATTCCCCTGTGCTGCAGCCGCTCGCAGTGCTCGCCGCCGACTACCTTGGCAGCGCCATCTACGCCCGACCCTTGCAGCGCTTTGACGCGCGCACACCACAGGTCCGCGCCGGGCGCCATGGACACTGGTTCTGGGGCGTGATCGGCGAGAGCCGGGCCCTGTACCGCGACGTGCTGCTCGCGGCCTTGTTGGCGAACCTGTTTGCGCTGGGCATGCCCTTGTTCACGATGAACGTGTACGACCGCGTGGTGCCGAACCAGGCCTTCGAGACCCTTTGGGTGCTGGCCCTGGGCCTGCTGCTCATGCTGGTCAGCGACCTGGTGCTGCGCACGCTGCGCGGACGCTTTGTCGACCTGGCCAGCGCGCGCGCCGACGTCAAATTGTCGGCCTTCATCATGGAGCGCGTCCTGGGCATGCGCATGGAGCAGCGCCCCGCTTCAGCCGGTTCCTTTGCCTCGAACCTGCGCGCCTTCGAGTCGGTGCGCGACTTCATCGGTTCGGCCACGGTGGTGGCCTTCATCGACCTGCCTTTCGCCCTGATCTTCATGGTCGTCATCGGCTGGATCTCCTGGCTCATGCTGCTGCCCCTGATGCTGGGCGCGGTCATCATGCTGCTGTACGCGCTGGCGGTGCAGGGCCGCATGCACGAACTGGCCGAAACCACCTACCGCGCCAGCGCCCAACGCAACGCCACGCTGATCGAAGGTCTGGTCGGGTTTGAGACCATCAAGGCGCTGGCGGCCGAGTCGCCGATACAGCGCAAATGGGAACAAAGCGCCGCGCTGCTGGCACGTGTCGGGGCCCAGTTGCGTCTGCTTTCGTCGACGGCCAGCAATACCTCGGCCTTTGTCCAGCAGTTCATCAACCTGGCCATCGTCGTCATTGGCGTTTACCTGATTGCCGACCGCTCCCTCACCATGGGCGGCCTCATCGCCTGCACCATGCTGGCGTCACGCGCCATGGCGCCTGTGGGCCAGGTCGCGGCACTGCTGGTGCAGTACCACACGGCAGCTACGGCACTGACGGCGCTGAATGAACTGATGGAACGCGACGTGGAGCGCCCCAACGAGACCAGCTTCATCAGCCGAGGCCGACTGCAGGGGGCGATAGAGTTTCGCGACGTCAGCTTCACCTATCCCGGCCAAAGCACGCCGGCGCTGCGCAAGGTGTCGTTCAGCCTCAAGCCTGGCGAGCGGGTGGCGATCCTGGGGCGCATCGGCTCCGGCAAGACCACACTGGAAAAACTCATCCTCGGCCTGTACCGACCGAGCGAAGGCGCGGTGCTGATCGACGGCATCGACCTGCGCCAACTCGATCCGGCGGAACTGCGCCGCCAGATCGGTTACGTGCAGCAGGACGTGATGCTGTTCTATGGCAGCCTGCGCGACAACATCACGCTGGGCGCGCAGCAGGCCCTGCCGCCCGAGATGGTCAGGGCAGCGGAAATCGGCGGCATCCTGGGCCTGGTGAACCAGCACCCCCAAGGTTTCGACATGCTGGTGGGAGAGCGCGGCGAGTCTCTGTCCGGGGGGCAGCGCCAGGGTGTGGCGATTGCCCGCGCCGTGATCAACGACCCGCCGATCCTGTTGCTGGACGAGCCCACCTCGTCCATGGATTACTCCAGTGAGGACGACATCAAGCGCCGCATCAGCGAATATTCCCAGGGCAAGACGATGGTGCTGGTGAGCCACCGGACCTCGATGCTGGACCTGGCGGATCGCATCATCGTGATGGACGGCGGGCGCATCATGGCCGACGGTCCGAAAGAACAGGTGGTCACGGCGCTGCGCCAGGGCCGCATTGGAAAGGCGACGTGATGGCCTGGTTCAGCGACAAAACCTTCGCCCGCTTCGGCACCTGGATACGACGCGCGTCAGCGTCCAGCGAGCGCCATTTCGGCCCCCTGGTGAAGCGTCTGACACCGGCCGAGGATGTTGACCGGCTCGGTTGGGCTGCAGACGCCGACTGGGCACGTCTGCAGCAGGAACCGCTGCGTGCCCGAAGCCTGCTGCGACTGGCGGCGCTGGCGCTGCTGGTGATGCTGGTCTGGGCGGCTTTTGCGCAGATGGACGAGGTGACCCGCGGCGAGGCGCGCGTCGTGCCGACCAGCCAGGTGCAAATCATCCAGAGCGTGGACGGCGGTGTGGTGGAGTCGCTGCCGGTCAAGGAGGGCCAGGTTGTGGAGGCCGGTCAACTGCTGTTGCGCGTGGACCCCACGCGCTTTGTCTCGAACATGCAGGAGAGCCGCGTCAGCCAGTTGGCCCTGCAGGCCAAGTCGCTGCGCCTGGAGGCACTGACCCGCGGCCTGCCCTTCAAGCCGCCGGCCGAGTTGCTGCGCGAAGCGCCCGATGTGGTGGCGCAGGAGCAGCGCCTGTACGACTCGCGCCGGGCCGAGATCAGCACCCAAGTGTCGATCGCGCAAAACCAGTTGTCGCAGCGCCAGCAGGAGCTCAACGAGGTGCGGGCGCGGCGCGACCAGGCCGAACGCAGCCTGGAGTTGATGAACAAGGAACTCAACGCCACGCGACCCATGATCGCCACGGGCGCGGTGTCCGAAGTCGAGGTGTTGCGCCTGGAGCGCGAAGTGGCGCGATTGCGCGGCGACCGCGAGCAGGCGACAGCACAGATTGCGCGGGTTCAGTCGTCCATTCTGGAGGCCTCGAGAAAGATCGAAGAGGTGCAGCTCACCAGCCGCAACCAGATGAGCGGCGAACTCTCCGACACCATGAGCAAACTGGCCAGCACGTCGCAGGGCGGGCTGGCGCTGGAGGACAAGGTCAAGCACGCCGACATCAAGTCACCGGTGCGCGGCATCGTGAAGCGCCTGCTGGTCAACACCGTTGGCGCCGTGGTGCAACCCGGCAAGGAAGTGGTGGAAGTGGTGCCACTGGACGACACCTTGATCCTGGAAGTGCAGATCATCCCCAAGGACATCGGCTTTCTGCGGCCCAACCAAGAAGCCATGGTCAAGTTCACGGCCTACGACTACGCCATCTACGGCGGCCTGCTCGCCGATGTGGTGCAGATCGGCGCCGACTCGGTGCTGGACGAAAAAGGCAACGCCTTCTTTCACATTCGGGTGCGCACGCGCAAGCCCAGCCTGGGTCCGGGCCTGCCCATCATCCCCGGCATGGTGGCCCAGGTTGACATCCTGACGGGAAAGAAATCGGTGCTGTCCTACCTGCTCAAACCGGTACTGCGTGCCAAGGCCAACGCTCTGACCGAACGATGAACGTAGTCCATTTTTTCATCCAACCGACGGATGGGACCTGTCCCCAGCGCTGGCGCGAAGCCTTCCCGGACGGCCAGGTGGTTTCGGCCTCGGCACTGCCCGAGCGGCTGCTGGGTGCGACGGCTACTTCCTGCCTGCTCTGGCTCAACAGCGCGGATGCGCTCTGGCCCGTGCATTTGCGCCAGATACAGCAGCGGCTGCTGGGTGCGCGCGTGGTGCTGCTGTCCGGCATGCCAGATCCGCAAGAAGGCCTGGCTGCGTTGAACGACGGGGTGCGCGGCTACGCCCATGCCTACGCCGTCCCAGCCCTGCTGCAGGAGGTTGCTCTGGTGGTCGGTCACGGCGGTCTGTGGGTCGGGCCCGACCTGTTGCAGCGACTGGTGAGCTCTACCCACGCGGCCCTGATGCGTCGCCCGCCTTCCCCGCTCACGCAGGGGGTCGCTGCCGCAGCCGACAGCACCAGCGGCGTCTGGTCAGCCCTGTCGGCCCGCGAAGCTGAAGTGGCGCGCAGCGTGTCGCAGGGTCGTTCCAACAGAGAGGTCGCTGACCAGCTGTTCATCTCGGAGCGAACTGTCAAAGCGCACCTGGGCGCCGTGTTCGAGAAACTGGGCGTGCGCGACCGTTTGCAACTGGTGCTGCGCTTGTCTGATACTGCCGACGCCGCGCCGCCCCCACAGACGGAGACCCAACCATGAAGCAGATTCCCGACCCCGACATCTGGTGCCGCCGCAATGCGCAGGGACACGTCATCGCGGTCTCGCGTCAAAACATGTCGACCCCGGAGGCAAAGGCGGCTAACTGGGAGGACGCGGCACCCTACACCTCGGAGGTCGACGCTTTCTTGCGCGAAGTTTCGGTTCAGAGCAATGCGCTGAGCCAGACCGACTCCGACCTGGCACGCGTGCTGGAAGACCTGATCGACGCGCTCATCACCCGCGGCGTGATCCAGTTCACCGACTTGCCCGATGCGGCGCAGGGCAAGCTGATGGAGCGGCGCCAAACCAGGGCCAACCTGACCTACAGGCTGCAGTTGCTGCCGCAAGACAGCCAGGAAGACAACGGCCTGATTTAGGGACCTAGCGGTTCGCGCCGCGGCACGGCTGCGGCCTCTGGCACAGCCGGTGGCGGCACTCAATGCCGCAAAACTGTACCTTGGTCCAATAGCCAGCCGGATCCGCGCACCCTAAGCTCAGGCCTTGCCGTTTGTGCGCCTGACGCGTCCAAGCCCCGACCCTGCTTATTTTTCCGGAGATCCTCAT
Organism: uncultured beta proteobacterium; assembly: GCA_903830985.1. Taxonomy (GTDB): domain Bacteria; phylum Pseudomonadota; class Gammaproteobacteria; order Burkholderiales; family Burkholderiaceae_C; genus CAIKVZ01. The sequence goes on from CAIKVZ010000306.1 coordinate 35,563, forward strand.
GGCCCAAATTGCCACCGTCGCTGCCATTCATGGCAATGGAAGCGTATTTGCAGTGGACGCCCAAGGCGCAAGCCGTTTGCTCAAAGCCGGTGACCTGCTGCAAAAGGGTGAGGTCGTGCGCACCGTGGGCGACGCCAGGTTGGAGTTGCTGATGGAAGACGGCCGGCTGCTGGACGTGGCGCCCGTGCAAAGTGTGCGACTCGATGACAGCGTGACCGAATCCGAGCAGCGCCCCACGGCCCAGAACAGCGCGCTGAGCGCGACCCCCACCACCGCCGAGACGGTCGTTCAGGCCTTGGAACGCGGCACGGACCTGAGCCTGGATCTGGAGGCCACGGCCGCCGGCCTGGGCACTGGCAGCGGCGCTGACGGCGGCAGCACCTTTGTGCAGTTGCTGCGCATCACGGAGGGTGTCGGGTCACAGTCTTACAGCTACAACTTCAGCGCGCCCGCCGATGCGCAGGCGCAGCTCGGCACCGCACCCGCCACCACCACGCTGCAACTGACGGCCGATTCCACCGTGACGGAGGGCAGCCACGGCATCACCTACACCGCCACATTGGGCTTGGCCACCGGCTCGGACATGAGCATCACGCTGAGCAACGGCGCGGTGATCGTCATCAGCGCGGGCTCGACCAGCGGCTCGGTGCTGGTACCGGTGCGCGGCGAGGACGTCTACCTCAATGCCGAAACCGTGCAGGCCAGTGTCAACCTGGTCCAGGGCGGCAGCTTCGCCGCGGTGACGGTGAACGACGCCAATGTGCTGACCGTGGTCAGCGACACGATGTCCCCCGTTACCGTCAACCTGAGCGCCAGCCAGGGCGCGCTGGAGGGCGGGACAGCCGCCTTTACCTTCACGGCCACACTGTCGGCAGTGTCGCACGGTGTGACCACGGTGGTGACCGACCACGGCACCATCACCATCGCCGACGGCCAGACCAGCGGCACCCTGGTGATCGCCAGCACCAATGGCGAGGACGTGTACCAGGACGCTTCCAGCCTGCAGGTCAGCATCACTTCGGCCAGCGGCGGCAACTTCGCGAACCTCGTGGTTGGAACCGCTGGCGCCACTGCGACCGTCGTCGACACCATTGACACCACCACCGTCAGCCTGAGCACGGCCAACGTGACCGAAGATGCGGCCAGCGTGAGCTTCACCGCTACCTTGAGCAACCCCGGCCAGACTGCGGTGACGGTGACGACCAATCTGGGAGACATCGTTATCGCTGCCGGCGCCACCACCGGCACGCTGGTGGTGCACACGGCCAGTCCGGATGTCTATATCGACCCGCACAGTCTGACCGCGACGGTCAGCGCCGTGAACGGCGGCAATTTCGAAGCCGTGAGTTTCGCCGGAGCGAGCGCCACGGCACAGATCACCGACACCATCGACACCACCACGGTCAGCCTGAGCGCAAGCCAAGGTGTGCTCGAAGGCGCAGCGGCAAACTACACCTTCACCGCCACGCTGTCCGCTGCCTCGCAAGGTGTGACCACCGTGGTGACGGACCACGGAACAATATCCATAGCCGACGGCCAGACCAGCGGCACGCTGGTGATCGCCAGCGCCAATGGCGAGGACGTGTACAAGGACGCCTCCAGCCTGCAGGCCACCATCACCAGCGCCACCGGCGGCAACTTCGAGAACCTCGTGGTCGCAACGGCCAGCGCCACGGCAAACATCGTCGACACGATCACGCCTGTGAGCGTGAACCTGAGCGCTAGCCAGAATGTGCAAGAAGGCGCAGCGGCAAACTACACCTTCACCGCCACGCTGTCCGCTGCCTCGCAGGGTGTGACCACCGTGGTGACGGACCACGGCACGATCACCGTCGCCGACGGCCAGACCAGCGGCACGCTGGTGATCGCCAGCGCCAATGGCGAGGACGTCTACAAGGACGCCTCCAGCCTGCAGGCCA
>CAIKVZ010000307.1 GCA_903830985.1 uncultured beta proteobacterium
CTGCGAAGAAGGCTGCTGCTCCTGCGAAGAAGGCTGCTGCTCCTGCGAAGAAGGCTGCTGCTCCTGCGAAGAAGGCTGCTGCTCCTGCGAAGAAGGCTGCTGCACCTGCGAAGAAGGCCGCTGCCCCTGCGAAGAAGGCTGCTGCCAAGAAAGCGGCTCCCGCCAAGAAGGCCGCTGCGAAGAAAGCTGCTGTCGCCAAGAAGCCTGCTGCCAAAAAACCAGCCGCCAAGAAGGCCGCCAAAAAGCCCGCTGCGAAAGCCGCGAAAGCACCCGCTGCCCCTGCCAAGCCTGCTGCCCCTGCCAAGCCCGCTGCTCCCGCAGCGCCTGCGGCTCAGACCACTCTGAACCCGCAAGCCGCTTGGCCGTTTCCAACCGCCAGCAAGCCTTAAGCTGCAGGCGCCCAGCGCCTCAAGCCCGATGTCTCAAGGGCATCGGGCTTTTTTTATGGGCTGCCAAACCTCAGGGGTAGAACGCCAGCACCCGGTAGCCGGCAACGCGGGCACCGCTGTTTGCAAACCGCAGCACAATGCTGCCCGACCATTCCCCGTTGGCAGCAATGGGCCGTGCGTCCGGCGAAAAATCGCTGGGTAGCAGAACCCGGCGCAGCAAGGCCGCATCGGCCGAGTCGGTCAAGGTCAGTTCCAGGGCGGGACGCGCCACTTCGGTTCGGGCGGTATTCTTCACCGTGACCTGCAGTCGATACACGTCGCCTCGTACCGGGCTGAAGGAGGAATTTTCGATGGCGATGGCGTCCGGCGACTTGAGCGCCTCGATGCTGCAGCCCAGCGGCTGGCACATGCCTTGGAGCCAGGGGCTCACCTGCGGCTGAGTCGCTGCGATCCAGTCGCGCTCGTGCACCACCCATTGCAGTGCCAACGTCAGCGTCAGCAGCAGGCAACTGCCCACCATCGTCCAATGTATCCAGCGTTGGGCCCAAAAGGCCTCACGCCTTGCGGCACGCACAAAAGAGACGTCGGCACTGGCGTGACCCCAAGAGCTGGTGGTCGAGTCCTCCAGCAAGGCCTGAGTTTCCACTGCAGGGATGATCAGGCGCGCGGTCAAACCGGCCGACCAAGGGTCATCGGCCATCGGTTGGATGCGTTCATCCGCCTCGATAGTCGCTGGCAGTTCAATGTCCGATCCTTCGGACGCCGCAGCGTCTTCCTCAACGAACGGGGCGCCAGCGTCCGGCGCCTCGGCGTTCGGCTCGGGCGGCAGATCCTCGCCCCAAGGCTCCCAGCCATCGGCCGACAGGGGCTGGGTCTGCTCGGACCCAGGCGCCGGGCCCGGTTGATCCTGAACCTCGGCCTGAAGGTTGGCGTTGCCGTCGAACACCTGACCGCACTGCCCGCAGCGCACCCAGCCGTCGGAGACGCGTAACTGGTCGGGCACGACCTTGAACATCGTCGAGCAATCAGGGCAACGGGTGATCATGCTCATGGGGCCGGCTCCGTCATTGAGGCGAAACGCGTTACAGGGAAGGACTCCGGGCTGACGCTCAGAGCGACGCAGTCATCAGTATCCAGCCGTCCTCGCTGTCCGTCACCGCCAGGCGGCAATACGGCGCGTAGGCCAGCGTCAACTCTTCGGCCTGGCGCTCCAGGATGCCGGCCAGCACCAGCGAGCCCCCTGGCGCCACATGCGAGCACAGCAAGGGTGCCAGCACCTTGAGCGGAGTCGCCAGGATATTCGCCAGCACGGTCTGGTACAGACCCACAGCCTGCTCGGCCATGCCGGCATGCAGTTTCACGGCGTTGGCTTGGGCATTGAGCAGCGTGGCTTCGATGGCGGAAGGGTCGATATCCACCGCATCGATGTCGACCGCGCCGTGCTTGCCTGCGCCAATGGCCAGAATGCCGGAGCCGCAGCCATAGTCAAGAACCCGCCCAAGCGTTTCCCCAGCTTGCTGGCGCGTGGCCATCCAGCGCAGGCACATGCGCGTCGTCGGGTGCGTTCCTGTTCCAAAGGCCAGACCCGGATCCAGACGGATCACCGTCTGCGCCGCCGCAGGGACTTCATGCCACGTTGGCACGATCCAGAAAGTTGGAGTCACCTCCACCGGAGTGAACTGCGACTGCGTCAGGCGAACCCAGTCCTGATCGTCCACGACGGCACAGCCCAGGATCTGACAACCGGCAAAAAAATCCTGCTCCGCCAGCACGCTGGACGCTTCATTCGCCAGCGCTTCATCGGCAAACAGCGCCAGCACGCGCGAACGCACCCAGGCTTGACGAGGCGCAGGCATGCCCGGCTCACCAAAGATGGCCTGCTCGTCCTGCGTGAGTGCGTCGGCGTCCTCCACGCTCACGCTCAGGGCGCTCAAAGCCTCCAGCGCGTCGCACAACTGCTCAACGCTGTCCTCGGGACACAAAAGACTGAGTTCATGCATGGCCGGTACCATCAGGCCTTGTGCTGCGCAAGCCACTCTTCCAGGTAATGGATATTCGTGCCGCCGGCGACGAATTTCGCATCCATCATGAGTTCGCGGTGCAGTGGAATATTGGTGTTGATGCCCTCGATCACGGTCTCGAGCAAGGCGGTGCGCATGCGCGCCAGGGCTTGCTCCCGGGTGTCGCCGTGCGCGATGATCTTGCCGATCATGGAGTCGTAATTCGGTGGTACGAAATAGTTGGTGTAGATATGCGAGTCCACTCGCACACCAGGACCACCCGGCGCGTGCCAGGTGGTGATGCGTCCTGGCGAAGGCGTGAACTTGAAGGCGTCTTCGGCATTCACACGGCATTCGATGGCATGACCATTGATGGTGATCTGGCGCTGCGTGAAGGGCAATTTCTCCCCGGCAGCGACCATGATCTGGGTCTTCACGATGTCGATGCCCGTCACCATTTCGGTCACCGGATGCTCCACCTGGACGCGGGTGTTCATTTCGATGAAATAGAACTCGCCGTTTTCGTACAGGAACTCGAAGGTTCCGGCACCGCGGTAGCCCATCTTCTTGCAGGCCGTGGCGCAACGCTCGCCAATGCGGTCAATCACCTTGCGCGCAATGCCTGGCGCGGGCGCTTCCTCGATCACTTTTTGATGCCGTCGCTGCATCGAGCAGTCGCGCTCGCCCAGGTATACGGCATTTCGGTGCTTGTCGGCCAAAACCTGGATTTCGATATGGCGCGGGTTCTGCAAGAACTTTTCCAGATACACCGCGGCGTTGCCGAACGCCGCGCCGGCCTCGGCCTTCGTCATCTGAACAGCGTTGATCAACGCCGCCTCGGTATGCACAACGCGCATGCCACGCCCGCCGCCGCCGCCCGCAGCCTTGATGATGACCGGGTATCCCACGGCCTTGGCGATGCGCCGGATCTGCACCGGATCGTCGGGCAGTTCGCCTTCTGAACCCGGCACGCAGGGCACACCCGCCTTGATCATGGTCTGCTTGGCCGTGACCTTGTCGCCCATCATGCGGATCGACTCGGGCGTAGGGCCGATGAACTGAAAACCGCTCTTCCAGACGCGCTCGGCAAAATCGGCGTTCTCGCTCAGGAAGCCATAGCCTGGGTGGATGGCCTCGGCGTCGGTGACCTCGGCCGCCGAAATGATGGCGGGCATATTCAGGTAGCTCAGGGCCGAAGCCGCCGGACCGATACACACGGCCTCATCCGCCAATTTGACATACTTGGCGTCGCGATCGGCCTCGGAATACACCATCACCGCCTTGATGCCCATCTCGCGACAGGCGCGCTGAATGCGAAGAGCGATCTCTCCCCTGTTCGCGACCAATATTTTTTTAAACATGCGCAGGCAATCCTTGGCTTCTTACTCGATCACGAACAGGGGCTGGCCGTATTCCACGGCTTGCCCGTTCTGACACAGGATTTGCGTCACCGTGCCGGACTGATCAGCCTCGATTTCGTTGAGGATCTTCATGGCTTCGATGATGCACACCGTTTCGCCCACCTTGACCGTGCTGCCGATTTCGACAAAGGCCTTGGATCCGGGGCTTGAGGAGCGGTAGAAGGTGCCGACCATCGGCGACTTAACGGTATGCCCGGTTTCCACCGGCGCGACCGGCAACGCCACCGGGACCAGCGCGGCCGCAGGAGGAGGAGGTGCCAGCATGGTGGCATAAGCCTGGGTCTGCTGCATCGCGCCGCCCTTAACGATGCGTACCTTGCCTTCGGCTTCGGTGATTTCCAGCTCAGTGACGTTGGAATCCGATACCAGGTCAATCAGTGTTTTCAGTTTTCGCAAGTCCATGAGGTCTCCAGTTCCGGCCTAAGAAGAAAGCGCGAATTTAACTCAAAATTCAACAACCTCGTTCATTTAGAGCCTAAATTTATATATTTATCAGCAATTTCCGGAAATATAAAAATATTTTAGGCACTCCGGACAGCTTAAAGAGCTGCCCAGGCCTGAAAATCGCCCGATGCAAGCCGGCCGATTTTACGCTGCAGCACGCTGCCGTCAGCGCCGATGACCACGGTGAAGGGCAAACCGCCACTCAGGTTGCCCAGACTCTGCCCCAACTCCGAGCCCTCCACTTCGGCCATGGCGATCGGATAGGCAACAGGGTATTCAGTCAAAAAGCGCCGCACCGAAGATTGGCGATCAATTGCCAGGCCAAGGACTTGCCAGGACTTGGCCGAGTTTTCGCGGTAAAAACGATCCAATGAGGGCATTTCTTCCACACAGGGCGGGCACCAGGTAGCCCAGAAGTTAAGCACCAGGGGTTTACCCCGAAAAGCCTGCAGGTCCAGCACCGCCCCGGCCGGGGTGTTGAATTTGCGCGTCCACAGGCTGGGTGCGACCGGCTCAGCGCCACCCGGCGCGGCGTATTTCCACCAGGCCAGGCCTGCGCCACCCAAGCCGGCCGTCGCTGCCACGGCTGCGTAAAGCAGGCGGCGGCGGCGCTCGTCGGCGGGGGGCAGGGTCAGGCGCTCTGTCGATTCGATAGGTTCACTCATAGAGCCGGATCATGCACCAGACGGCGCACGGCTTGCACGTTGCCGCGCGGCGAGCGGCCGCGAGCGTCGGGCTTGAGCGCGCCGCGCACATCGTCAAGGTCGTACACCAGCAGGTGTACGCCAATGTCTTCCTGCAGTTCGTCGCACCAACTGTGCACGCTCAGCGCCTCGGTCGACTGGCCGTTGAAACCGGTCACAGTGCGCGCCTCGTACACCACCTTGCGGTCGATCAGCGCAATCTCCGCGGACTTGGAGTCATCGCAAAACAGTTGCAGGTAGATATCCGAGTTGCGCGTTGCCGTGCCGTGCCAGACGGCGCCGCTCAGATAGGGCCGAAACGTCTGCAGCCGCTCCATCCAGAGCAGCGCCTGGCGCCGCAGTGCCGCCAACTCCTGCGGCTGCGTATCGGACGCGAAAAGCTCAAGGTATTCCCGCACGGCGTCTTCAATCTCGTCATTCCCCGGCAGAGCGCAGCGGCCACCCAGTCCCAGTTGCTTGACGGCGCGGCGCTTGGCAGGACCGTACTCCAGCCCTTCTTCCACCACCATGCGCGCCGCAGCAGCGGCGATTTCAGCTTTACTCGTTTCCATGCTCGAATTTTCCCAGATTCGGATTGGCCTTGTCGCGGCGTGTCTTGCACAGCAAACGGCGGATCTGGTGAGCTTTCAGTCGGTGCACGAACCTTAAAATAGGCCCATGCACATTCATATTTTGGGTATTTGCGGCAGCTTCATGGGTGGACTCGCAGCGCTGGCGCGCGAAGCCGGGCATCGGGTCACAGGCTGTGATGCGGGTGTCTATCCGCCCATGAGCGATCAACTGCGCGCCCTGGGCATCGAACTGATCGAAGGGTTTGGCGCGGAACAACTGGCCCTGAAGCCCGATATCTTTGTGGTGGGCAACGTGGTGTTTCGCGGCCAGCGCGAAGACGGTAGCCCGCGCTTCCCGCTGATGGAAGCGGTACTGGACGCGGGCCTGCCCTACACCAGCGGCCCGCAATGGCTGGCCGAACACGTGCTGCAGGGGCGCCACGTGCTGGCGGTTGCTGGCACCCACGGCAAAACCACCACCACAGGCATGCTGACCTGGATTCTCGACTACGCCGGCCTCAACCCAGGCTTTCTGGTGGGCGGCGTACCGGTGAATTTCGGCGTCTCGGCGCGCCTGGGGGCGGGGCGGCATTTCGTCATCGAGGCCGACGAATACGACACGGCATTTTTCGACAAACGCAGCAAGTTCGTGCACTACCGGCCACGCACAGCGATCCTGAACAACCTGGAATTCGACCACGCCGACATCTTTGACGACCTGGCCGCCATCGAGCGTCAGTTCCACCATCTGGTGCGCACCATTCCCGCCTCGGGACGTGTCGTCTACAACGCCACGGAAGTGAGCCTGAAAAGGGTGCTGGCCAAGGGCTGCTGGAGCGAGCGCGCCAGTTTTGGCCCAAGCGGCGACTGGCAGGCCACAGGCGCGCACGACCAGTTTTCGGTGTTGCACCATGGCGCTGCAGTCGGCGATGTCAGTTGGGACCTGAGCGGCGTACACAACCAGATGAACGCGCTGGCTGCCATCGCTGCAGCCCAGCATGTTGGCGTGGATCCGGCCGTCGCAGCGCAGGCACTGCAGCAGTTCCTGAACGTCAAGCGACGCATGGAAATTCGCGGCAGCGTGGCGGGCATCACCGTGTACGACGACTTCGCGCACCACCCCACGGCCATCCACACCACCCTGGACGGACTGCGCCGCCGCTTGGACGCAGCCGCCCTGGCGCAGCCGGGCAAGCCCAGGGGGCGCATCCTGGCGGTATTCGAGCCGCGTTCCAACACCATGAAGCTGGGCACCATGAAGGCGCAACTGCCCTGGAGTCTGGAAGATGCGGACCTGGCGTTCTGCCACGCCGGAGGCCTGGGCTGGAACGCCCATGAAGCGCTGGGGGTGATGGGCGCGAAGGCGCAGGTCGCCGACAGCATCGAGCAGTTGCTGCATCAGGTGCTGGCGGCGGCGCGACCGGGGGATCACATCGTGTGCATGAGCAATGGCGGCTTTGGTGGTGTGCACGCCAAGCTGTTGGACAAATTGCGCGACCCTGCCGCGCCCTGAGCCTCAGTAACTGACGGCCATCGCCTTCACGTCGATGCGCACCACCGGTTTGCCCAGCGAGGCGCTCGCGGCACGGGCAAAGGTCTGTGCCCACTCGGGTTCTGCCAGGCGCTGTGCACCGGCCGCTTGGGCCACGCACAAGACGCGGTCGGCCGTCAGCAACTTTCCCGTGGCGCGCAGCGGCTCACACTCCAGCGCAACAAACTGCTCGTCCAACCAACGCCGCGCAGCATCGGGCGCCATGGGCGTCAATGCTTCCAGATTGATTCTGAATTCCTGGTCCGCGTCCACTTGGACGATCACTTCGCTTCGCATGATTCTTGCCTTTCAGTAAATTCAACACACCGCCAAATATCGACCCGGTCAAAGGGCACGGCGGGCAGCCACCGCTTCCGATAATACGTCCAGCGCCTGCACCGAATCATCCCAGCCGAGACAGGCGTCGGTAATGCTCTTGCCAAACTCCAGTTTCTTCTGGTCATCCTTGCCCGGCGTAAACTTTTGCGCACCCGCGTGCAGGTGGCTCTCTACCATGACCCCGAACACGCTGCGCGAACCTGCGGTGATCTGCTGCGCCACCTCTCGCGCCACGTCAAGCTGCTTTTGATACTGCTTGGAGCTGTTCGCGTGGCTGCAGTCCACCATCAGTGTGGCGGGTAATTTTGCGGCTTCGAGGTCCTTGCAGGCAGCAGCCACGCTGGCGGCGTCGTAATTCGGCGCCTTGCCACCGCGCAGGATGACGTGGCAATCCGGATTGCCCTTGGTCTGTACGATCGCCACTTGGCCGTTCTTGTGCACCGACAGGAAGTGGTGCGGTCGCGCTGCAGCCTGAATCGCGTCGGTGGCGATGCGGATATTGCCATCCGTGCCGTTTTTGAAGCCGATGGGTGCGGACAGCCCCGAAGCCAGTTCGCGGTGCACCTGACTTTCCGTGGTGCGCGCGCCGATGGCCCCCCAGGAAATCAACTCGCCAATGTACTGGGGGGAGATCACGTCAAGGAACTCGCTGCCCGCGGGCAGGTCCAGCCGATTGATTTCGATCAGCAACTGACGCGCAATGCGCAGTCCCTCATCAATGCGGTAGGACTCGTCCATGTAGGGGTCGTTGATCAACCCCTTCCAGCCCACCGTGGTGCGCGGTTTTTCAAAATACACGCGCATGACAATTTCCAGCGTGGCGGCGTACTTGAGGCGCATCTCACTCAGGCGCTGCGCGTAGGCCAGCGCCGCCGCCGGATCGTGGATCGAGCAGGGCCCGATGACGACCAGCAGGCGGTCATCCTTGCCTGCCATGATGTTGTGGATGGCTTTTCGTGTGCGCGTGATCAGCGTCTCAACGGGGGTGCCGCGAATCGGGAAAAAGCGGATCAGATGTTCAGGTGGCGGCAGCACGGTGATGTCCTGGATGCGTTGGTCGTCGGTCTGGCTGGTTTTGTCGACGGGTTGCGCTTGCCAGACATCGGTTGTGGCTGCGGTGACTTTGGCATTCATGGCTGGCTTCTCCTGACAGGTTCGAGGTGCGATTGAAAAAAAATGGTGGCAAAAAAAAACCGCCGGGGTTGCCGGCGGTTTTTCGGGAATTTCTTGACGTCTTTTTCAGGACCGTTCAGAACTCTCGACCGCCGGCGGCGCTGGAGAACCAAAAATAGCTGAAAAAGGAATGTGCGAAATGCATGGCTTTAATGTAGCACAGGCCAAACAGCACTCAGGAGCTGAACAGAGATAGTTTCCCGCAGGCCGCGCCATTGCTTGCTGTTGCCATTTTCAAAGCCATTTGTACCCGGTGCCATACCCGGTTTTGTAGAAGTACCCGGCAGCCACCAGGGCAGGTTTTCGCATGGTTTCACCGGCCACGCCGCCACATTGACCCGCCAAAACGCTCCAGGCGGCGATAAACCGGCCTGAGCCACACCATGGCACCAGCCAAGCCAGAAACACGGCAACAGGGTGATTACGAGCTTCACCACTGGCGCCAGGGCGTTACAACTGCTCAATTTTCGCCACGCTCCATTGCGTGCCATCCTTAACTAACGTGCACTTCGCAGCGCCCTTGATTAGGCCGCCCATGGCATTTTTTGCCCTCACGGCTTGAATAGATGTTGCCTGCTTCATGTCCTTTGATGTGTACGCAAACTTTTTCTCGTCAGAGATCCACTCTACAGAACTTGGATCATGCGCATTTTTTTCAAAAAGCAACTGGCAAGTCGCCTCTGCCATGCCAACGTCGTCACGCGCCGCCTTTGACTCCGCCGTCTTCTTTTCATCAGCGGCCCTCTTGGCTTCCGCGCTGGCGGCGGCACTTGCGGCGTTTGCCTGACGTTGTGCAAGAACGGTGTTACGTTGCTCGGGCGACATGGCTGCAAGTTTCGCCTCATCGGCCTTTTGCGCGTCCCGGTTGTCTTGGTTACCCATATATGCGCCGATGAATGTGAGTCCAACAACTCCGATCAGCAGGTATTTGAGAAACGGCGAGGTCGGCTTCTTTGGAATCTTTACCTTGGCTCCGCAAGACGGGCATTTTTTAGCCTCCGTGCTAACGTCTTTTCCGCACTCGGCACATTTAATCAGAGCCATCTATCACTCCTTGCATAAGCATTTAGGGAATTATCAAAAAAATTTTACGAGAGAAGCTTAGATGCATGACAGCAAAGAAACAATTGCCCCAAAGGGCAAACATTCAAATAAAGTTGTGAAACGCCTCTGACCATGGTGTTTACCATCGCAAAAAAGCGACAGCTACCACAATGTGCAATTACCGCCTCAGGCGACCCAAGCAGCAGCACCCAGGCCCCAGCGACGGCCCACAGCGTCATTACAGGCTCGGCGGATGCCGTGTAGGCGAACACCTTGGCTTGCAAGTCGTAGCTGTAGCTCATCGCCATGAGGCAGGCTTCGCGCTTGGGGAAGATGAAACACGGGGAATTGCGGGTTCCGCCGTTCGGCCCAGGCACAGGGGTATGTGGAGGAAAAATTTCCTGCACATGATCCAAGCACTTGCGGCACTTTCGCAAGGAAGTTGTAGTGTTCAAGCACGGCTTCGCCCTCCGCGCGTTGGTTGTTGATGAACTGCACCAGCCGCCAGGGAATAGGGTATATAACCAATAGCTATTACAAACTCATTCTTGATAGCCATGGTGCATAGGCAGGGAAAAAGCCCCGGCGACCACCTGAAAATTAGGCGGCCAACCATGGTCGCGGCGCAATTTTGCGCCGCGAGACTCTCAGCGCCAGCGGCCACCAGGGAAGCGCACCACCACACCAGGGCGCTGGGCGGGCGTGACGGTGTAGGCGTGTTCAGGCTCGCCAACTTGCGCGCCGTCAGCGTCAACATCAACGTAGAAAATTTCCAGCACCGGCGCGCGGTTGACCAACAGCCGCGACTGTTGGGCGCGTTCCAGCTTCAACAGCCGCTGTTCAAGATTCGTCGTCGTCGCCATGGTCGCTTCCTTCAATTTGCAGGGGCGTGCCAGCTTCAAGTTGCTCAATGCGGACCTCCAGCCGGGTGAGAGCCAACAGTTTGCCGACCTCGCCCAAAACATAGGTCAGCCGCGTGCCCTGCTGAGCCGGTAGCGTGCCGGCGCGCATTTCCCGATACACCCTAGCCAGTTCACGGCGCACGCCCTCCAGCGTGTCCAGCGGTAGCTTTGATGCTGATATTTTGGGTAGGGTATGCCTGACCGACATGCTGGTGGCCACGCCGGATTCGGCGTAGTCCACATCAACTATTTCGCCGGTACGAGTGGCCACTTTTAGCCTTCCAGCGATGCCAATGACGCGTGCATGACTTGGGTGGCCTGCGCAGCAATATCGAAAGTCCATTCCTTCGGATCGACACCAGGCAGCGCCGGCAGCGTAGCGCCGAATTGGGTTTGCCGCAGTTCGCCAGTTACCGGCAGGCGTTTCGGATCGACGAACAAGTCGGCAACACTATCGACGGCAGCGCAGGCGCCCATGAGTTCGGCCGTGGCGGCGCCCAACTGTTCCAGGGCGTTGCGATATGCCGGCAGTTTGTCTTCGGCAACCTCAAGCAGTGCGGCGTACTTCAGCGCCGGCAACTGATTGCTCAGCACGGTGATTTCCTGCGCCAGTTCAGCATGTTGTGCAGTCAGCCTTTGGGCGCCTGCGGCTGCAAGTTCGGCTTCGAGACGGCCATCACGATATTTTTGCTCCGCCTGACTCAGTTCTTGGTCGAACAGGGAGAGCACCGCCATGGGCTTCACGCCGGTTGCAACATCGGCCAAAACCTCACGGCGACGGTCGCGCAAGCCTTCAATCAATGAGTCGTTGGTGTAGGCGGCGACATTCACGCGGAATGATTCGGCGCGGCGCGCCAGCGTATCGGAATCCGACAGTAATTTTGTGAGTCGATCTTGATGCGCAGCCAGTGCGGCGCGGGCGGGTGATGTATTCATTTTGGAGTCTTTCAGTGGGTTTTGGGGAAATGGATTTGGCAGCCTGGGCAGCCGGGAATGTCAGCTAGGCTAATTTCGAGCAGGTCCATGCCATGAAGCACGCCAGCGTGAACGTCTCGCTTCGGCGAATACTTGAATCCGACGCTCAGCGAGCCGAAACAGTCAGGCTCCACCAATCGGGCAGCGCTGGGGTCGGTAATCTCAAACTTGACGATCAGGGCGGCGGGCGTCACTTCGGCGGAAATGACTTTCCCGACTTGTACGCGGCCATGTCCAATGTGAACTGGACCGCCGCGCTTGAGGAAGGCCGGCAAAGCTTCCTCAACAGCACCGCGCGACATAGAGAGCCCGTCGTCTGCACGAACACCAAAGCGCACCGCCGTGCCTGTGAACAGTGCGGCGCTCATCGCTGCTCCAGCCTGAGAACGCGATTTTTCAGCATCCGAGCCTGCAACAGTTCGCCAAGGCCAACCGGCGCCGGCGGCTTCCCGGATGACTTGCGGATGGTGCCGGGCTTCGCAGGCGTGCCGGTGACGCCCAACACTTTGTTTATCAGCGCCAGACTGGCTTTCATTTCCTGCTGGCGCTGATCGTGCAGGCGCTTTTTCAGCGCGGCCGGTGATGGCATAGCAGCGCGTGACCGTGCGGCACTGTATTGATTCAGCAACAGCGGCGAACCGCGCTTTCCATTTGATTGTGTAGTCATGGTGGCTCTCCTTTAAACGGCGGCGCCTGTGGCCGGATTGCGCCACGCGGTGCCGTCGAACAGGATCAATGCGGCCAACGTGGTGTCCCAAAACAGACTTCCCTGCTGCGCCACGCCAGCACCGACGGCTGAAGCGTTTGAGCTTGGGCGCTGTCCCGAGGTGCCGACCGTGGCAACGCGGGTCCAGCCGTTGGCGGCCAATTGGTCGGCCAGGTGATCGGCCACGTCCAGCAACGTGCCGGGAACCTGAGCGACGGACTGGCCATTGCTCATGACGAAGGGTGACCGCGCGGTGGCGGGTGACAAAACGCGAGTTGTCATGATTGACTCCTAGGGATGGTCTGCACAACCCTCGCCACAGAGTGAACTGAGCGAGGCGAATTCACAAAATGAAAACAAAAATGCGTTTTCGCGCAAATTCAGGTCGATTTCCGTCTGAATTTGGAGC
>CAIKVZ010000308.1 GCA_903830985.1 uncultured beta proteobacterium
GCTCCAAATTCAGACGGAAATCGACCTGAATTTGCGCGAAAACGCATTTTTGTTTTCATTTTGTGAATTCGCCTCGCTCAGTTCACTCTGTGGCGAGGGTTGTGCAGACCATCCCTAGAGCCCCGACACAGAGGTAACGGAACAAAATGAAAGTGATTGATTCGCGCTCAGGCCTAGGCGCCAAGCGCAGACATAGCGCTGGCTATGGCGAGCATTGGCAACAACTGCACGGGTGCGAAGGCGCGTTTTCATGTTTCGATATTTCTGGGTTGAGGTACTAGAGCAATGCACTCAAGCGAGTGAGATCAAGCAACTTGATTGATGAGCCCCTCCCTGGTTGAGCGCACTTGGCAGGGGGTATCGACTGCCAAACCCTCACGGGTCGGTGCTCCAAACAATCTGAATTCGTCGTAGATGACTTCAATTGGTCGATTCAGGGTAGCGTAGGATTCAAATTGCCTCCAGACCTGTGTCTGAAGGGCAACTGACGCCAGGGTCCGGTATTGGACGATCAATTTGATTTGCCGTATTTCCGGTTTTGCTGCGTACTGGACTTCCGACTGTACCGCGTGCATGACCGGACCCAGCCTCGTTCTGTCGTTCGCCGCAGCAGTTGCGCGCCTTCAAGGCAAGGCGTGGAACGGACGGGACTGCCGGGTTGGCTGCACAATGCGTGGCATGCGCCGGGCCGACCCGCGCTGTAACCCAGGAGCGTTCACACCATGTCACCTACTCTGCTGGCTTTGCTCGGATTTCTCAGCTGGACCCTGTTCCTGCTGGTGCTCATGGAGGCCATCCGCTCCAAGCTCGTGCTCACCGGCGAGGTTGCGGCCAACGGCTTCAATCCCGAGAACTCGAACCTGTCACCCTTCATGCAACGCCTGGCGCGTGCCCATGCCAATTGCCTGGAAGGCTTGCCCATTTTCGGCGGCTTCATGCTGCTGGCGGTGGTTGCGGGCAAGGCCAGCGTGACCGATCCGCTGGCCTACGCACTGATCGCTGCGCGCATCGTCCAGTCCTGCATTCACCTCGTGTCCACGTCGCCCGTCGCCGTGACCGCCAGGTTTTGCGCCTTCGCGGTGCAGTTGGCCATCGCCGTCTACTGGGCAGTCAAGCTTCATGGCACGTAACCCAAGCTCGGCCCCCGGGGCCCGAATTGTGGCGGCGCTGCTCGCCGCCCTCACGGGCTGCGCCGCGTGCGGCGCCGCCGCACGCGACTTCACCTCGACGCGGCCCGAGGCCCGTGTCGAATACTGGCAGCAGCGCCAGGCCACGATCGAGGCGCAGGTCGCAGATACCGCGCAACTGCCAGCGGTGAAACTCGTGTTCGTCGGCGACTCGATCACCGATTTCTGGCTGCTCGGTGACGACCCCTGGATACCGGGCCGCCTGCACGGGCGGCGCATCTGGGACGAGTCCTTCGGCGGCGCCGTGCCGCAGAACCGCGCACTGAACATCGGCATCTCGGGCGACCGCACCGAGCACCTGCTGTTCCGGATCCTGCCGAAGACGCAGGGGGGCCTGGGTGAGCTCGACGCCGCAGCGCTGGCGCCCGAGTTCTTCGTGCTGATGGTGGGCATCAACAACTCCTACGCGCCCGAGGCCCCTGTGGCCGACAGCGTGTTCGAGGGCGTGCTGGCGGTGATGCGCTCGCTGCACGCGCGCAAGCCCGGCGCGAGGCTCATGCTGCAATCGATCCTGCCCACGTCAGAGCCCGCGCGGGATGCCACGGTCGTGCGGCCGGTGAACGCGCGCCTGATGGCGCTGGCGGCAAGCCCGGAGTTCGCGGGCTTCTCCACCTGGCTGGACCTGTTTCCTTCATTCGTCGACGCCCAGGGCCGGCAGGACGCGCGACTCTTCGTCGACGGCCTGCACCCGAGCGAGGCCGGCTACCGCGTATGGCGCGACCGACTGGTTGCGGCCTTGGCAAGGGCGCGCTTGCGCGAAATGGCAACCAATTGAACGGGCGATGACAGTCCTGCCGGGTTGTGCATCCCCGATGCTTGAAACCAGACAGGCTTGGGCTGAGGGAAACCGTCCATGCTCATCTCGATGCCATGCGCCAACTGCTCCAATACGGCGTGCATCTTCCACTCGGTGCTGCTGCGCACGCCGCTGGCGCGGTCAAGACCATCAAGCCAGCGCAACACGTCGTCAGGGTCTGGACCGCGGGGCTATCGCCATGGCGCCTCCGGCGAGTACGCCCGTGGTCGCAAAGAGGAAATGTCTGCGGTTCATGGGCGAATGAACTTCCAACAAAACGGACTCATCCAGCGCGTGAACTGCCCGACAAGGCGACTGTGCGGCCTAAACGACGGTGATGCTGACTTCAATGTTGCCACGGGTGGCGTTGGAGTAAGGGCACACCCTGTGGGCCTTGTCCACCAGCGCCTGGGCAGCGGCACGGTCCATGCCGGGAATGCTGACCGCCAACTGCACTTCAATGCCGAAGCCAGCAGGAATCTGGCCAATGCCGACGGTGGCGTCGATGCTGGTGTCGGCTGGCAATGCGATCTTCTGCGTTCCGGCGACAAACTTCATGGCACCGATGAAGCAGGCACTGTAACCCGCCGCAAACAGTTGCTCGGGATTGACGCCGCCACCCGGGCCGCCCATCTCCTTGGGAACTGCGAGCTTCAGGTCGAGCAGGCCGTCCGACGTGCGGATTGTGCCGTCACGTCCACCGGTGGACTTGGCGTGTGCCTGGTAAATCACTTTTTCAATTTGGGTGGTCATGGCGAAACTTTCTTGGGTGAGGCCCCCTGTCAGGGGCGGGTGGAAACGGGTGAAAAAAGTGTGATCGAGGCTCAGAGCAGGCTCTTGAACCAGGCCCTCGTCTTGCCGATGAAACGGATGCTGCGGATCTTCCACAGAGCGAGCGTGTCGCCAGATTCCAGAACGGGCTCACCGCAACGAGGGTCGGAGCGCTGCACCGCGCCGGTCATCTTGTGGTCGATGGGAATCGGTTCGCAGCCGTGATCGGACTCGCAGATGAAGTCCCACGGCTCGCGGGCAGGCGCGTGACAGCCGAAGCAGTTGCCGCCGAACTGATTGTTCACATCGGCGAAGCCGCGCTTGTTGATCTTCGTCCCGGTTCCGTTGACCTCGAGCTCGAAGAACTCCCAGTCGCCGGTGGCGGGACTGAAGCCAGGCTCGCGCTTGACCATCGCCTCGCCGGGGACCAGTTGCACCACCGACCCGGGCGGGTACGGCGCGCCTTTGGGCGCATTGGCGGCAGCGACAGTGCCGGCGATATTCCCGAGCAGGTTGTCGACGTAAAAGTGGCGCACCGGCGACATCTGACGAATGCAATGAAAGCTGCTCTCATCGACCTTCACCATGGCGCTGGCGGCGTCAGCCACCTGACTGACTGCCACCAGGCCCAGGCTGAGGGCTGTGGCAGTGGCGAGCACCCGAACGTGAGACTGCAGCAGGTGCACCCGCGTTGAAAGCGCGCCCGGCTTGCGGCATTTCAGGTTTATGTCGGCGTTTGGCATGGTGTGACTTTCGGGTTAATTCGCGGCATGGGGAGTGGGCGTGCGCATCGCAGAGCGCAGGCTTTTGATTTGGTGATTCAGCGCAACCAGGTCGGCCACTGGCAAGCCGCTTTGGGCCACCAAACAGCCGGGTATGTGCGCGGCCCGGGACTGAAGTCGTTTGCCAGCTGGGCTCAGGCGCACATGCACACGGCGTTCGTCTTCGCTGGAGCGCTGGCGCACCAGCAGGCCCGCAGATTCCATGCGTTTGAGCAGCGGTGTGAGCGTGCCGGAGTCCAGACCCAGGCGTTCACCCAGCTCCGAGACGCCAAGGCCATCACGCTCCCACAGCACCAGCATCACCAGGTACTGGGGATAACTGAGGTCCAGCGCATCCAGCAGCGGCTTGTACAGCCGGGTCATGGCCAGTGAAGCCGAATACAGGGAAAAGCACAGCTGGTTGTCCAGCAGCATGGCCGGGTTGCCGGGGGGCTTGCTGCTTGTGTTGTCGGTCAATTTTCTTGGCATGACGGCAATGGTATCACGCAATTAAATTGTGCGCAATTGATCTACCGGGATGAGGGTACCACCCGGCCATATTCGGCGGGCAAGCCTGTCCCGCATCGTGTGGCATGGTGAACTTTTGATTGGCGGCCCTGCGAGATGCCTGTCGTGGGGATGTTGAACACTGCGGGCATGAACCAAGGGCGGCAGGCAGCGCTTGGTGCCGTGCTGCCGTGCTGCCGTGCTGCCGATGACGTTCTACCAGACACGCCCGAGAATCTGATGCAGTCGCTGCGGCGACCCCGCCGGACAGGGCACACTGCGGCCAAGTTGCGGTCGTCTGGCGCAACCCCGATTCAAAAGGACACGCTGGCGCCGGTTCGGATGTATTCGAGCTTGTCGCCCATCACCCCCTTGAGGACAGGAAATGCATGCGTGCCGGTGCAGTGGCAGGTGTACACGCGATCGAGCGGGAATTTCAGCAGCTCATTTCCAATTTGAGCTACCTCTTCTTTACTGCCCGACATGAAATTGAACGGCGGCAAAGCCATGAGATGAAATCCCCCGAAGGCAGCCTTGATGGGACGACCCGGAAATGCCGTAGTGACCGATTGAATCATGTTCAATACGCCTTGATGCGCGCAGCCAGTGAACACGGCCAGTCCGTCCGACTCCTGAATCACCAATACCAGTTCGTGCGCAAAACGGTCGAGTTCGAGTCCTGCGTTTGCCTTGACAAAGATGGACCGATTGCCTCGTGGCAACGGGTAGCTTCGCCCCACTTCTGTGAGGACAAAAACCCCGGGGGCAAGCTCAGTGCGCTCATTGACAAAAGCGAATCTGTGAGGGTTCGCTTGAACCAGTTCCCGGTCGATTCCAATGTACTTTTCCAGCCAAAGAAACTTTCCATAGCATTCGGCCAGCGCGGGGCCGCGAAGAAAGACCGTCGCCTTTTGGTTCAACTGCAAGAACCGCCGCAGACCGCCACCATGATCGAAGTGATGGTGGGACAAGACGACGAAGTCAATCGACCGAATATCAAGACCCAACTCGAAGGCGTTTTCAGCAAACGCCCCCGTCGCGCCGGTGTCAAACAAAATGTGATTTTCCTGGTACTCGATGTAGAGGGACAGCCCGTGCTCCGCCTTGAGGCGATCCATTCCCGGGGCCTGTGTATTTTCGACAAGTGCAGTAACTTTCATATGACCCTTCCCTGCAACAGATTGGTCCGTCGCACGGCAGACAGTAGCCTGCGATCAGGACCTGCTCCAGGACATTGATCAAGGCGCAGCAGCCGTTGTCGCCAACGACCGGCTGCGGCAACAGCGCCTACACCAGGAAGCAGGCCAGTTGGGTATCGCGTGGCCCAAGCTGCAAATTCACATCTGCTTGAACAGATGCGAAAACGGCCGGCTCACACTCAGGTTTTCCTTGCGCCCCTTGACGCGCACCGAGGCCTGGCCGCGCATGTCGCGCGTCACGCCCTCGATGGCGCTGGCGTTGACGATGATTGAACGATGGATCTGCCAGAACTTGCCCGCATCCACTCCGTCGAGCAGATCCTTGATGGGAGTGCGGATCAGTGCATCGAGCTCTTTGGTGGCGACCAGCGTGTACTTCTCGTCCGACTGAAAGAACAGCACCTCATCGATGGGAATGAGGCGCAGGTTGTTTCCCACGCTGGCCTTGATCCATTTCAGCGACTCGGCCTGCGGCTTGAGTTGGGCCGAGAGTTGTGCCACCAGCGTCTGCAGGTCCTGGGGTGGCGCTGCCGGCCGGGCGGCGAGCCGTTCCTGCAGTCGCGCCACGGTGAGCTTGAGCCGCTCTTCGCTGTAGGGCTTGAGCAAGTAGTCGGCAGCGCCGGCCTGGAAGGCCTCTACGGCGTACTGGTCGAAGGCCGTGACAAAGACCACATGGCATTTGAGTTCGCGGTTCGCGGCGATGCTGCGCGCCACCTCCACCCCCGTCAACTCCGGCATCTGGATGTCCAAAAACGCCAACTGCGGACGGTGCTCGTCAATCGCCTCCAGCGCAGCCTCGCCGTCGCCCACCTCGGCGACGATGGTCAGCTCGGGCCAGAGCTTGCCCAGTTTGGCTTTGAGCTGGGCGCGCAGGATCGGCTCGTCTTCGGCAATGATGGCGGTGAGTTGCATGGTTCAGTGGTGGTTCTTGAGATCAGGCATTCTGCGGGTTTTGCGCTTTTTCCACCAGAACCAGTAAACCAGCAGGCCGATCAGGATGAAGGGCGACAGCACCGGGAACAGTGAAATCAGCACCACCGCCGGAACAAACAGCAGCAGGCTGGCAAACAAAAATCCCATGCCGTACAGGATCACCACCATGATGGCGATGACCAGCGCCAGCGCACCAAAGGCGACGAGCAGGCCGATCGAGCCCACGGCCATGCCCTCCACACCACTGAGTTGGAAGTCGTTGATCTGCACCGGCAACCAGCCCGCCAGCAAGGCCACCAGGCCGACAAAGAAAACCACGATCAGCAGGCTCATCAGCGCCATGAAGGTCCGCGCCACCAGCGTGGCCCAAAGGCCGTGCGTCTTGCGCGTCACGCCCCAGACGCGACGCCAGCCGCGGGGTAACGGGCCGCTTGCGGCGTTGCCAGCGTCCATGGTTTGCGCAGCGGGTTGAGCCGATTGGCTTGCGCGCCAATCCAGCGGAATGTCCAGCGTGGCCACAGCGCCCTGGGGTTCGTTGGCTTCCAGGCTGAGGCGCCCCTGCTCCCCGTACAAGGCCGTCAGACGCTCACGCAGGTTGCTCAAACCCAGGCCGCCGCCGCTGTCCGTCGGCCGCTGCGACAGACCCGCGCCAGTGTCCCTGACCTGCAGCACCAGACGGGCCTCGCCGTCGTGCAGCGAGCGCGTGACAAGCACATCGATGCGACCGCCATGGCGTTGGGGTTCCAGGCCGTGCTTGATCGCGTTCTCCACCAGCGAGGGCAGCATCATGGGCGGAAACGGCAGGGCCAGCAGATCGTCGGCCACATGGATGTCGAAGTTCAGCCGCTCGCCCATGCGAATCTTCAGGATGTTCAGGTAGGCGCGCACCCGCTCCAATTCCTGCCCCACGGTGGAACTGCTTTCGCGCATCTTGGGCAGCGCGGCACGCAGGTACTCGATCAAATGCCCCACCAGACGGTTCGCCGCGGGCGGATCGACCTCGGTCAGCGCCTGCACGTTGGCCAGCGTGTTGTACAGAAAGTGCGGCTCCACCTGCGCCTGCAGCGCCTGCAGGCGCGCCTCGGTCATCTGGCGGCGCATGTCGCTGACCTGCGCCTCTTCGCCTTTCCTCTGGGCAAAGGCCAGGGCCCGGTGCGAGCGATCGATGAAAAACTTGGCAATCAGCAGCATCACGAACAGGGGGATGAAGGCCAGGATCAGCGCCGACCCGATGCCTGCGCGCCACATGTCGCCGGCCACTGCGGCACGGATGTTGTCACGCAGCTGGGGCGGCAGCGGCTCCACCGGCAGCGAGGGAGTTGCCTCGATCTTGAAGTGAGCCGGCGGCGAGTTGATGGTGATGTCGACCTTGGGCTCCTGTGGTTGCGCCGGCGCGCTCTGTTGCAGGCGTTCGCGCGATTTCGCAATGCCGTCGAGCGCCACCTGCGCCGCCGCCTCCTTTTCCTTGGCGCCACGGAGCAGATCCTCGAAGGACTTCTCGGTGGCGCTCACGTCCAGGCCCTTGGCGCGCAACTTTTGCAGCGCCTCGTCGCGGGACTCCTCGATCGTCTCGCGCGCCTCCTGCGCCGCTTCGACAGCCACCTGTGCCGCCTCCTGCGCCGCGTTCAGTGCCTCGATGGCCGCCTCGTGCACCGTCTTGGCGGCCTCCTGCTCGGCGCTGGAGACTTCGTTGCGTGCGCGCTCGATTTCGGCCAGGGCACGGTCCAGTTCGCGCTTGCGATCCGGGTCCTGGGCGCGCTCTTTCATGGCGTGGACAATGCCCTCGGCCACGCTCAAGCCCCCGTCCTTGAAGGCCTGGTTGATCTCGTGCTGGACAGCACGCTTTTCTTGTGGCGTTCCCGCGTGGTCGGACAGGCGTATCACCTTGAACGGTGCGGCAAACAGCACCAGCGCCAGCAGGGTGGCGAAGCCGCCGAGCAGCAGCCCCCACCAGGGGGTTTTATGGATCAACAGATTCAGCGACTTGAACATGGGGTGGGCGACCGGGTTGGGTATCAGGAGGAAGACCCCAGATTACTCAAGCCGCGCTGGGGCGCCAAGCTGCAAGCGACGAAATGCAGAAATGCGGGCACGGCTGACACTGTCGCCGCACCCGCTCACTCGTCCTGGTCCGGCGCCTGAGCGGGAAACAGCACTTCGGTATAGCCAAAACGCGTCAGGTCGCGCATGCGGGTCGGGTACAGCCTGCCGATCAGGTGGTCGCACTCGTGCTGCACCACGCGGGCGTGAAAGCCCTGCACCGTGCGGTCAACGGGGTCACCGTACTGGTCGAATCCGGTGTAGCGAATGCAGGCAAAGCGCGGCACGACGCCGCGCAGTCCCGGCACGGACAAACAGCCTTCCCAATCTTCTTCCAATACCGGGGTGATGCCCCCTTCGTCCGATGCCAAGGGCGTGATCACGGGGTTGATCAGCACCGTGCGTGGCACCAGTGGCGCGTTGGGATAACGTGGATTGGTCTCGTTCGTGCCGAAGATCACCAGTTGCAGGTCCACGCCGATCTGCGGCGCCGCGAGACCGGCCCCACTGGCGGCAGCCATGGTGTCGAGCATGTCGGACACCAGCAAATGCAGGGCGTCGCTGTCGAATTCGGTCACGGCCTGCGCCTGGCGCAGCAGGCGCGGATCGCCCATTTTGAGAATGTCACGGACTGTCATGGTGTTCCCGATCAGTTGAGGCCAGAGCGGGGCCGCCCCCTGCTGGCATAATTTGGGGCTTTGTGAGCCCGGCGCATCCTGCGCCAGGACACAGCCGCCACAGCGTTTATAGCAAAGAGATTCTCACCATGATCAACACTCCCTCCGGACTGCAATACGAAGACAAACTTGTGGGCGACGGCGCAACGGCAAAAAAGGGCCAGAGCGTGAGCGTGCATTACACCGGCTGGCTGTACCAGGACGGCGTGCAGGGCGTCAAGTTCGATTCCAGCAAGGACCGTGGCGATCCGTTTGTGTTCTCACTGGGCGCGGGCATGGTCATCAAGGGCTGGGATGAGGGCGTGGCGGGCATGCTGGTCGGTGGCGCGCGCACCCTGATCATTCCCCCGGCGCTGGGCTATGGTGCCCGTGGCGCGGGTGGCGTGATACCCGGCAATGCGACGCTGAAGTTCGACGTCGAACTGCTGGCCGTCAAGGGTTAACAAGCCCGGCTTGAGGCTTGGCGGGCAAGACACCCCCAGGCCCTGGTCCATCTGCCTCTTGAAAAGCGCAGCCCCGGCCCAAGTTGTGGGCCATCGCAATTCGCTTTAACCAAGTCCCACCGTATGTCCGATAACAAGAATCCCACAGAACACGCCAGCCTGGGCGACATCATCAGCCCTGAGGAGCAGGAAGCCGCCCAAGCCGCGAACGACAACGACGCGCTGGTGCAGGCACTGGCCGAAGTGGCCACCCTGCAAGCCAAGAGCGCGGACTTGGCCGACCAGTACCTGCGTGCCAAGGCCGATGCCGAAAACGCCCGGCGCCGCGCCGAAGACGAAGTCGCCAAGGCGCGCAAGTTCGGCGTCGAGAGCTTTGCCGACAGCCTGCTGCCCGTGGTGGACAGCCTGGAAGCCGGTTTGGCCATCGCCGACGCCAGCGCCGAACAGATCCGTGAGGGGGCCCAGGCCACGCTGCGTCAGTTGACAGCCGCGCTGGAGCGCAACAAGGTCGTCGCCATCAACCCCGCTGCCGGCGCCAGGTTCGATCCGCACCAGCATCAGGCCATCAGCGTGGTTCCTGCCGAGCAGGAGGCCAACACGGTCGTGACCGTGCTGCAAAAGGGCTATTCGATCGCCGAGCGCGTGTTGCGTCCGGCCCTGGTCACGGTCACTGCACCCAAATAAACCCGTGTGCGCTGACGCTCTTGAAACCGTTCAGCTCAGCCACACGTAGTCAGCATCTCAATTTCTAAAGTTCGCAGGAGTACATCATGGGAAGAATCATCGGCATCGATCTGGGCACCACCAACAGTTGCGTGGCCATCATGGAGGGCAACACGCCCCGCGTGATCGAGAACTCGGAAGGTGCACGCACCACGCCGTCCATCATCGCCTACCAGGAAGACGGCGAGGTGCTGGTGGGCGCCTCGGCCAAGCGCCAGGCCGTGACCAATCCGCGCAACACCCTGTACGCCGTGAAGCGCCTGATCGGGCGTAAGTTCACCGAGAAGGAAGTGCAAAAGGACATCGACCTGATGCCCTACAAGATTGCCGCCGCCGACAATGGCGACGCCTGGGTGGAAGTGCGCGGCACGCGCATGGCACCACAACAGGTCAGCGCCGATGTGCTGCGCAAGATGAAGAAGACCGCCGAAGACTACCTCGGTGAAGCCGTGACCGAAGCCGTGATCACGGTGCCGGCCTACTTCAACGACGCCCAGCGCCAAGCCACCAAGGACGCGGGTCGCATCGCCGGCCTGGACGTGAAACGCATCATCAACGAACCTACGGCTGCGGCCCTGGCCTTCGGTCTGGACAAGAACGAAAAGGGCGACCGCAAGATCGCCGTGTATGACTTGGGCGGCGGCACCTTCGACATTTCCATCATCGAGATCGCCGACGTCGACGGCGAGAAGCAGTTCGAAGTGCTGTCCACCAACGGCGACACTTTCCTGGGCGGCGAAGACTTTGACCAGCGCATCATCGACTACATCATTGCCGAGTTCAAGAAGGAACAGGGCGTGGACCTGGGCAAGGACGTGCTGGCCCTGCAGCGCCTGAAGGAAGCCGCCGAGAAGGCCAAGATCGAGCTGTCCAACAGCCCGCAGACCGACATCAACCTGCCCTACGTGACGGCCGATGCCTCCGGCCCCAAGCACCTGAACATCAAGCTGACGCGCGCCAAGCTCGAGTCGCTGGTGGACGAGTTGATCGAGCGCACGATTGCGCCTTGCCGCACGGCCATCAAGGACGCCGGCGTGAACGTCGCCGACATCCAGGACGTGATCCTGGTGGGTGGCATGTCGCGCATGCCCAAGGTGCAGGAGAAGGTCAAGGAACTGTTCGGCCGTGAACCGCGCAAGGACGTGAACCCGGATGAAGCCGTGGCCGTGGGCGCTGCAATCCAGGGCCAGGTGCTGTCGGGCGATCGCAAGGACGTGTTGCTGCTCGACGTGACGCCACTGTCGCTGGGCATCGAGACCATGGGCGGTGTCATGACCAAGATGATCAAGAAGAACACCACCATCCCGACCAAGTTTGCCCAGTCGTTCTCGACCGCGGAAGACAACCAGCCGGCCGTGACGATCAAGGTGTTCCAGGGCGAGCGCGACATTGCTGCGGGCAACAAGCTGCTGGGCGAGTTCAACCTCGAAGGCATCCCGCCGGCAGCGCGCGGCACGCCGCAGATCGAAGTGTCGTTCGACATCGACGCCAACGGCATCCTGCACGTGGGCGCCAAGGACAAGGGCACGGGCAAGGAAAACAAGATCACCATCAAGGCCAATTCGGGTCTGACGGAAGCTGAAATTCAGCAGATGGTGAAGGACGCCGAACTGAACGCCGCAGACGACAAGAAGAAGCTGGAGTTGGTGCAGGCGCGCAACCAGGGCGAAGCCATGGTGCACAGCGTGAAGAAGAGCCTGACCGAGTACGGCGACAAACTGGACGCCGCCGAAAAGGAAAAAATCGAAGCCGCCATCAAGGGCCTGGAAGAAATCCTCAAGGGCGACGACAAGGCTGCCATCGAAGCCAAGACCACGACGCTGATGGAAGCCAGCCAGAAGCTGGGCGAGAAGATGTACGCCGATCAGCAGGCCCAGCAGGCAGCGGCAGACGCGGCTCAGGGCGCGACGGCAGCACCACAGGGCGGTCAGCAGGGCGCAGGTGCCAAGCCTGATGACGACAACGTGGTCGACGCCGAAGTCAAGGAAGTGAAGAAGGGCTGATCGCGGGGCGCAGTGATGGCGCCTTGACTCGCCGCGTTGGCCTGATCCTCCCGATCAGCCACGCGGCGTTTGTGTTGTGGGAGTTCCGGGAAGACCGCGGCGACGTGAGCCGAACGAGCTCTGTCCAAAACTGAAGAAGACGATGGCCAAAAAAGACTATTACGAAACCCTGGGCGTTCCCAAGAACGCGTCCGAGGAAGAGATCAAGAAGGCATATCGCAAGCTGGCGATGAAGCATCACCCTGACCGCAATCAGGGCGATACGACGAGCAACGCCGAGGCCAAATTCAAGGAGGCCAAGGAAGCCTACGAGATGCTGTCCGACGCGCAAAAGCGTGCGGCCTACGACCAGCACGGCTTTGCCGGGGTCGATCCGAATATGCGCGGCGGCCCGGGCGCGGAAGGCTTTGGCGGTTTTGCCGAGGCCTTTGGCGACATCTTTGGCGACATGTTCGGCCAGCAGCGCGGCGGCCGTCCGGGCGGCGGACGTCAGGTCTACCGCGGCAGCGACCTGAGCTACGCCATGGAAATCACGCTGGAAGAAGCGGCGCGCGGCAAGGACGCGCAGATCCGCATCCCCACCTGGGAAGCCTGCGTGACCTGCCACGGCAGCGGCGCCAAGCCCGGCACCCAGGCCAAGGCCTGCGGCGGCTGCGGCGGCGCCGGCACGGTGCAGATGCGCCAGGGTTTCTTCAGCGTGCAGCAGACCTGTCCGCAGTGCCGCGGCACGGGCAAGATCATTCCCGAACCCTGCACCGCCTGCCAGGGTCAGGGCAAGGTCAAGAAACAGAAGACGCTGGAAGTGAAGATTCCGGCGGGCATAGACGACGGCATGCGCATCCGCAGCACCGGCAACGGCGAACCCGGCACCAACGGCGGTCCGGCGGGCGACCTGTACATCGAAATCCGCATGCAAAAGCATGACATCTTCGAGCGCGACGGCGACGACATCCACTGCTCGGTGCCGGTGAGCTTCATCACCGCCGCGCTGGGCGGCGAGATCGACGTGCCGACGCTCTCTGGCAAGGTGTCGATCGACATCCCCGAGGGCACGCAGACCGGAAAGCAGTTCCGCCTGCGCGGCAAGGGCATCAAGGGCGTGCGCGCCAGCTACCCCGGCGACCTGTATTGCCACGTGACGGCCGAGACGCCGGTCAAGCTCACCGAGCATCAGCGCAAGCTGCTGCGCGAGTTGGACGAATCCTTCAAGAAGGGCGGCGGCAAGCACTCGCCCACGGGCGACAACTGGACCGATCGTTTGAAGAAGTTCTTCAGCTAAGGCCCGCACATTGCATGGCCGAAGCCGCGCCGCCCTCCCCGGGCCTCGCGGCTTTTTCACGCCTGTCCTGGCCGCGTCATTCATGTTCCTGAAAACGGAATAGGATGTTCGCAAAGGGGGTACGCCATGAGCGTCAACATCACTTTTCTGGGCGGCACCGACACGGTCACTGGCTCCAAGTACCTGGTGCAGCACGGCGACAAGAGCCTGCTCGTGGACTGCGGGCTGTTTCAGGGCTACAAACTGCTGCGCCTGCGCAACTGGCAGCCGCTGCCCGTGGCGCCCGACCGGATCGACGCCGTCGTGCTGACGCATGCCCATCTGGACCACAGCGGCTACCTGCCACTGCTGGTGCGCGAAGGCTACGCGGGACGGGTCTGGGCCAGCAGCGGCACGCGCGACCTGTGCGCCATCCTGCTGCCCGATTCGGGCCACATCCAGGAAGAGGACGCCAACTTCCTGAACCGCCACAAGTTGTCCAAACACGCGCCGGCGCTGCCTCTGTACACACGCCAGGATGCCTTGGACTGCCTGCCCCAACTCAAGGCTCAAGCCTGGGGCCAGCCGTTTGAACCGATCCCCGGCTGGCGCGTCACACTGCTGCCAGCGGGCCACATTCTGGGCGCCAGCAGCGTGCTGCTGGAACTGGCCGGGCGCCGCATCCTGTTCTCCGGCGACCTGGGGCGACCCGACGACCTGATCATGCTGCCGCCGCAACCCGCACCCGCGGCCGACACGGTGTTGATCGAATCGACCTATGGCGACCGCGAGCACCCGGTGGAAGACGTGCTGGCCGAGCTGGGACCGGCGCTGCAGCGTGTGGCCGCGCGCGGCGGTGTGGCCGTGGTGCCGGTCTTTGCCGTGGGTCGGGCTCAGGCCATCCTGCACGCCATCGGCCTGCTCAAGGCGTCTGGCATGGTCCCGAATGCCCTGCCGGTTTTTCTGGACAGCCCCATGGCGATCCACACCACCGAACTGTTTCAGCGCCACATGGGCGAGCATCGGCTGAACGCGCACCAGGTCCACGCCATGACGCAGCACGCCACCATGGTGCGCACACCCGACGAATCACGCGCCCTGGCCAGCCGGCACGGCCCCATGGTGATCCTGGCGGCCAGCGGCATGGCCACGGGCGGGCGCGTGCTGCACCATCTGAAGCAGTACCTCGGCGGCCACCGCAACATGGTGATCCTGACCGGCTACCAGCCGCCAGGAACACGCGGCGCGACCCTGGCCAGCGGCGCGAAAAGCGTGCGCATCCACGGCCAGGATTGGGCCGTGGCGGCGGAGGTGGTGCAACTGGAGTCGGCCTCGGCCCATGCCGATGCCAGCCAGTTGCTGGACTGGCTGCGTTCCATGCCGCAGGCACCGGGCCAGGTCTACGTGGTGCATGGCGACCCCCTGCCGGCCGACGAGCTGCGCAAGCGCATAGCCCACGAACTGGGCTGGCGCGCCCTGGTGCCGGAGCACGGTTCAATCTGGCCGGCGTGACGGCTTGCTGCACCGGGTTCTGAGGTCAAGGCGCGAGCGCAGCGGCCTGCCGGGGCTGCGCTTATAGTCGCCTGCATCTCTATTGAATTTGGATCATCAACATGAAAACCAAAGCTGCCGTCGCATGGAAAGCCGGCGCGCCCCTGACCATCGAAACCGTCGACCTGCAGGGCCCGAAATTCGGCGAAGTGCTGGTCGAGATCAAGGCCACGGGCATCTGCCACACCGACTACTACACACTCTCGGGTGCCGACCCCGAAGGCATCTTCCCGGCGATTCTGGGGCATGAGGGCGCGGGCATCGTGGTCGATGTGGGACCGGGCGTGACCTCGCTGCAAAAGGGCGACCACGTGATTCCGCTGTACACGCCCGAATGCCGGCAATGCAAGTTCTGCCTGAGCCGCAAGACGAACCTGTGCCAGCTGATCCGCGGCACGCAGGGCAAGGGTCTGATGCCCGACGCCACGAGCCGCTTCAGCCTGGACGGTGAACCCATCTTTCACTACATGGGCACATCGACCTTCAGCAACTACACGGTGGCGCCGGAGATTTCACTGGCCAAGATCCGCAAGGACGCACCTTTCGACAAGGTCTGCTACATCGGCTGCGGCGTCACCACCGGCATCGGCGCCGTGCTGTTCACCGCCAAGGTTGAAGCCGGCGCCAACGTGGTGGTGTTCGGCCTGGGCGGCATTGGCCTGAACGTGATCCAGGGCGCTCGAATGGTGGGCGCGGACAAGATCATCGGCGTGGACATCAACCCGGCGCGCCAGGCGATGGCGCGCAAGTTCGGCATGACGCACTTCATCAACCCGAAAGAGGTGGAGAACGTGGTCGACGCCATTGTGCAGATCACCGACGGCGGCGCCGACTACAGCTTCGAGTGCATAGGCAACACCCAGGTGATGCGCCAGGCGCTGGAGTGCACGCACAAGGGCTGGGGGCGCAGCATCATCATCGGTGTGGCCGAGGCCGGCGCCGAGATCAGCACGCGGCCCTTCCAGTTGGTCACCGGACGCAAATGGGAAGGCTCGGCCTTTGGCGGCGCGCGGGGTCGCACCGACGTGCCCAAGATCGTCGACTGGTACATGGAGGGCAAGATCAATATCGACGACCTGATCACCCACACCATGCCGCTGGAAGACATCAACAAGGGCTTCGAGCTGATGAAGAGCGGCGAGTCGATTCGCGGCGTGGTGCTGTACTGATGTCCGCACCAGAACTGGTCAGCGAGCACGCCTGCTTTGGCGGCGTGCAGCGCTTTTACCGGCATACCTCCAGAGAGATTGGTTTGCCGATGCGCTTTTCCGTCTACCTGCCACCGCAGGCCGAGCACGCAAAGGTGCCGGCCCTGCTCTATCTGGCGGGCCTGACCTGCACAGAAGAAACCTTCATGATGAAGGCCGGCGCGCAGCGTCTGGCCGCCGAACTGGGCCTGGCCCTGATTGCGCCGGACACGAGTCCGCGCGGCGCCGATGTGCCTGGCGAGGCTGAGAGCTGGGACTTTGGCGTGGGCGCCAGCTTCTACCTCGACGCCACCCAGGCACCCTGGGCACAGCACTGGCGCATGGAGAGCTACCTGATGACTGAGCTGCTGCCCTTGCTGGCGCAGGCGCTGCCGATTGACGAGGGCCGCATCGGCATCACCGGGCACTCCATGGGCGGGCACGGCGCGCTGACGCTGGCGCTCAAATACCCGGGACGCTTCAAATCGCTGTCAGCCTTTGCGCCAATCTGCGCCCCCACCCAGTGCCCGTGGGGCCACAAGGCTTTCGCCGGCTATCTGGGCACGGGCACAGCCACCTGGGAGGCGCACGACGCCAGCGTCCTGATGGCCGGGCAACACAGCGCACCCTACCCCGGCGGCATCCTGATCGACCAGGGCTTGGCCGACAAGTTTCTGCCCACGCAATTGCACCCCGAGTTGTTCGAGGCCGCCTGCGCGCAGACGGCTCAGCCGCTGACGCTGCGGCGCCACGAAGGCTATGACCACGGCTACTACTTCGTCGCCAGCTTCATCGCCGACCATCTTGCGCACCACGCGCGGCATTTGGCTAAGGGCTGAGCCAGAACACCATGCCACCTCCGACTGCGCGCATCACGCCCGTCGCCTTGCTGCGACGCGACCCGACAGGCGGCACGCATCCGCTGTGGTTGATCGTGCTGGCCAGCGTCTGGATGGCGTCCCTGGGCAATCTGGCGCTGTGGCAAGAACTGCTGCAAATGCCGGGGCTTGCCATGGCTCGCACCCTGGCATTTAGCCTGGGGTTTTCGGTGGTGATTGCCGCGCTTCTGGCTGCGGTCATCAGCCTGTTGGCCTGGCGCTGGACACTCAAGCCCGTGCTGCTGATCCTGCTGTTGATCGCCGCCGCCAGCACGCACTTCATGTTGAGCTATCACATCGTGATCGACAGCACGATGTTGCTCAACGTGGCGCAGAGCAACCCGCTGGAAGCGCGGGACCTGCTCAACAGCCGATTGCTGCTGAGCGTTCTGGTGCTGGCCGGACTGCCCGGTCTGTGGCTGTTGCGCCGGCCCGCGCGGCGCCTGCCACTGCTGCGCCAGGCCATGGGCAACGGCATCCTCTTTCTCGCCTCATGCGGCCTGGCCGTGGGCCTGGGCTGGTGGATGTTCCAGGACCTTTCTTCGCTGATGCGCAACCGCTCCGAATTGCGTTTCATGGTGAATCCGCTGAACACTCTCTACGCGCTGGGCGAACTGGCGCTCAAACGCAAGTCGGGTGGGCACAGCGCGGCGCAAGCCATCGGCCTGGACGCGAGGCTCGGCCCCAGCTATGCAACCCAAGCCAAGCCGCCGCTGTTGCTGCTGGTGGTGGGCGAGACCGCGCGCTCCGCCAACTTCTCGCTCAATGGCTACGCCCGAGCAACCAATCCGCAACTGGCGCGCGAGGACGTCATCAGTTATCGCCAGGTGCAAGCCTGCGGCACCAGCACCGCCAGCGCCCTGCCCTGCATGTTTTCGCACCTGGGGCGCGAGGCCTTCGAGGCCCGGCAGGCCAACTACCAGAACCTGCTGGACGTGCTGCAGCGCGCCGGGATGGCCGTGCTGTGGATAGACAACCAGGCCGGCTGCAAGGGGCTGTGCGAGCGCGTGCACCATGCCTCCACGGTCAAGTCCACGGTGGAAGGCATTTGCACCGCCGGAGAATGCCTGGACGAGGTCATGCTGCTGGGGCTGGATGAGCGCATTCTGGCGCTGCCACCCGAGCAAAGCCGCAACGGCGTCGTCGTGGTCATGCATACCATGGGCAGCCATGGCCCGGCCTACTACCGGCGCTCGCCTGCGGCTTTGAAGGCCTTCAGCCCCGAATGCACGACACCGCTGCTGCAGGAATGCAGTCAGCAGCAGGTGGTCAATGCCTACGACAACAGCATCGTCTACACCGATCACGTGCTGCACATCGCCGTGCTTTGGCTCAAGTCACAGCAGGCCCAGTACAGCGCCTCTTTGATCTACCTCTCGGATCACGGCGAATCGCTGGGCGAAAACAAGCTGTACCTGCACGGCCTGCCCTATTCGATTGCACCGGACGTGCAAAAGCGAGTACCGCTGATCACCTGGTTGTCGGCCGAGCAGCAGCAACGCAGTCGCACGCGCAGCGCCTGCCTGAAAAAGCGCATCAACGAGCCGCTGACGCACGACCATTTGTTCCACAGCGTGCTGGGGCTGCTGGACATCCGGACCGACTTGTACCGCAAGGACTTGGACTGGTTTGCACCTTGCGTGGGGCGGTGAAGGCCATCAGCGCTCGATGGCGTCAGGACCTCAGGGCATCAGCGACAACGCCTGCATGTAGGCGTCCTGAACCATCAGCGCGTCCCACTCCAGGGCCGGCGTGCGCGGCAGCAGCGCCAGGCGGCGCTCCTCGCTCTTCTCCATCGGCTGCCACTGGCCCTTGAGCTGGGCTTCGGCCAGGCCGTCGAGCAGGCCGTCCACGGCCTGGCCGCCGTCCAGACTCTGGTTGCACAGCAGCACCAGATCGCAGCCAGCGCCCAAGGCGGCGATGGCGCCTTCGGTGTAGCTCACGGGTTGGCCGTCGAGCACGCGCGCGCCGGCCATGCTCAGGTCGTCGCTGAAGATGGCGCCGCCAAAGCCGAGTTGCCCGCGCAGGATGTCGTTCAACCACTTGCTGGAAAAGCCCGCCGGGCGCGCATCGACCTTGGGGTAGATGACATGCGCCGGCATGACGCTGGCCAACGTGCTGCTGAGCCACTGGTAGGGCGCGGCGTCGTCGGCCAGGATGGCCTTGAGACTGCGCTTGTCCACCGGGATCTCGGTGTGCGAATCGGCCTTGACGAAGCCGTGGCCCGGAAAGTGTTTGCCGCAATTGGCCATGCCGGACAGCAGCAGGCCGTGCATCAGGCTCTTGGCCAATACGCTCACAACGCGCGCGTCGCGCCCGAAGGAGCGGCTGCCGATGACGCTGGAGGCGCCGTAGTCCAGATCGAGCACGGGCGTGAAGCTCAGGTCCACGCCGCAGGCGCGCAATTCTGCACCCAGGATGTAGCCGCAGGCGCTGGCGGCGTTGCTGGCCTGCATGGCACCCGTTCCAGGTGCGCCCTTGCCGTCCTGCAGCCAGAGCTCGCCCAGCGCGCGCATGGGTGGCAGATGGGTGAAGCCGTCGGTCTTGAAGCGCTGCACGCGCCCGCCCTCGTGGTCCACGCAGATCAGCAGGTCGCGGCGCAGTTTCTTGACGTCGGCGCAGAGCTTGGTGAGCTGCGCGCGGTCCTGCCAGTTGCGCGCGAACAGGATGATGCCGCCGGTCAGCGGGTGCTTCAGGCGCTGCCGATCGGTCTTGCTCAGTGTGGTGCCGGCGATGTCGATGATGACAGGGGCGTGCAGGTTCATGGAGTTCCTTGGGTTTCCACCACGACAAAGCTGGCGGCGTAATCTGTTTCGTCCGTGACGGACACATGGGCGCTTAAGCGACGCTCGTCAAACCAGGCTTTGAGCCCGCCGTGCAGCACGATCACCGGCTGGCCGCTGCGCAGGTTGTTCAGTTCGCACAGCTTCCAACTCATGGGCATGCGCAGGCCCAGGCCGATGGCCTTGCTGAAGGCCTCCTTGGCGCTGAAGCGCGTCGCCAGATATCGGATGCCGCGCTCGGGCCAGCGTTCGCTGCGTTTCGCCCAGACCGCAAGCTCGGCCTCGCTCAGGATCTTCTGTGCAAAGCGCGGACCATGGCGTTCCAGCGAGGCGCGGATGCGGCGAACGTCGCAGATGTCGGTGCCGATGCCGTAGATCAAGCGTCGGCCTCGTGGATGCAGCGCAGGTAGTCGTGCACCGTGGCGCCGTAGCCCAGCTCAAGCGCGTCGGCAATCAGCGCGTGGCCGATGGATACCTCTGCCACACGGGGAACGTGGCGCAGAAAGCTCGTGAGGTTGTCGCGGTTCAGATCGTGCCCGGCGTTCACGCCCAGTCCCGCCGCGTGGGCGGCGCGAGCGGTGTCGGCATAGCGCTGCAGCTCGGCCGCTTGTTGCGCTGTGCCCCAACTCTCGGCAAAGGGCTCGGTATACAACTCGACGCGATCGGCGCCGACCTCACGCGCCGCGGCCATGAGCTCGGGGATCGGGTCCATGAACAGGCTGACGCGCACGCCCAGCGCCCGGGCCTCGGCAATCAAGGGGCGCAGCGCTTCAGCATCCTGCGGAAAGCGCCAGCCGTGGTCGCTGGTGAACTGACCTTCGCTGTCGGGCACGAAGGTGGCCTGGTGCGGGCGCAGCTGGCGCACGAAGTCCATCAGGTTGTGCAGCGGATTGCCTTCGATGTTGAACTCGCGCTCCGGCCAGGCCTGCAGCAGCACCGACAGATCATGGACGTCGCTGCCGCGGATGTGGCGCTCGTCCGGGCGCGGGTGCACGGTGATGCCCTGGGCCCCGGCCTGCAGGCACAGCGTGGCAGCACGTGTCACGCTGGGTATGCCCAGATGGCGCGTGTTGCGCACCAGCGCCACCTTGTTCAGGTTCACGGAAAGAGATGTAGTCATGTTTTGCCGCCGGGCCGCCCGACGCCGTTGGTCTGCGAAGTGAACCAGGCAAAGGGCGGCATTGGCGCTGCTTCACTGTACAGCTTCGCGCACGACGTTGCGCAGCGCCGCCCCAAGGCAAAATGCGCCCCCGCGGGGCTGAGCCGCGCGGCTCCATGCCTGCTTGCGCAGGCAGGGACGTGGCGAAGAGCCACTGCCTCTGGCAGTGGCCTGTACAGCGCCATACACGAAGTGATTAGCGTGGGGGTCATATTCATAGATTTTGCAGGTCAATCATCATCTGCCGGGTACGCAGGTTGGAGACCCCGCAATGGTAGTGCAGCAGCGTGCGCAGTTGCGGCTTGAGCTCGGCCATGACTTCGGAGCAGGCGCGCAGCGTGGCGGTGAAGGGGCTGTCGTCGTCCACGGCAAGCTGCAGCCGGCTCCACTGAGCACCGTTCAGGCTGGCCCGGTCGTCGTCGTGCGTCTGACGCAGACCGCCCTCGGGCACCAGCGTGTAGCGCTCATCAGGGTCCAGGCCAGACAGCGTCATGGTCTGCCCATTCAACGCGGGCAGCAGGCCGATTTCGCGCAACAGCAGCAACTCAAAAGCGCGCAGTGCCGACTGCAAGGCCTCGCCGTGTTCGGACGCCAGCACCTGCACGACGGCCGCGTAGATGTCGAACAGCCGCGGGTGCGGGTCGTCGCGCGCCAGCAGGCGCAGCAGCAACTCGTTCAGGTAGTAGCCCGAGAGCAGCGCGTCGCCCGTGGGCATGACATGGCCGCCCATCCACTCCGCGCCCTTGAGCGTGCGGATTTCCGCGTCGCCGCCAAAGGCCACATGCAGCGGCTGCAGCGGCAGCAGGATCGGGCGAAAACTCGAACTGGGCCGCTTGGCGCCCTTGGCCACCAGCGCCACACGGCCATAGTGCCGCGTGAACACGTCCAGAATCAGGCTGGACTCGCTCCAGTCGTAGCGGTGCAGCACGTAGGCCGGTTCATCGCCGATGCGCCTGGTAGCCACGTATCAGGCCCGCCGGGTACGGGACGAACTGCAACGGTCAGCCCGCATCACTCGTAGCCGAACGACCTGACTCGGGCCTCGTCGTCGGCCCAGCCGCCGCGCACCTTGACCCAGAGTTCGATGAACACTTTGGCGTCCATGAGCTTTTCCAGTTCGACCCGGGCCTCGGTGCCCATGCGTTTGATGCGCTCGCCCTTGTCGCCGATGATCATGGCCTTGTGCCCGTCGCGCTCGACCACGATGGTGGCGGCGATCTTCAGCAGGCGCTTCTGGCCCTTGCGCGCCGGCGGCTCTTCCTCGAACTTGTCGATGATGACGGTCGAGGTGTAGGGCAGTTCGTCGCCGGTGAGTCGAAACAGCTTTTCCCGCACGATCTCGGCGGCGAGAAATTTCTCGCTGCGGTCGGTGAGTTCGTCCTCGGCGTAGATCCAGGGCTGCTCCGGCAGGTAGGGCTCGCAGATGGCAAACAACCGCTCCACGTCTTTCGCGCTCTTCGCCGACATGGGGACAAATTCGGTGAACTTGTGGCGCTCGTGCATGGTCTGCAGCCAGGGCGCGATATCGCCGCGACGATGGATATTGTCGAGCTTGTTCGCCACCAGCAGCGTGGGCGTGCCCTGTTGGATCAGCGCCAGCACGCGCGCGTCTGCCGGCGTGAAGCTGCCCGCCTCGACGACAAACAGCACCAGGTCCACGTCGCCCACGGCGCCCTGCACGGTCTTGTTCAGCGCCCGGTTCAAGGCATTGTTGTGGATCGTCTGGAAGCCCGGCGTATCGACGAAGACAAACTGCGTGGCGCCCAGCGTGCGCATGCCGGTGATGCGGTGTCGCGTGGTTTGCGCCTTGCGCGAGGTGATGCTGATCTTCTGCCCTACCAGGGCGTTGAGCAGCGTGGACTTGCCGACATTGGGCTTGCCGACGATGGCGATGGTGCCGCAGCGCTGCCCGGCAACGACCGGTGGCGCGGTAGGCAGGGCAACCGTGGGCCTTGTTTCATCAGCGTCTGGCGCTTCATTGTTCTCGTTATTCATGTTTCTGCTTTCGATTGGATTCGCACGAGCATCGCGGCGGCCGCGGCCTGTTCTCCCGACCGGCGCGAGCCGCCGATGCCACGCTCGATCAGACTGAGTTCTTCAATGACGCATTCCACGTCAAAGCTCTGCTTGTGGGCCAGCCCCATGGTCCCCACAACGCGGTAATGCGGCAACTTCATTTTGCGCCCCTGCAGCCACTCCTGCAGTTCGGTCTTGGGATCCTTGCCGATGGCCTGCATTTGCGGGCTGATTTCCACGGCGGCAAACAGACGGTGCACCAGAGTCTGCGCGGCCTCATAGCCGGCGTCGAGATAGACCGCGCCGATCACCGCTTCGAGTGCATCGGCCAGGATGGACGGACGCTTTTGTCCGCCGGAGCGGGCCTCGCCTTCGCCCAGGCGCAGCACGTCGGGCAAGCCCAGTTGCACGGCCAGTGCGTGCAAGGTGTCCTGTTTGACCAGATTCGCGCGCACCCGTGACAGTTCGCCTTCAGGCGAATCGCGCAGTTTCTCGTAGAGCAGGGCCGCGACCGACAGGTTCAGGACCGAGTCGCCCAAAAATTCGAGTCGTTCGTTGTGGTCCGAGGAAAAACTGCGGTGCGTGACGGAGCGCACCAATAGCTGTGGATCCTTGAACCCATGCTGAAGTCGGTGTTGCAGTGCGCGCAGCCCTTCGTCCACTACTTCGAACGCCCCGCGTACTTGAGCACCAGCCAGCCCGGACCGGCGAGGTGGATTTCGCGCTGGTAGGCAAAGGAGACCACCACCTGGTCGGACTCCTTGGTGACTTCCAGATCCTTGCCGCTGATCGACGTGATGTTGTCGACGGCTGCAGCCTTGTCAAAAATCGCACGAACCTCGGGGACGGAGTTGCCTTCCTTGGCCTTGTTCACGGCCTTGCCCACGGCAAAGTATTCGATCGCCGTGGGAACAATCTGGGCGCCGACCACGCCGGCGCCTGCCAGCACGATACCGACGATCAGCATGCTGAATAGCGACAGTCCGCGCTGCCGCGCCAGGAGTTGACCCTTCATATACGCTCTCCCATTTTGAACCTGAACCATGTGACTATTTGAATGAGCCGAAACGCTTGATGTCGCCGAAATTCATCCAGATGAAGAACGCACGGCCGACGATATTTTCTTCGGGCACAAAGCCCCAGTAACGCGAATCCAGCGAGTTGTCGCGATTGTCACCCATCATGAAGTAATGCCCGGCGGGCACCTTGCAGACCACGCCCTCGATGCTGTAGCGACAGTTGTCGCTCTGCGGAAAAGCACCGGTCTGGATGTAGGCGGGCCGGTCTTCATAGTTCAGCAGCAGGTGTTTTTTACCCCCCAGCTCCTCTTCGAACTGTGGCCGGTACTGCATGCTGTCTTCTTCGAGAAAGGTCGCCAGGGGCTGCTTGCTAACGGGCTGGCCGTTGATCGTCAAGGTCTTGTTCAGGTAGGCCACTTCATCGCCGGGCAAACCGACCACGCGCTTGATGTAGTCCTGGCTGGGCTTGGGCGGGTAGCGAAACACCATCACGTCACCACGCTGTGGCGCATGGCCCTGTGTGATCTTCGTGTGCAGCACCGGCAGGCGCAGCCCGTACTCGAACTTGTTCACCAGGATCAGGTCACCCACCAACAGGGTCGGGATCATGGAACCCGATGGAATCTTGAACGGCTCAAACAGAAAGGAACGCAGCACGAAAACGGCAATGATCACCGGGAACATTCCGGCCGTCCAGTCCAGCCACCAGGGTTGCATGATGAGGCGTTCGCGCGCCTGCGCCAGGTCCACATGCTCGGGCTTGAGGCCCATGCGCTCGTGCTCGGCGCGCCGCGCCGCCGCCTCCTGCTCCAGTTTGTCGGCAACGGCCAGACGCTGTGGCAAAAAATAGTAGCGTTCGGCCAACCAATACAAGCCCGTGATGACCGTGGCCATGAACAGCAGAAGCGCGAAGTTGCCCTCGATCACGCCGAAGTACCAACTCCCGGCGTAGCCGACAAATCCGGCCAGAACAATGGCGGTGAGAAACTGCATCAATCTTCCACCTGCAAAATGGCCAGAAAAGCCTCTTGGGGAACTTCCACCGAGCCAATTTGCTTCATGCGTTTTTTACCTGCCTTTTGCTTTTCAAGAAGTTTCTTTTTGCGCGAGATGTCGCCGCCGTAGCACTTGGCGATCACGTTCTTGCGCAGCGCCTTGATTGTCTCACGGGCGATGATGTTGGCACCGATGGCCGCCTGGATCGCCACATCGAACTGCTGACGCGAAATGATCTCGCGCATCTTCGCCACCACCGCCCGGCCACGATAGGCTGACTGGCTGCGGTGCACGATGATGGACAGCGCATCGACCTTCTCGCTATTGAGCAGGATGTCGACCTTGACCACGTCGGCGGTGCGGAACTCCTTGAACTCGTAGTCCATGGAA
>CAIKVZ010000309.1 GCA_903830985.1 uncultured beta proteobacterium
TCCATCTCATCGAGAAATTCGCGCTTGCGAGTCCGCTTGTGCACGAGTTCAAATCCGGTGGTGGCGAGGCTCATTTGTTTCATCAATGCTTAACGTTTTAGCGGTCAATTCGATGACACACTTATGCAGAGTTTCCCTAGCAGTAACATATCGCCCACCGAGTGACCCTGGGCATCGTTCAGCGGTTTGAAATTGTCCAGGTCCATGAACAGCACGGCACCGTACATGCCGCTGCGTTTGCTGCTGGCCAACATTTGCCCGAGGCGGTCGAGCAACAAACGACGGTTCGGCAGTTGCGTCAGGGTGTCGTGAAATGCCAGACGATGAATTTCTTCCTCAGAGCGTTTGCGGTCGGTGATGTCCTGAAAGAGCACGACCACGCCCACACGTTTCCCGTCCTCATCGATGGGCGTAACGACCATCGAGACCGGGAAACCCGTCCCGTCCTGGCGCCAGAACCACTCGGAATCCAGTCGGCGCCGCAGACCATCCTGCAGCGTCTTGTGGACCGGACAGTCGTTGTGGCGGTAGAGGCTGCCGTCGGCGTGGTGGTGGTGGAACAGTGTGTGCTGATCTTGGCCAAGGATTTGCATCTGCGTCAGGCCCAGCATGGACAGGGCGGCCGGGTTGGCAAAGCTGGTGTTGCCGTTTTGATCTACGTCGAATATTCCTTCGCCCACGCTTTCCAGCAACAGAGCATTGCGCTGACCCAGGCGTTCGATTTCCCGGCGCGCCGCGCGCCGTGCCGAGACGTCGCGCACCACGGTAAAGTATCCCGAGGCATCGGCCATGCGGCTCATAGTAGTGACGAAACCGTAGGTCTGCTGCGTCGTGACGATGCTGAAATCAAAGCTCTGAGCCAGGCCGCCGGCCTGCAGTGCCGCGACGGCGCCAGCGAATTGCGTGGCCACGGCTACCGGCATCAGTTCAGCGCAGGTCTTTCCGAGCACCCACTGATCCGTCGCTTGGAAGGCAGGGTGACTCGTTCCCGGCGAGGGGATGTACTCGACCACCCGGGCTTGTTCGTCCAGTACGACGACCGTGTCCTGCAGCGCCGCCATGAAGGACGCCAGGCGCGCCTCGCGCGCGACGAGCTTGGCTTCACTGCGCTTGCGCTCGCTGATGTCGCGGCTTGCCGCATACAGGTAAGTTTGTCCGCCAAGACAAACTCCAGTGGCGTGCACCTCGACGTCCAGCAACGAACCGTCGCGGCGCCGGTGCACGGTCTCGAATGCACCGCCGTGCTTTATCAGCTGGGCGATCTTTTCCGCCAGTTGATCGTCATTCCAGCGCGCATCCCACTGCGTGACCGGGGCGTGTGCCAGTTCTGCAGGCGAATAACCCAGCATCCGGGAAAAGGCTTCATTGGCCTCAACCAGGTAACCGTGTTCGTCAACAATGTGGATGCCTTCGGTGGCCGTCTGCATCAGTAACTGATTGCGTTGGGCCTGCGCCTGCGCGGCGCGCTCCGCTTTTTTTTGCTCGGTGATATTGGCGGCAAAAACCACCACCGATTCGACCGCCCCTGAAGCACTGACTACCGGGTAGTAGGTGAGGGCGAAAGAGCGCTCGCCGCGTTTGTCCTCGGTGCACTTGATTCGACCAGTTTGAAAGACTTCGTCCAAGGCCCCGCGCCTTGTG
Source organism: uncultured beta proteobacterium (assembly GCA_903830985.1). Classification (GTDB taxonomy): domain Bacteria; phylum Pseudomonadota; class Gammaproteobacteria; order Burkholderiales; family Burkholderiaceae_C; genus CAIKVZ01. The sequence goes on from CAIKVZ010000309.1 coordinate 1,642, forward strand.
GCGGACACTTCTGGGGGGAAAAAGTCAAACACGCATCGACCCGGCAATTGCGCCTGCGGGATGTTCATGCGGCTCGCGGCTGTTGCGTTGATCGCCAGAATCTTTCCCAGGCGATCCACCAAAAAGATGCTTTCCGTAGTGGCGTTCAAAATCGCCTCGAATTGTTCCTTGCCATTCTGCAGGGCAAGCTGGCTGCGCTCGTGCTCCGTCACGTCACGAAAGCTCCAGACCCGGCCTACGATCTGCTGATCTAGGCGCTGGGGCCGCGATTGACGTTCAAACGCACGGCCATCCTTGAAGCGCAGGAAGTCCAGACTGGATTGATCAGGTCGGGCATAGAGTTCGCGCACCTGGTGCACAAAGGACTCGGGATCGCGTAACTGCTGCATCACCGTATTCAGCAAATCGGCGTCATCGCGGGACTGTAAAACTGCGGGGGGGATGCGCCACATGTCGGCAAAGCGTTGGTTGAAGGTCTCAACCTTGCCCTGCATGTTGACCACCAGGATGCCATCGCTGGCGGCTTCGATTACTGCCACCTGCATGGATGCCGCCTCGCGCAGATTGCGGATCATTTCCGGAATGGGCAGAAGCACCAGCCAAGTCGCCACTGCTGCAACGAACCACCCGGTGAGTGTGGCACCGGTGAAGAATGGCGGCGGTGCCAGGTTCGCCGCGACCAGAGCGATGTACAGCAACCAGGCGACCAGGTAGCTGGCGCCAAAGATCACGCCGGCGCGCAGATTCACCACCGTGGCCAGCATCACTGCCATGGCGAGGGCGGTGGCTGCGGTGACCGGTGGCAAGCCCGCAAAAAGCAGCGCCACCAGTACAGTCCACAAACCCACGGCGAACAGCTTGAGCGACTGCTGTGGCTGGCCACGCCGACTGATGCGCCAGGCCAGCAAGACGCCCGCAAGTGTGGTCAGAGTTGCCGCCGCGCTGACAGTCTTGCGTACGAAAACGAAGGGCACGCCAATCGTCAAAAAGACCACGCAAACCAGCACGAAGATGCCGTAAAACCGGTCCAGAAGTCTGGCGTTGAAGGATTGCTGTCGGGCGGAAAATGCGAGCATGCAACAGGGGCTTAGTTGCGATCAATTTTGATCGCATCCATTGTACGGCGGGGGGTGCCTGATATCGGCGACTCCAGAGGCTATCTTTGGGCCACCCAAAGCTGCATGAGGCCAACCGTTGTCATGCGTGGCTGGCGGCGCAACAGATTTTCCGTTGCGGGGTCTCCGTATTGAACCATGCCAGTGCGTCGTGCAGCTTGACGACTTCGCCGATGATGGTCAGGCAGGGCGACACCAGACCCGCCTTCGCCACGCGCTCGGCCATGTTGGCCAGCGTTCCCGTGACCACCCTTTGTGTTTCCAGACTGCCGTTTTGCACCACGGCGATGGGCAGTTCAGCCGATGCGCCGTGGGCCATCATCTGGCGGCAGATTTCGGGCAGGCCGCCCAGGCCCATGTAGATCACCACGGTCTGCCGCGGTCGCACCAGGCTGGGCCAATCCAGATTGGCGCTGCCGTCCTTGAGGTGCCCCGTGACGAACAGGCAGCTTTGCGCGTAGTCGCGGTGCGTCAGGGGAATGCCGGCGTAGCTGGAGACGCCGGAGGCGGCGGTCACGCCAGGCACCACTTCAAAGGAAATGCCGTGCGCTGCCAGGGTTTCCAGTTCCTCGCCGCCGCGGCCAAAGATGAAGGGGTCGCCGCCCTTGAGTCGCACCACATGCTTGCCTTCGCGCGCCAGCTTCACCAGCAGGGCGTTGATCTCCTCCTGGCGCAGGGTGTGGGCATTGCGCCGCTTGCCCGCGTAAATGCGCTGCGCGTTGGGCGAAACGTAATCCAGCACCTCTGGCGAAACCAGGTGGTCGTAGACGATCGCCTGGGTCTGCTGCAGCAGGCGCACCGCGCGCAGCGTCAACAGGTCCGGGTCTCCGGGTCCTGCGCCCACCAGGTAGACGCGTCCGGTGCTGGGCGCGGGAGGCGAGAGATCGGCCTTCATGCCTGAGCCTTGCTGGCGCAACCACTGCAACCACCGGTGCTGCAGCCGGAGGTTTTGGGAGCCGTCGGGGATTGTGTTGGCGCCGCCACTAACTCGGCCTCGCCAAAGATGAAGTGGAACTCACCCGGTTCAAGTTCGACGTAGTCCAACACCGTGTCGTCGAGCAGCATCTGATGCTCCTCGGCGATGACGATGGCCACGCCCTCGATATCGAGCTTCAGGTCCTCGTCGGTCGGCTCATCGAAGCCCATGCCACATTCGATAGCACCGTCGGCTCCCAGGCGTGCGGCGATACGCAGCGCCAGGTCCTGGGCGCCGCTGTCTTGGGCGGTCTGACGGATTTGTTGCGCCGCAGCGCTGGTGAGTGAAAACATGGGTTCTCCTTCTCGGTTGATGTCAGCGAAAGCGCGGTGCGCCCGCAGCGTGGCTCAGTGTTCGCCCTTGGTTTTCCACAGGCCGGCCAGCCGGTTGCCCTGTTTTTGCGGGCCGCCAATGGGGAAAAGATCGTGCAGATGGTGGTTGTTGCCGCGCTCCGTGCCCCAGGCCTTGGCAAAGTGCCAGATCATGGCGCGCACCTGGGCCTGGGCCCGGTGCTCCTCGTAGTAGGCGCGCAGGAAGTGGATCACCTGCCAGTGCGCTTCGGTCAATTCCAGCTGCTCTCTTTGCGCTTGCGCCACGGCAAAGTCTTCCGACCAGTCGTCCAGATCTTTCAGATAGCCCTCGGCATCGGTGGGCACTTCGCGGCCCCTCACGTGCAAGACTCCGGCAGTACGCTCGGCCCGGGACAGCTCGCGCTGCGTGCGCACGAAGTCGACAAAACCCTGGGCCCAGTTGGCACCCGCAGCGCTGCGCAAATGGGCGTAGCTGGCCACGACCTTGTGCTGCACCAGACCGTCATGCTGACCGTCCACGCCATGGCCGCGCAGCACCTTGTAGGCGAACTTTTGGTCGGGCGCGAGGTTCTCCAGGCTGGAATAGTGGAACTCGTGGCCGCGCAGCGTCGCCGAGCCATCCGTTGACACCGTTGCCGTCCAGGGTGCATCGCCTGTGGGCAGCAGCTCGACATAGCCGCGCCCCACGGGTCTGTTGTGCATCACCACGTCTGCGCCCAGCGCGCCGACCATGTCGTAGTCAGATTCCTTCCAGCGGATGCTGCGCGCCAGGTACATGAGGCCGCCGCATTCGGCGTAGGTCGGCAGCCCGGCGGACAGCTTGACCCGTAGGTCCTGGCGCAGCGCGGTGTTGGCCTGCAGCTCGGGCAGGAACATTTCGGGGAATCCCCCGCCGATGAACAGGCCGTCCACGGCAGGCAGCTGCGCGTCATGCAACGTGTCCAGCGCAACCAGCTCGGCGCCGGCAGATTGAAGTGCCAACAGGTCGTCGGGATAGTAAAAATCAAAAGCCTTGTCGCGCGCCACGGCGATGCGCACGCGTGCCGCTGCTTCGACCGGCTCCGCGGTCGATGCCGGGAAAACGGCTGCTGCAAGCGGCGCGGCGCTGCCGGCAATCTGCAGCAGCTGTTGCAGGTCGACCTGCGCCGCGATTCGGGTGCCGATGGTGAGGACGCGCTCGATGGCATCGTCCAACTCGTGGTTGGGCATGAGGCCGAGGTGGCGTTCCACCACGCTCAGGCTGTCGTCGTGCGCGATGGCGCCGAGCACGGCAACGTCGGTGTAGTGCTCGATCACGGCGCGCAGCTTGGACTCGTGGCGCGCGCCGCCCAACTGGTTCAGGATCACGCCGGCGATGCGGATGCGCTTGTCAAAAGTCTGATAGCCAAGGATCAGCGGCGCAATGCCGCGAGTCATGCCACGCGCGTCGAGCACCAGCACCACCGGCAGGTCCAGCAGCTGCGCGAGCGCGGCGTTGCAGTTGCTGCCGTCCAGCGCCAGGCCGTCGTATAAGCCCTTGTTGCCTTCCACGATGCTGATGTCGGCGTCTGCGCCGTGCAGTTGGAAGCATTGCTGAATCTGCTCGGGTGTTTGCAGGAAGGGATCCAGGTTGAAGCAGTCGCGAGCGCTGGCCTGGCTCAGCCACATCGGGTCGATGTAGTCCGGGCCTTTCTTGAAAGGCTGCACGACCAGGCCCTGCGCCTTCAGTGCTGCGCAAAGTCCGACCGTGACCGTGGTCTTGCCCGAAGACTTGTGCGCGGCTGAGATCAACAGGCGTGCCATGTACATAGCTCCGGTCAGGCGGCTTTGGCCAGCGTCACGTCGTCAAGACGCTCGGGAAGAAAGCCGAAAAACTTCAGCGCCAGCAGCACAATCAGGCCGACGATGGCGACGCCGCCCAAGCCCAGCAGCAACTCGGGCAGGCTGGGCACATAGCTGGCGACGACACCGTCGGCAAAGCTGCTGCTCAGCTTCTTTCCGGGGAACAGCACCAGGGGAAAAGCCTGGCCGCCGATGATGGTGACGTACATCTGGGCCAGGCCACCGGCGATCACCAGGGCTGACGCGACCACCAGCACGCGGCGCTGCAGCCGCAGCCGGGGGTGCAGCAGCAGACCGAGGGGCAGCAAGCTGCCCAGCAGCACCTGGCCCAGCCAGAACATCAGGCTGTAAACGCCGCCTTCGAGCAGCAGGAAGCGCTCGAAATCCTGGTGCTTGGTGAAGTACAGGTTGGTCAGGTGGTAGACCATGACGAAGTAGAGCCCGGCCGCGATGAAGATCGCCTGGAGACGCGCAAAGCGCGCCAGCAAGGCGTCACCCAGGGGCCGGCCGCTGCCGCTGCAGGACAGCATCAGCACGCCCACGAACACCGCCAGGCCGTAGCTCAGCGAGAGTGCGATGAACAGTGGCGCGAGCAAGGCCGAGTCATAGGCCTGACGCGCCACGAGAAAGCCGAAGATGGACCCTGTACCTGTGGTGAGCGCCATGCGCCAGAGAAAAGCCGCCATGCCAGCCGCAGGTGTATATCGACCCATGCCTTCTTCCATCTGTGTCCACAGGTAGGCCAGCACCAGCGCCATGAAACCGGTGTAGAGAAAGATGTTCCAGGCAAAGATCGACTTGAAATTGAAGTGCGTCATGGCCACGATCATTCGGTCGGGTCGGCCCAGATCGAGCAGCAACACGGCCAAGCCGCCGAGCAGCAGCGCCAGCGCCAGCAAGCCGGACAGCGGTGCCAAGGGCTTGAATTCGGTCTTGCCAAAGACTGAGGCCATGGAAGCCACGTTGAGCGCGCCCGAGGCCGCCACCACCAGGAACACGGCAAACACATGGGGCAGTCCCCAGACGATGCGGTTGTTCATGCCGGTGACGATGTGGCCCTGGTGTTCCATGAAGCCCACGGCCGCCAGCGCCGCCAGCACCACCATGCCGAGCGCGCCCAGCAGGCCGTAGTAGCCGCGACTGGTTCCTTGCAGTTCACGCAGTGCGATTTTCATGGTGTCAGATTCCGCTGTAGCGCACGCCGGTGTTCAAGTTCAGGTCTTCGCGGATCTGGCGCGAGGGGTAGCTGGCCACGCGTTGGGATATCTCGGAGTTCGGGTCATTCAGGTCGCCAAACAGCATCGCGCCGTGGCCTGCGCTCGAGCAGGCGCTGACGCAGGCTGGCGACTCGCCCTTGTCCACCTTGTGCACGCACAGGGTGCAGCCTTCGACCGTGCCCTTGCCGCGCGGCACGTCGGCCTTTTGCTGGCTAAGCGGCGCGTGCACAAAGGAGCGCGCCTGGTAGGGGCAGGCCATGACGCAGTAGCGGCAGCCGATGCAGATGTGCTTGTCCACCAGCACGATGCCGTCGGCGCGCTTGAAGGATGCGCCCGTGGGGCAGACGTCGACGCAGGGCGGCTCGGCGCAGTGCTGGCACATCATGGGCAGGGACTGCGCTTTGCCGCTGCGCAGGTCCTTGATCTCGATCTTGCGTATCCACTGCGAGTCCGTCGAGGCCGTGCCGCCGGACACGCCGTTCTCGCTGTTGCAGGCGCTGACGCAGTCGGTGCAGCCGCTGGCGCATTTGCTGCTGTCGATCAGCATGCCCCAGCGCACGGAAGGCTTGGCGCCGCTGGCAACAGTGGCTGCTTGGGCAATCTCGATCAGGCGCACACCGGGCGCCAGCAGGATGCCGGCCAGGCCCGCAGCGGCGACGCCCAGAAAGCCGCGGCGGCTGTTTGCGCTGTGAGCGCTTTTTTCGCTGGGGATGGGCGCTGTCATGGCTTGGCCTGTGGCTGGTTGGCGTGGCATTCGAAGCAGTCGATGAGCACCGCGGCATAGGCGTGGCAGCTCTGGCAGAAGTTGCTGCTGCCCGCCGTCACGCTGTTCGTGCTCTGACTGGCATGGCAGGCGATGCAGGCCTTGAGGCTGTAGGCACCGGTGCGGATGCCACCGCGCAAGCTGTCGTCGCGCTGGTGCTTGAGCATCACCATGTGCTGGCGCCGCATGGTCGCCGGATCTGCCACACAACTGCCGCCGCGCGCGGCTTCGATTACGGGTTGCGGCACCGTATTTTTTGCAGAACCCACCTGCGCCGACGACCCCGTGACGGCGAACAGCAGCGCAAGTGCCACGACGACCGACCAGCGCGCCCCAGCAAACGCCGCGGAACCGGCTTTGCCGGGCCGCTGGCGTTGCCCCCCCGGGGGGAAGGCGTCGAAGGCGACACAGGGGGGCTTCATTAGTCCCCCAGCCCCATCTGGATGTAGCCCGTGGGGCAGACGTCGGCGCAGATGTGGCAGCCTATGCACTTGGCATAGTTGGTATCGACATAGCGTCCCATGGTGGACTTGGCCTTGGGCACCTTGAACACGGCGACCTGCGGGCAATAGACCACGCAGTTGTCGCACTCGAAGCACATGCCGCAGCTCATGCAGCGCTTGGCCTCGGCCTGGGCCTGGGCTTCGAGCAGCGGTTGCAGCCGTTCCTCGAAATTGTTCAGCGCCTGTTCTTCGGTCAGCGTCACCACGCCGCGCTTGTTGCGCGCCACATAGGGGAAGTGGCCCAGGAACAGTTCCTTGGACGAGATCACGTAGCGGTCCGAGCGGTTGTCAAAATTGTGGATCGCCGCCGCATTTTTGTCCGTGCCGCGAATCGGCTCGTGCACTTCGCTGAAGACATAGCCCTTTTCCAGCATCTTGCGCTTCAGGTCGAAGGTATGGACGTCGATCTTGGGGCGCTTCTCCAGCGGCTCGCTCTGCAGGAAACGGTCGATGCCGTCGGCCGCGATCGCGCCGTGGCCGATGGCGGTGGTCAGCAAATGCGGGCGCACCACGTCGCCGCCGACAAAGAAGCCCGGCTGGCCCGCCACCTGGTAGTTCTTGTCGCTGTTGATGGCACCCTTGCCGTTGTTGAATTCCTCCAGCCCGGTGAAGTCCACCGCCTGGCCTATGGCCGAGACGATGAGGTCGGCCTCGATGTCTTCTTCCGTGCCTTCGATGTTCTTGATCTCCAGTCGCCCGCCGACAATCTTCGCTTCGCAGCGGATCACGCGCAGGCCCGTGGCGCGGCCGTCCGGCCCGCGCAGCACGGCCACAGGCGCCATGCCGCCGCGAATGGCAATGCCTTCGGCCAGCGCCTGCTCGACCTCGTGCCGTGTCGCCTGCATCTTGTCCGTGGCAAAGATCGAGGTCAGCGTCACTTCCGCGCCCTGGCGCGCCGAGACTTCGGCCACGTCGTGCGCCACATGGCCGGCAATGGCGTGCTCGGGCCGGTCGGATTCGTTGATCTTGTCGATGTGGCCCAGACGCCGCGCCACCGTGGCCACGTCAATGGAGGTGTCACCCCCGCCCACCACCACAACGCGCTTGCCCACATGGCGCAGGCGCCCGTCGTTGAAGGCTTTGAGGAAGGAGGTGGCGGTCACGCAGTTGGGCGCGTCCGCGCCTTCCACCGCCAGGGCGCGTCCCGCTTGCGCACCCAGGCCCAGGAACACGGCGTCAAATTCGGCGCGGATTTGTGCCATTCCGATGTCGGTGCCGATGCGGCAGTTCATGCGCGTCGTCACACCCAGGTCGATGATGCGGGCGATCTCGGCGTCAA
>CAIKVZ010000310.1 GCA_903830985.1 uncultured beta proteobacterium
CTTCCAGTTGCCCGGGTTCTTCCAGACGGCGCTCAATTCACGGGTGTCGCCCAGCAGGTTGGTGCCAAGCAGCTGGATCCAGTTGGACTTCTCTTCGTCGCGCAGGCCGTATTCGATGCCCAGCGTGCCGACCACGCTGCGGTCCGGGCGCAGGCCGTTGTACTGGCCATAGACAGCATGGTCGGCGCTGGAGCCGCTCAGTGCCCCTATGCCAACGCTGACCGAGGCCTCTTCGGACTTGGTTTGCGCGTGCACGCTGACGAAAGCTGTAAGCAGCGCCAGTGACAGCGCGGTGCGGTGAAAGCGAATGGAGGTGTGTGTTCTTGTCATGATGGTTCTCCGCACTTCAGCGCACCAGGAACTGGGGCGTCGGGTTCGTGACCGACGGGTTGTTGGAGCCATGAACCTGCGTGTGGCAGTTCAGGCAACTGCGTCCCTGCCAAAGGTTGACGACGTTCTTGCCGGTGGCATTGCTGCTGCTCACGCCAGCTTGCCCGCCGAGGGCGCCGACGCCGCCGGCCACGTGTGGCGTATGGCATTGCTGGCACAGGATGGGCGCGCGCGCCTTGAGCATGCCGGCAACCGTGCTGCCGTGTGCGTTGTGGCAATTGGCGCAGTCTTCGCCGACCGGCTCATGCGGGTGCACGAAGGGGCCGCGCTGCTCGGCGTGGCAGCTGTAGCAGGTGGCGTTGGTGCTGTCGCGCTTGGCCAGCTTGGGTCCGGCGGAGCCGTGCACGTTGTGGCAATCCGAGCAGGTCATCTTGCCTTCGGGGATGGGGTGGTGCGAAGGCTTGTTCAACTGCGCGCGCTGCTCCTTGTGGCAGGTGAAGCAGACGTCGGTCTGCGTGGCCTTGGCCAGCACCTTGTCGCGGTTGGCATGGATCTTGTGGCAGCTGTTGCAGGCCAGGTCGGCATTGTCGTGCTGGCTGCCAGACCACAGGGCGCGCTTGGGGTCCTTGTTGTGGCAGCTCAGGCATGCTGCGCTGCGCTCCGTCGCCGGTGCGATGGAGGGACCTTTGAACAATCGATCCGGGTGGGGACGCTCGGAGACGCCTGTGGGCTTTTTCGCGTGAGTCGGGCTGGGTCCGTGGCAGGTGATGCAGTCCGGCACGCGCTTGTCGGCGGAGAAACCGTGCGCCGATTTGCTCATGTCGGGCAAGTCTTCTTCGTCGTGGCAGGTGACGCACAAGGCTGCGCCTTCAGGAGCGGCCCAGGCCTGTCCCATCAGACCCGCCAGACACAGGCCGGCAACGGCCAAAAAACGTTTGATTTGCATCCCAAATCCCTCCAGTACAGTTTCCGACCTTCAGCGTAGCGCCTCGGGCGCCACAGTCACAAAAAATGGCAGAGCCGCGCGCGACCCTGCCGTGCTTATCGTTCGAACCAGGCCTACTTCAGAAGGTGGACCACGTCCACGCTCTTGAAGCCGCCGCTGGCGTGGCAGTCGTCGCAGGTCTCTCGCGGCTGGGCTGCCACTTGCGCCTGGGTCTTGTTGCCGAATGACGCACCACCGAATGAGCTGACATGGTCGGTCACCTTGGCGCCAGTGGCGGTGACACCGTCGTGGCAAGCGGTGCAGGTCGCAGCCTTGGGCGAGATCACCAGCCATTTATTCGGGTCGGTTTCCGTCGTTGTCGCCAGCGGGGCGCTGGCGGTGGGCGCGGGAATGGTCAGCTTCTTCACGACCGCACCCAGCGTCCCCAGGTCCTGCTTGTACGAGTTGTTCACGTGGCAGGAATTGCAGTTCATGCTGGCCTGCGGATAAGCCACTTCGACCACATAGTTGTCCACTACAACGGCTTTCCCGGTGCTGTCGACTTGCTGCGACAGCGACGGTCCACCGGTCAGCGAAGTTCCATCCTTGTTGAACGCGCCCACCACGGTGTTGCCATGGGTGAATGGGTAAAGGCGTTTGGCGTTGCCGTGGATGCCGTGGATCATGCGTTTGAACTGGAAGGACTCGTTCAGCGCCAAGCCATTGGTCATGATGGTCGACGACATTCTGTTGGCGTCGTGGCATGTCACGCAGGCTTCCACCACGTCGCGGCCGCCAGTGTGGAAGGCTTCGGGCAGCGTGTTGGAGCCCGAGGTCGTTCCCAGTGCGCTGTGGCAGGCGTTGCACTTCTCAGTGGCCACGATCACGCGACGCGGCTGCAGCGTGCCTGTGAGCGCCAGTTCGGTGGATGTGTGTTGCATAACGGTGTTTATCAGCACGGTCGGTACGACTTCCGGCCGGGGGTCGGTGGCCCATTGCACTTGCAGCAAATGTTCCTTGATCTGGCCGATGCTCACCACGCGTGCGGTGCCAGAGGCCACCATCGTGGCGGTGTCGTCCGGCACAGGGATGCTCACCGTGTAGTGGTTTTTGCCGTCGTTCGTGCCTTTGTAGGCATAGGCATTGGCACCGCTGCCGCCGTTGTTGTACGCAGAAAACTCGGTGACCACCGCCGACTGTCCCACCATGTTCTGGTAGGCGAGGTAAAAGCGCAGGTTGCCGAACTTGGTGTTGGTGGAGCAAGTGAGTGTCGTGGCAGCTGTGCCGGTGCAGTCCGGGGTTACCAGGTTGTAGGCCGCATTGCCATTGGTGGGGTCCGACAGAAAGTACTTCACCGATACGCTGCGCGCCTTGTGATCACCGGTGTCGTTGAAGGCCACGCTCTCAATGTTCATCTTGTACATGGCAGCGTTCTTTTCGTTCTGGTTCCAGTGCACGCGTTCCGCAGACACCACGGAACCAGCGCCATGGCAACGGGCGCATAACTGGTTTGTCAGGTCCTTGGCCTTGGCACCGGTGCCAACGAATTCACCGGCGATCACCTTGTGCAGCGGTTCCCACTTCGAGCCAACGCCGCTGGCGTGGCAGGTCAGGCAGGCCTCTTGGGTGGGCTGGGACTTCCAGTTGTCGCCCTGAGGTGTGGCCGGGTTGGCTCCGGTGTGGCACTTGGCGCAGTTGCGCAGATCCTGCGGGAAACCAACCTCACCGAAGTTGACACGTGCATCCTTGTAGCCCCAGATCGTATAGTCCTCGCCGCCCGTGGTCAGTTGGCTCTTGAGCAACTTGCCCGCATGGATCTTGTGCACCATGGTTGAAAGCGTCAGGACATTGCCGCTGTTGGCGTCGGTTGTGCCGGGGTTGTGGCACATCACGCAATATTGGGTGTCGACGCGTCCGCCGCCGTGCAGCGCCAGTTTCTCGTGGCAACTGTTGCAGGACGTCACGTCGGTCATCTTGCGCGTCTTGCTCGGATCGGTGACGGCAACCGACTTCCCGGCGGCGTCCACAGTGAAGTCGAAGTAGGGGTTGACCAGCACCGTTGCGCCTGCGGCATTCACATAACTCAACTGAATCGCCACGCGGTGCGTGCGGTTCGGTTCGAACACCACGCCGTTGGTCAGGGCCACTTTCGTGATGTCGGTCTTGAAGGTATAGGTGTAATAGCCGTCGGGGTTGTAGACCAGCTGCGCTGCGAGCAGCGCTGTGTCGGTCTGCTTGACGTCGGTCGTGGCCTGCATGGCGGATGCCAGTGCGGGAACGCCGCCGGGTCCTACACCCGGGGTCGCAATTTCCTTGCGGTAGATGTAGTTGACCCATTGGTCCGGGTTGCCATTGACCGCAGGGATGAGCTTGGCAATGGCGAAGCTCACATTGGTGATCACCAGGTCAGTCTTGAGCTTACCGTCAGAGAAAACGGCGAAGTTCACCTTGGGTGCGCCTGTGATGGTCACTGGCGTGATGCCTGCGGCCTGTACGGCCGTGAATGGCGCCGAGTTGTTCGTTGCCGTGTCATTGGCTGCAACGGCGCTGGCTGCGACGAGTGCGCCTGCTACCGCGCTGGAAGAAGCTGCCGGTTGGCTGGCGTCCGGACTGGTACCACCACCACCGCCGCAACCCGCCATGGCGACTGCCACCAGGCAGCTTGTGCCCCATCTGACCAATAAGTGTTTCATTTTTTCTCCGTCGCTCAACTGTTCAACGACGCGCCCTTAACCGCTGGGCGCTGGTTGCAAAATCCGGATTTCCTGTCATCTACCTTGGGCTGCCTGTTTGCACAGCCCAAGCACTTCGCCAAACGGGCAACGGTTAGCGAACCATCTTCGAACCACTGAACATCTGTTCAGCGGAGCCATGGGGCACTAACCGTTGTCTGGCCGCGGCAACCCGTGGCACGCCTGGCAGTTGGGTGACTACTGGGCCAGGATCCAGTCGGCCAGGTTCTTCAGCGCTGCCGGATCCTTGGTGTCGATGACCTTGTGGTCTTCTTCGCTGCCGTCATCGAGTTTCACCTTGGGGCCGGTGGTCATGTTCTTGATGGCATTGGCCTGGCCGTCCGCCTTGCCCTTGTACTTGGCAGCGATCTTCTTCAGCGAAGGACCCTTCTTGGTCTTGTCCACCGAGTGGCACTTGGTGCAATCGTTCTTTTTGAACAGGGCCTGTGCTGCGTCTGCGTCGACGGCGGCTTGGGCGGGAGCGATGCTGGCGAAGGCGATGACAAAAGACGCGCCAAGCAGGGTGAGGGAAGGCAATTTCATTGAAAACTCCAGAACAGTGTTGATCGGATGAAAGACTCGTGGCCTGATTCTCAGGGCAGGCCCATAAATGGGTCAAGGTGAGTCATTGGTTTCCCGCCTGCATCTGTTGAAAAGATGACGTACATCAATGTTTTTGCACATTCTGTTGCATTTCCACCCCACAGCTTCGAGGGGCACTTGGCGTGGAAAAAAGCAGGATCTGAAGATGTTTGTCGCTCTGGAACTGCGGTTTTTGCGGGGGAAATCGACGCGATTTTGCGAATTGGGTCATATCGTAAGATCGGCCGTCCCGACCAAGACCCACCAATCCTGCGCCCCATCCCTTGAACACCCAGCCCACACTGACATTCTCCAAGCTCGGCTGCAGTCGGGGCGGGCGGCAACTCTTTCGGGACGTTGATTGCACACTGCAATCGGGTCGCTGGCTGTATGTGGCCGGTGCCAACGGCGTGGGCAAGACCAGTCTGCTGCGCATGGTGTGCGGCCTGGCGCCGACCGAAGCGGGGGAAATTGCCTGGAACGGCAAGCCCATTCACTCGCAGCGCGACGCCTATCGTCAGGACCTGTGTTACCTCGGGCACCTGAATGCCTTGCAGGAATCCATGACCGTCAGCGAAAACCTCTGCTTCATTGCGGCTTTGGGCGGTACCGCGCCCGACAAGGTGCAGATCAACGACGTGCTGACGCACTTTGGCGTGCGCGGCCGTGGCGAACAACTGGTGCGGCATTTGTCGCAGGGACAAAAACGCCGCGTCGCGCTGTCGCGCCTGGCGCTCAGTCAAGCGCGGCTGTGGGTACTGGACGAGCCCTTCGTCGCCATGGACGAGGCCGGTGTGCGCATGCTGGCCGATCTGATTGCTGCGCACCTGGCCAAGGGCGGCATGGCTGTGCTGACCAGCCACCAGCAGGTTCCCATTGGCGATGTGCCGGCACAGATGTTGGAGTTGCGCGCATGAAACAGTTGGGAATGACCAGCGTCATGCTGGCGCTGCTCAAACGTGAGGTCTCGGTGGCCATGCGGCAAAAGGGCGAAGTGCTGACGCCACTGGTCTTTTTTGTCGTCATTGCCAGCCTGTTTCCACTGGGCATCGGGCCCGAATCGGCGCTGTTGTTGCGCATGGCGCCGGGCGTGCTGTGGGTCAGCGCCTTGCTGGCCGCAATGCTCTCGCTGCAGCGCCTGTTTGCCACGGACTATGCCGATGGCTCGCTCGAGCAGATGGCACTGTCCACCACGCCGCTGGGCCTGCTGGTTGTGGCCAAGGCGCTGTCGCACTTTCTGCTTTCCGGCCTGCCGCTGGTGCTGATGGCGCCGGTGCTGGGCTTGCAGTTCGGCCTTGACGGGCGTGCGCTGGGCATTCTGATGTTGTCCCTGTTGCTCGGCACGCCGACGCTGAGCCTGATCGGCAGTATCGGCGCGGCGCTGACCTTGGGCGTACGTGGCGCAGGGGTATTGCTCTCGCTGTTAATTTTGCCCCTGTATATTCCTGTGCTGATCTTTGGCGCCGGTGCGGTGGAAGCTGATGCAGCCGGAATGGGTGCTGGCGGCCACCTTTCCCTGTTGGCGGCGCTGCTCGTGCTCTCTGCCTTTTTTGCCCCCCTGGCCACCACCACCGCTTTGAGGATTTCCCTGGAATGAACAATCGTGTGATTCACTGGTTCAAGTTCTCGTCGCCGCAGAACTTCTACTACCTCGCGGGCCGCATGTGGCCCTGGTTCGCTGCCTTGGCCGTGGTGCTGAGTGCGGTGGGCTTGTGGATTTCCTTCTTTGTGGCGCCCGTGGATGCGCAGCAAGGGCAGGGCTATCGCATCATCTTCGTGCACGTCCCCGCGTCGCAGATGTCGATGTTCATCTACCTGGTGATGGCCGCCTGGGCCGGTTTCGGCCTGGCGTTCAACACCCGTCTGTCGGGCATGATGGCCTCGGCCCTGGCGCCGACAGGCGCTCTTTTCGCCTTTCTGTCGCTGGTCACAGGTGCCCTGTGGGGCAAGCCGATGTGGGGTGCGTGGTGGGTGTGGGACGCACGGCTCACATCCGAGTTGATCCTGCTGTTCCTGTACCTGGGCTTTCTGGCGCTGCAGTCGAGCATCGACGACCCGCGTCGCGCCGACAAGGCCTGTGCCGTGCTGGCGTTGGTGGGCTCGGTGAACGTGCCCATCATCTACTTTTCGGTCAAATGGTGGAACACCTTGCACCAGGGCGCTTCGGTGTCGCTGACCAAGTCGCCGACCATGGCCTCCACCATGCTGTGGGGCATGCTGATCATGGTGGTGGCCTTCTGGATGTACGCGATTGCGATCGCGCTGGCGCGGGTGCGCAATATCATTCTTGAACGTGAACGTCATACAGAGTGGGTGAAACATGCAGTGGAATAGCGTTTCCGAATTTTTCGCCATGGGAGGCTACGCCTTCTATGTCTGGGGCAGTTTTGGCCTCACCGCACTGGTGATGATCGGCGAGCCGCTGCTCATCCGCGCCCAGCGCAAAGCCACTTTGCGCGACCTGCGCAACGAACTCCTTTCCGAAAGAAACTCGTCATGAAACCTCGTCACAAACGCGCTGCCATCATTGTTGGCGGCATCGCCGCCTTGGCTGTCGCGGCTTACTTCGTGCTCAACGCCTTTCAAAGCAACCTGGTGTTCTTCTTTTCGCCAAGCCAGGTGGCGGCGGGTGAGGCGCCGAAGAATCGGACCTTTCGCATTGGGGGGCTGGTCAAGGAGGGCTCGGTCAAGCGCGACAACCTGACCGTCAACTTCGTCGTCACCGACAAGTCCAAGGACATGGCCGTGGCGTTCACCGGCATCCTGCCGGACCTGTTCAAGGAGGGCAAGGGCGTGGTGGCGCAGGGCAAGCTCGACGCCGACGGTAAATTCACTGCGACCGAGGTGCTGGCCAAGCACGACGAGAACTACATGCCACCCGAGGCGCAACAGGCGCTGGACAAGGCGCAGATGGACAAGACCATGAAATCGCTGAAATGAACCTTTTGGGTCAGACCGTGCTCTGACCTCCACCGCACATTGCAGGTCACCTGTGCCCACATCGCAAAAGGACAAAACCCATGATTCCTGAAATTGGTCATTTTTCTTTGATTCTCGCCCTGTTCGTGGCGCTCGCTCTGGGCACCCTGAGCGTGATCGGCGGACAGCAGGGACGCTCCGACTGGATGGCCCTGGCCCGACCCGGCGCCCAAGTGCTGTGGGTGCTGACCGGGATCTCGTTCCTTTGTCTGACCTACTCTTTCTACTTCAATGACTTCTCCGTGCTGTATGTCACGCAGCACTCGAATTCGCTGTTGCCCGACATCTACCGCATTGCGGCGGTGTGGGGCGGCCATGAAGGTTCGCTGCTGTTGTGGTTGCTGATGCTGTGTTCCTGGATGATGGCCGTGTCGCTCTTTTCCAGCCAGTTGCCCGACGTGATGGTGTCGCGCGTGCTGGGCGTGCTCGCACTCGTGGCAGTGGGCTTCCTGCTGTTCATGCTGATCACGTCGAACCCCTTTGCGCGCCTGGCCGACATCCCTGCCAACGGCAAGGACCTGAATCCCATGCTGCAGGATCCGGGTCTGGTGTTTCACCCGCCCATGCTGTACATGGGTTATGTCGGCATGGCTGTGCCCTTTGCTTTTTCCATTGCAGCCCTGCTCAACGGCCGGCTTGACGCCGCCTGGGCGCGCTGGTCGCGGCCCTGGGCCACGGCCGCCTGGATCTGCCTGACGATCGGCATCGCCATGGGTTCCGAGTGGGCCTACTACGTTCTCGGTTGGGGCGGTTGGTGGTTCTGGGATCCGGTCGAAAACGCTTCCTTCCTGCCTTGGCTGGTGGGCACGGCGCTGATCCATTCGCTGGCTGTCACGGAAAAACGTGGTCTGTTCAGAAACTGGACCATCATGTTGGCCATCGTGGCGTTCTCGCTCAGCTTGCTGGGAACCTTCCTGGTGCGTTCCGGCGTGCTGACGTCGGTCCATGCCTTTGCGTCGGACCCGAAACGCGGCGTGTTCATTCTGCTGTTCCTGTTTGTCGTCGTGGGCGGCTCGCTGGGTCTGTTTGCGCTGCGTGCCAGCAAGGTCCAGTCGGGCGGGAAATTTGCCTTGGTGTCGCGTGAAACCTTCCTGCTGGTGAACAACGTGTTGCTGACCACGGCCGCTGCTGCCGTGCTGCTGGGCACCTTGTACCCGCTGATCATCGACGCACTGAACCTGGGCAAGTTGTCGGTGGGCCCGCCGTATTTCAATGCGGTGTTTGCGCCCATCATGATTCCAGCGCTGTTTTTCATGGTGATCGGCTCCTACGCGCGCTGGAAGAATGACAGTGCCGCCGAGATGGTCAAGAAACTGCGCCCTGTGGCCATCGTTTCGGTGCTGCTGGGTTGCACGGCACCGCTGCTGGCCGGCGAATGGTCGGCGCTGGTGTCGTTGGGTCTGAGTTTGGCTTTCTGGATCATCCTGGGCACGGCGCAGCAGGTCTACCGTCAAGTCAAGGCTACGGCCAACTGGAAGTCGACGCCCATTTCCTTTTGGGGCATGCACGTGGCGCACATCGGTGTCGCGGTGTTTGTCATCGGCGTCACCATGGTCAAGGGTTACGAGACGGAAAAGGATGTTCGCATGGCGGTTGGTGACACGGTGGCCATTGCTGGCTACACATTCACGCTGAAGGGCATCCGCACCGAGCCGGGACCGAATTACAAGGCCGACGTGGGTGATGTGGACCTGAGCCGCGACGGCAAGTTTTTGCGTGTGCTGCATCCTGAAAAACGGGCCTATTTTTCCTCCAGCATGCCGATGACGCAGGCCGCCATCGACACCACGCTGACGCGCGATGTCTACGTGTCGCTGGGTGAGCCGCTGGAAGATGGGCCCACACCGGCCTGGGCGATGCGCGTGTACTACAAGCCCTTCGTCACCTGGATCTGGGGCGGTTGTTTGTTCATGGCGCTGGGTGGCATCATGGCGGCACTGGACAAACGCTATCGCCGCCGGGTCACGGCACGCGCCGCTGCCGCATTGGGCAGGGGTGCCGCAGCATGAAGAAGATGCTGATTCCCCTGGGATTATTCCTGGTGCTGGTGGTTTTTCTGGCGATCGGTCTGACGCGCGATCCACACGAGATCCCGTCGCCGCTGATCGGCAAGGCAGCACCGCTCTTTAGTGCGCCGCGCCTGCACGAGGCGGGCAAGGTGTTTTCGTCCAAGGACATGCTGGGCCAGGTCTGGATCCTCAACACCTGGGCTTCCTGGTGCGTGGCCTGTCGCCAGGAGCATCCGATACTGGTCGAGTTCGCCAAGACCAAGACCATTCCGGTCATCGGACTGGACTACAAGGACAAGGACGCAGACGGCAAGATGTGGCTGGCACGCTTTGGCGACCCCTATGATTTTTCCATCACCGACAGCGACGGGCGCATCGGTATCGACTTCGGTGTCTACGGTGTTCCCGAGAGCTTTCTCATCGACAAGACCGGCGTGATTCGCTACAAGCAGATCGGCCCCGTGACAGAGGAAGCGCTGCGCGACAAGATCCTGCCGCTGGTTCGGGAGTTGCAAAAATGAAGTACTGGCTGGCATTTTTACTGGCGCTGCAATGCGCCCTTTCGTCCTTTGCCGGGGAAGCGCCCCCGCTGGCCGAGGACCCCGTGGTGGAACAGCGCCTGATGGTGATTTCCGAGGAGTTGCGGTGTCTGGTGTGCCAGAACGAAACCCTGGCAGCGTCGCGCGCCGATCTGGCGCAGGATTTGCGGCGCGAGGTACGCACCCTCATCAAGTCAGGCAAGACCGATCCGGAAATCATGGAGTTCCTGGTCAGCCGCTATGGTGACTTTGTGCGTTATCGGCCTCCGGTCAAGCCCACGACCTGGCTGCTCTGGTTCGGTCCCTTTATCCTGCTCATTGCCGGCATCGTGGTGTTGGTGCGCGTCGTGCGCCGCAATCAGCGCAGCAGCGCAGCGCCCGAGATGGACGCCGCTCAGCGCGCCAAGGCGCAATCCCTCCTTCAAGATTCGGAAACCCGCTCATGACTGTTTTTTCTTCCATTGCAGCGTTGTTGACGCTGTTGGCCCTCGCATGGCTTTTGCGTCCCCTGCTGTGGCCGGCCAAGCGTTCCGGCGTCTCCAGTCAGCGCTTGAATGCGTCCATTTACAGCGATCAGCTGGAAGCCCTGGACCGAGACCTGGCGCGCGGTGCCATTACTGCGGCGGACTGTGAAGCCACGCGGGATGAGCTGAAACTGCGCATGCTCGACGACACAGAAGATCCTGCTGTGACGACGGCCGCCGGTGGCAACAGTTTCTGGACGGCGCGGCGCACTGCCATTGTGATTGCGCTGCTGGTCCCGATTGGCGCGGTCAGCATGTACGCCGCCCTGGGCAACCCCGCGGCGATCGACCCGGTGGCGACGCACAAGCTGGACGACGAGAAGATGGTGCAGATGGTCGAGAGCCTGGCCGCGCGCCTCAAGGCCAAGCCGGACGACCCCAAGGGCTGGGCCATGCTGGCGCGTTCCTACAAGGCCATGGGACGCATGGACGAGGCCGAGCAGGCCTACGTGAAGTCCGGTGAACTGGTGAACACCGATCCCGATTTGATGGTCGATTACGCCGACCTGCTGGCGGTCAAGGCGAACAACGACATTGAAGGCAAGCCCCTGGCGCTGGTGAACAAGGCGCTGGCCCTGAATCCCCAGCACCCCATGGGGCTGATGATGTCGGGCGTGGCGGCTTACCGCCGCAACGATTTCAAGCTGGCCGTGGCGCAATGGGAAAAGCTGCTGACTTTGCTGGACCCTGATTCGGCCGACGCGCAGCAGGTGGATGCCGACATCCAGGATGCCCGCGCCAAGGCCGGAATGCCGGGCACGGCGAAAACCCCCGCTGCAGCGCAGGGCGCTGATGCGGGCAAGTTGCCCCCTGTGGACGCCGCCGCCGCTGGCGCCATGACGCCGGAGATGATCAACAGCATGGTGGAGCGTCTGGCAGCGCGCCTGAAGGCCGAGCCGGGTGACCTGGCCGGCTGGGTCAAGCTGGCGCGCGCCTACAAGGTTCAAGGCAAACTGGCGGAGGCGGAAGCCGCCTATGGCAAGGCGGGCAAGATGGTCGACGCCGACCCTGATCTGCTGACCCAGTTCGCCGACCTGTTGGCCACACGCGCCGGCGGCAATCTGGACGGGCGCGCCCTGGCATTGGTGAACAAGGCCCTGGTGCTGAACCCCAAGCACCCCATGGCCTTGATGATGGCGGGATCGGCAGCGTTCCGTCGTGCCGACTACGCGCAGGCTATTGGGCATTGGGAGAAGGTTCTGACCGTGCTCGATCCGGCGTCGCAGGACGCGAAGCTGGTGGCGGCAGAGATTGCCGATGCCCGTTCCAAGGGTGGTATCGGCTTGCAGCTCAAGGCCACGCCCTGATGCCCTGAACGGTGCCGTGCCGGCAACAGGAAGTTCGCGCAGGACAAAAGGTTGACTTGCATCAACAAGAGCCCAGTTCGACGTCGTCGACTGGGCTTTTGCCTTTGCGCTGGGGCGCAATACGGGGAAAGCCCCCCTAAAATCGGCCACCGGGTTGCGCGGGTGTCCGCGACACTGGCTGGCGGCAGCGAGACACTGGCGCCATGCAATCGTTTAACTATGTCCCTGAAGGATTATCAGAATGAAACTTCTCTCAACCTTGCTCCTGGCCAGTGGCCTGATGGCTGCTTCTTTTGCTCATGCTGCGGTGGACGCTGACGCGGCCCAGGCGCTGCTGAAGAAGAGCGATTGCTTCAAATGCCACGCCATCGACAAGAAAAAAGACGGCCCACCCTACAAGGAAGTGGCCAAGAAGTACAAAGGCAAGGCCGACGCTGAAGACAAGCTGACCAAGCACATCACGCTGAGCCCCATGGTCGAGATCGACGGCAAGAAGGAAGAGCACAAGTCGATCAAGAGCAAGGACGCTGGGGAAATCAAGAACGTGGTGCAGTGGATTCTGTCACTGTAAGGTCTTGATGTCCTGACAAACATTGGCCGCACTTGGTGCCCCCAGTAAAGGGCTCCCAGTCGGCCAAAGTTCTTTATGGACCAGGTGGTGAAGTCGTGCGCTGACATGCGCTAAACGAGGAGGAATGGCAAATGCCTAGAAGAGTTCTTGCGACGGTGCGACGCTTGGTCGCAGGCAGAAAAGCCATCGTGGTGTTGCTGGTCGGAATCTGCGCCAGCTTTGTGGGTCTGGCGCTGTTCGGCACGACCATGATCTTCACCAGCACGGAGGCGTTCTGTGCCACCAACTGCCATGAAATGGCGAACAACTCCACCATGGAGTACCGGGACACCATACACGACAAGAACCGCACGGGTGTGCGCGCCATTTGTCCTGATTGCCACGTGCCCCACGCACCAGTGCCTTTGTACATTGCCAAGATGGGCGCGTTGAACGACCTGTGGAGTCACCACGTGACGCACTCGGTTGACACGCGTGAAAAATTCCTGGCGCAGCGCCCCTTGATGGCGGGTCGAGTCTGGGCCTACATGAAGGGCAACGATTCGCGCGAGTGCCGCCATTGCCACAACGAAGCGAGCATGGATCCGGAGAAACAATCCGAGATCGCCCAGGCGCGCCATGCCAAGGGCCGCAAGGAAAAGATGACCTGCATCGACTGCCACTTCGGTATCACGCACGAAGTTCCGTTGGGTGGGCCTGGACCGCAGGAAATGGAAGTCGACAAATCCTTCATTCCACGCAGCGCGATTTTCTAATGCCCGCGTCATTGAATAGCTTTTCACGCAGTTTCATCGGCGTAGCGCCCATCAGAGGAGAAGGACCAGATGTCCAAAATAATTGACAAAATTCGCGCCCGGGCTAAGCGCCCCGGAACGCTTGCCGTGCTGTTTCTGGGCCTTTTCGTCGGGGCGATCTTCTTCGCCTCGCTGGGCTCGTTCATGGTGTACGCCAACTCGGAAAAGTTTTGCGCCACGTCCTGCCATGAGATGGAAAGCACCGTCGCCGTGGAGTTCAAGGGAACGATTCACGACCGGAATCGCAGCGGCGTGCGCGCTGCCTGCAATGACTGCCACGTGCCGCACGAATACATTCCGAACTACCTGGCGAAACTGGGCATTTTTTCCGACCTTTGGGGTCACTACATCACGCACTCGATTGACACGAAAGAGAAGTTTCAGGCCAAGCGCTACGAACTGGCGAAACGGGTCTGGGTCTACATGAAGGCGAACGACTCGCGCGAATGCCGGCACTGCCATACGACGGCCAAGATGGATCCGGAAAAGCAGTCCGAGAAGGCACAAAAACGCCATGAAAAGGGTCGCGTTGAAGGACTGACCTGCATCGACTGCCACTTCGCGATTTCCCACGCCGAGCCCGATGGTCCTGGTCCGCAGGAACTCAACGCCGCTGCCAAGGAAGCTGCCCAGCCCGCCAAGGCCGCAGTGGAAGCAGCCAAACCAGCCGCAGAGCCAGCCAAGGCAGCGTCCGAGCCAGCCAAGAAGTGAGTCTGTGGTTGGGAGGGGAAGGGCGGCGAGCGATGCATGCCGTCATACCCTCTTGACTGCAGTGCTTAACCCGAAACGAAAGGACTTATCGTGCTAATAGACTGCTACGAATGCAAAGCCAAGGTAAGCGATACGGCGGCCAGCTGCCCGCATTGCGGCGCCTTGCCGGTTGATTCAGACAAATCTTTGTCGGTGAATGTGTCTGACCTGGACATGAAGTTCAGCACCATCTTCTGGTTTCTCATCAAGGCATCGGTGGCTGCGGTACCTGCTGTCGTGGTGCTCTACACCGCACAGACGGTGGTGAGTGGGGTGCTGACCCCTCTGTTCCACCTGTAGGCGTCGCCGCACGCGCAGTGCCTTCAGCGGCTGCGCCCGTCCTTGTACATGCCGCTGGTACTGCGCTGAAGGCCCGTGGCTTGGGCCAGCCGGCCCATGGCCTGACCTACATGGGCGTGGGTGATGGCCAGGCCCAAGGCATCAGCCGCATCGGTGCCGGGCAATCCCGGCAATCTGAGCAGGCGCATCACCATTTCCTGCACCTGAGATTTCGCCGCCCGGCCGTGGCCCACCACGGCTTTTTTCATTTGCAGCGCGGTGTACTCGGCCACCCCCAGCTGTTGTGACACCAGCGCTGTGATGCAGGCCCCGCGCGCCTGTCCCAGCAACAGGGTGGACTGCGGGTTCACGTTGACAACAATGATTTCCACGGCGGCGCTGTCGGGCTGGTAACGTGCCACCACTTCGCGTATGCCGTCAAACAGCACACCGAGCCGCGCCGGCAGTTCGCCGGTGGCCAAGTGCAGGGTGCTGATGGTGCCGCTGGCCACGTAAGTGAGCGCCGAACCCTGCACGTCGAGCACGCCAAAACCGGTGGTGCGCAGGCCGGGGTCAATGCCCAGAATTCGCATATCAGTTGGGGACCGCAGTCCCGCAAGGTCTACGCATATCGCTTGCTGCGCAGGTTGTTTTTGATGGCTTCCAGGCGTGGCTGCAAAACGCCGCTGCCAATGCGCAGCGCCACCGCCGTGGCCAGGATGTCGATCACCAGCAGGTGCAGCAGGCGCGACACCATGGGGCTGTAGCGGTCGAAGCCTTCGGGATGGTCGGCCGCGAGGTGGATGTGGCCGGCGGCGGCCAGCGGCGAGGCGCTGCCCGTGAGCACGATGGTGGTGGCGCCGTTCTTGCGGGCGATGTCGCAGGCGTCCATCAGGTCGCGCGTGCGCCCCGAGTTGGAGATGATTACCACGCAGTCGCCCGGGCCGAGCATCGATGCGCTCATGACGTGCATGTGGCCGTCGCTGTAGGCGATGGCGTTGACACCCAGGCGGAAGAACTTGTGTTGCGCATCCTGCGCCACGATGCCTGAATTGCCGGCGCCCCAAAACTCGATGCGGCGTCCCGTCTGGTAGGTGGCAGCCAGCGTCTCCACGGCCTTCTCCATGGCCAGAGGCCGGGCATCGTTGCGGTACTTGAGGAAGGCCGCAACGGTGTTGTCGATCACCTTCACCATCACGTCGCTGACCTTGTCGTCCACGTCCACGCTGCGGTGGATGAAGGGCACGCCTTCGCTCACACTGCCGGCGAGCTTGAGCTTGAAATCGGACAGGCCGTCGTAGCCCATGCTGCGGCAAAAGCGCACCACCGTCGGCTTGCTCACATGGGCACGCTCGGACAATATGCTCACCGGCAGCTTGGCAAAAGCCCGCGGGTCAGACAGCACCAGCGCGCCGACGCGCTGCTCCGCCGGCGCCAGCGAGGACAGTGAGGCCTTGATGCGTTCAAGCATGCTTGGTCTCTCCGGCTATCGCCACCTCGTCATTGCGAGCCGCGTCAGCGGCGTGGCAATCCATGGCGCCGATGCCGTCATTGCGAGGAGCATCGCGACGTGGCAATCCATCGTGTTGCGTCAACTGCATGGATTGCCGCGCTGCGCTCGCAATGACGAAAAACTGCATCAACTCTCCTCGCTCCAGCAATAGCCGTCGCGCGCAATCATGGCGCTCGAGGCGCTCGGTCCCCAGGTGCCGGCGGCATAGGGGCGAGGTCCCTGATTGTCGTTCTTCCATGATTCGAGAATCGGTTCCACCCAGCGCCAGGCTTCTTCCTGCTCGTCGCTGCGCACAAACAGGTTCAGTCGCCCGTCGATCACGTCCAGCAGCAGCCGTTCGTAGGCGCCCACGCGGCCACTGCCAAAGCGCTTGTCGAAGTCCAGGTCGAGTTGCACCGGGCTCAGCGCCTGCTGTTGCTGGCGGCGGTTGCCAGCACCTTGTGCCAGCAGGTGCAACTCGAGTCCGTCGCGCGGTTGCAGGTTGATCACCAGGCTGTTGGAGGCGCCGATCTGCGAATTGAAAATGGCGTGCGGCGTGGGGCGAAAGTTCACCACGATGCGCGCGTCGCGTCCGGCCAGACGCTTGCCGGTGCGGATGTAGAACGGCACGCCGGCCCAGCGCCAGTTGGAGATTTCGGTGCGTAGTGCCACAAAAGTCTCGGTGTGGCTGTCCGGATTCACGCCCGTCTCTTCCCGGTAACCCGGCACGGCAGTGCCCGCAATGGAGCCCGCTGCGTACTGGCCGCGGATCACGTCCGTGCTCAATGTTTCCGCCGTCCAGGGCTTGAGCGAACGCAGCACCTTGAGCTTCTCGTCGCGGATGGCGTCGGCGTGGGCGTTGATGGGCGGCTCCATGCCGATCGCGCACAGCAACTGCAGGGCGTGGTTTTGCACCATGTCGCGCAGCGCCCCGGTGGTCTCGTAAAAGGCGCCACGCGCTTCCACGCCCAGTTCTTCAGCGATGGTGATCTGGATGTTGGCAATGTGTTCGCGCCGCCAAAGCGGCTCGAACAGGGCGTTGCCAAAGCGCAGCGCAAACAGGTTTTGCACGGCCGGCTTGCCCAGGTAATGGTCGATGCGAAACACCTGCTTTTCGCCGAAGACCTTGCACACCGCCTTGTTGATGGCGCGGTTGGAAGCCAGGTCATGACCCAGGGGTTTTTCCAAAACGATGCGCGTCTTGGCCGTGTTCAGACCGCTGGCGCCGAGCTGCTCGCACACCACGGTGAACAGCGAAGGCGCTGTCGCCACGTACATCACCACGGTGTCGGCGTTGCGTGCCTGCAGCGTCGCCGCCAGCGTCGCGTAATCGTCGGGCTTGGACAGGTCCATGCAGACGAATTCCAGCAACTGGGCGAAGCGCGTGAACTCCTCTTCGGACGGGCGTTTCGCCAACTCGACGCTGTTGAAGCGCTCGTGGATGCGCTCGCGGTACTGTTCGTTGCTCAGCTGATCGCGGCCCACGCCGATGATGCGTCCACCCTCGGGCAGGGTGCCGTGGCGAAACGCCTGAAACAGCGCTGGCATCAATTTGCGCCAGGCCAGATCGCCGGTGCCGCCAAACAAAACAAGATCAAAGCTCATGCGGGTTACATCAAAGGAAAAGGATACTGTAACTTAGTTTCATGGCTATTGGCTGTCTGCTCCGAAGTCGGCTTGTATTTTGGTCGCCTATTTCGAAGTTTTGAGCGTTTTCACTGAAGGCTCTTACCCGGCACTGCGGTTAAGCTCCAGGGTAATCAAATTACTATGGAGTTGCTCATGCGAAAACAGCTCATGGCGGCCTTGCTCGCAGCCTTGTCACTGGGTGCCAGCGCACAGGGCAAGGTCAATGTCATCTGTTCGGTGCAGGCAGAGTGGTGCAACTTGACATCCTCCCCGCCCTAAAGGGCAAGGATTGGCTTGAGCTCGCGGCCCTTCAAAGGAACCCAGCCCAAGTTCTTTTTTCCTCTGTAGCGAAGATACGGGCGCTTCTTCTGCGATCTGGATTTTGCGTACTGTTCGCACACCGCATTGATCGTGCCGGAGTGAATTCCCAGCTCTTTGCTCGAGCCCGTGGTGAGCTTGTTGAGGTCAAAGCCACTGAGCCACTTGCGTCCAAAGCGAAGCGCATCTTTTTGCCGGTCGTTGCAATAGTTGAAGACAAAGTTCACTGCGCGGGCTTGCTTGTTGAGCA
>CAIKVZ010000311.1 GCA_903830985.1 uncultured beta proteobacterium
AGAAAACACATCACGCCGGACCGCCACTCGCGCTCGCTGCGCGAGGAGGCGTGGAGCTACCGCATCCCGGTGCTGTCGCCCGCGGACCGGCGCGCCTTCCTGCGCGCGCAGTGGTCGCCCTTCCTGCCCGAGGCCTCGTGGGAGGGACAACGCCTGCAACAGGACGGCACGGCACAGGTCTACCTGGATGTGAGTGGCTCCATGAACCGCGAGATGCCCAGCATCATCCGGCTGCTGAGCCGTCTGGGGCGCCATGTGCGCCGTCCCTTCTGGGCGTTTAGCGACAAGGTAGTTCCTGCGGTCATCGAAGACGGCAAGCTGCGCACCTCCACCACCGGCGGCACGTCCATGGCCTGCGTGCTGGCGCATGTGGCCAGAACAAAGCCCGACGCGGCCATCGTGATCACCGATGGCTACATAGAAAACCTGGATCCGCTCTTGCTGAAGAAAGCCGCTGGTTGCCGCCTGCATGTGCTGCTCACCCGTGGAGGCTGCGCCACGCTGCTGGCCAAGGCCGGCCTTCCCTATACCCAACTCGACAAGGTGCCCACATGATCCATTTTGCTGAAGCCGTGTTGCCGGGCCATCCCGACAAGTTTTGCGACCGCATCGCTGACGCCATCGTGCTTGAGGCGCTACAGGCAGACCCCTGCGCCTTTGCCCAGGTGGAGGTGGGCGTCTGGGCCGACCAGTTGTGGCTGTCCGGGAACATCGTCACGCGCACCGCCCTGCCCCGTTCCCTGTCCGACATCGTGCTCGAGGCCGGCCTGTCCATTGGCCTGGACGGGAGCAACTGGATCGATGCGCGGCGCTACAACATCACCAACACCCTGTGCCAGAACATCGACGACCCGACCGAAGGCCGAGGCATCTGCGACGACCAGGCCATCGTCATCGGCTACGCGGGCTGCGACGAGCTGACCCGCTACCTGCCGCCCGAGCAGTTCCTCGTGCATACACTGGGCGCTGCGTTGTGGAGCTCCTGCAGAAATGGCGCGCTCAAGGGCTGCGGGCCTGACGGAAAGCTGCTGCTCATCCTGCGCGAAGAAGGAAGGGAATGGCATCTGGAGCGCG
Source organism: uncultured beta proteobacterium (assembly GCA_903830985.1). Classification (GTDB taxonomy): domain Bacteria; phylum Pseudomonadota; class Gammaproteobacteria; order Burkholderiales; family Burkholderiaceae_C; genus CAIKVZ01. Next base: position 1,075 of record CAIKVZ010000311.1, read on the forward strand.
TGCTGGTCACGCTGCAGCATCCGCAAACGACCGGCCTCATGGACCTGACCGCAGCGGTGCAGCAGACGCTGGGCCATGCTTACGAGGCACTGCGCGCGGCCGACCCGCGCTGGCTCAATCCCTGGCCGCAAGTCGAAGTGACGATGAACCCCAACGGCCCGCACTACCAGGCCGGCAGCGACAGCGACAACGGCCAGACCGGGCGCAAGTTGGTGATGGACTACTACGGCCCACGGGTGCCGATCGGCGGCGGAGCCCTGTCGGGAAAACACCCGGCGCACATCGACCGCCTGGCAGCGCACGCCGCGCGCGACGCCGCCATTCACTCGGTGCGCACAGGTGCGGGGGAATGTACGGTGCGACTGGCCTTCGCACCAAACCGCAACGAGCCCATGGAAGTGGTCTGGCAAATGGACGGCCGGGGCGAACGGGTACCGCAGGACTTCTTCAACTTTGACGCCATGCTCGCCCGGCTGGACGCTCGAGTGGTTATGGGTGAGATAGGCGCGGCCGTGCCGTGAGACCTGGAAAGCTCAAGGCAGTTCCGCCATCACGCCCATCCACAACCGCACCACCCGTTCTCCCGCCGGCAGGTTGCGGATCAGGTTCCGCCGCGCTTGTTGGCGCCAAGCACGTGATCGACGCTCTTGCAAAATTTGACAAAAGCTGAGAACCAGCCCTTGGGGAGGGACAGTCCGATGTTGTGTCACTCGAACTGATAAGCAAACCGTCTCTTCAGGTCGGCTGGGGTATTCATGATTATTTCCTTTCAGTGGAGGTAAGTCGGTGCCTTGCCGGGCTCTGCCGCATCGTCGAACAACCAGTGAGGAAAGTCAGCCTCGCACAAGGCATTGCGTTTGTCAGTTACCGCATTGGCCATGGCTTCGCGGGTGAGTTGCCAGATTTGCCGGGCGGGCAGATGCGCCAGATACCGACGCATCGAAACATCGGGTTTGAAACCCTTCACGCCTACGGACTCAATGGCCGCGCGCATCACTTCTTCGGCCAGCACCAGGCACTCCGACGCCGTAGGCGGCACGATGTGAAACTCCCGAAATCTCGTGCGCAAGGGTTGATCCAGAAGCTCGGCGTGGTTGGCCGTAGCAACCCACGTGACCTGGCTGGCGTCGAACTCGAACAAGAGCGAGATGTCCCTCACGGCCTTGGCACTGAGGGGCTCCAACACGGAATACAGACTCGACAGGGGCGAGCCGTGGCTGAACGAGCGCTGGCTCTTGTCCAGTTCGTCCAGCACAATGACAGGGTTGGCGTGTTGCCCCAGCACGACCTTGGAAAACAGCATGCCGTGCTGACTGTTGCCCCAGGTCCGGTCGGAGCCCATCAGGAAGGACGGGGTCAAGTCGGCGTCCATCTGCTGAATATGAATCGTGGTCGACAGGGCTTGTGCCAGGGACTGGACAAAGTGGGTTTTACCCACCCCCGCCTCACCCAACAGCAGCATCGGTTGCAAACGCACAGGCTTGCGGCTGTGTTGCGCCAGGTTGATTTGCGCCATCACAAATTGCACCACCTCCTTCATGTGAGGCTGTTTGGCGGCCAGGACTTCCAGCGGCTTCAGAGACTTCAGGGTGGCGATTTCCCGCAGCGCCGTGCCACGCAGCAGCAATTCGTTGTAAATTTTCTTCAAGCGCTCCTTGACCTCCGCGTCCCCGCTGCCGAAGTTTTTAATGAGCGCCAGGGCTTGGTCTGACTTGAAGACCGGGTAGTTCCTGCGCGAGTGCATCGTCTTGTCGGTGGCGTCAATCAGGTGCCATGCAACCAAGTCCTTGTCGGACTCGTCCCGGGTCATGGCCATGGCCGCAGGCGCAGATGGCGTGCGCGTGCCTGGGGGGATGTCTGGCATGCGACTTTGTGCCTCTTTGACGGCGGCCTCGAGTTCTGCTGCTTGTTCCTTGGCCAACGCCAGTAGATCGCGATTATCCTCTTCAAGGAGTTCATCCTTGACGCGCGTCGGCACGAAAAGCTCGACTCCTTTGCGATAGGCGTCTTTGTGGAGTTGGTGCCGCTGGTATCCCGGCGGCGGGTTCGAATCTGAATGGGTCATGGCTGCTCCTGTTGGGTGCTGTCGGGTGCAAGTTGGGGGCAAGATGGGCGAGTGGGGCCTCAAACCTCACAGCCCTGTGTCCTTAAAAACCTCAAGGTACTTTTGCCGAAAATTGCGCTGCGTATCCTGCTCACCACTCAAGATGAGCGTGGCCGCGCCATCGTCATCGATGGC
>CAIKVZ010000312.1 GCA_903830985.1 uncultured beta proteobacterium
AGCCCCACCTCCCGGGGCTGCCCGGCGGTGCTTCCAACCGGCCAAGATAGTTGTCGTCGACCGGCCAAGGTAATTGTCGCCAACCAAACCAGGCCGTTCCCACTTTCTGTGAATTCCGGAATGGCGCCTTGATAGATGTCAACGCCGCCGAGCCAATAGGCAATGCGGCGTGAGGCCCGCTCGCGACTTTGCGCCCCAGGATGTTTCGCCATCAACCTCGAGCCCGCAGAAAACTGATGAAATCGACTCGGGTTATCGTCTGATGATTGATTTTCAGATTTCCGGGAATTTTGAAAAATATTTCAAAATCAAGCAACTCCGCGTTTCCCCAATTGGGTATACTTCGCTTTTCAACAACACTAGGAGCCGCCATGACCCCGCAGCCCAAGAAGTCATCCCTCGAGCGCAGATCTGCAGTCGCAACCCTTCACGTGGAGGCGGCCAAGACAGTGCAACCCAAAAAATCTTCTCTCGCAGAGTCCTACCTGCGTTTTTTGAAGCTGACCCAGGCCGTCGAATCGCTCGCATCATCGCCTGACATCGATGCCAACGAGGAAGCGTTGCTGAATGCGCTTTCCATGCATTGGCACGCCGGTAAGCCCTTGGCCGTGCGCGAAGCCATGACGCTGGATACGCTGGGATCGCCTTCGACACTGCATAGGCGCATCTCCCGCCTGAAAGTGTTGGGCCTGATTGAAGACAAGTCGAGTCCGGGCAACCTGCGCATCAAGCTTTTGGTGCCAACTCAAAAGACGGTGTCTTACTTTGACAAACTGGGCGCCACCTTGGGCAAGTCGGTCAAGTAATCCTCTGACGCGCCGCCTCTTGCGGCGCTGCCTTTGCTGAATCAAAAAAAGCCACCCAAAAGGTGGCTTTTTTGTTGGTGCGCCCCGGCTGAGGGCACGCACCGGGTACGGAATCAGTTCAACGGAGTCTTTTTGCCGTCCTTGTAGACCGACAGCGTCATGGACGGGTTCTTCAACTCGCCATTGGGTTCGAAGGCGATGGTACCGGTCACGCCCTTGAAGTTGGTTTCAAGCAACTTTGCGGTGTAGACCTTGGGGTCGGTCGAGTTGGCACGCTTCATGGCATCCACCAGGACGAAAGTCGCGTCATAGGTGTAAGGGCTATAGACTTGGAACTGACCCGGGAATTTGGCGTCATAGCGCTTCTTCCAGGCTTCGCCACCAGGCATTTTTTGCAGTGACGCACCGCCTTCGGCGCAAACCACGTTTTCCAGCGTCTTGGCGCCGGCTGCCAGTTTTGCAACTTCCGAAGTGCAAATGCCATCGCCGCCAAAGTACTTGACCTTGCTCATGCCGAGTTGCTCCAACTGACGCAACATCGGGCCGGCTTGGGGGTCCATACCGCCGAAGAAAATGGCGTCAGGTCCCTTGGCCTTGATAGCCGTCAGGATGGCCATGAAGTCGGTCGCTTTGTCGGTGGTGAACTGCTCATCGACCACGGTCATGCCCTTGGCCAACGCAGTCCTTTTGAACACTTCAGCCACGCCTTGACCATAAGCTGTCCGGTCGTCGATCATGGCAACTTTTTTCAGCTTGAGCGCATCCGTCGCGTAAAACGCAAGCCCGGCACCCAGTGCATTGTCATTGGCAATGATGCGGTAGGTGGTCTTGTAACCCGGCTTGGTCAGGTTGGGATTTGTCGCAGCGCCCGTGATGTGGGGGATGCCGCAATCGTTGTAAACCTTGGAAGCGGGAATCGTGGTGCCCGAATTCAGGTGTCCGACGACGCCAGCAACCTTGCTGTCGCACAGTTTTTGTGCGGCCGCGGTACCTTGTTTTGGATCGGCTGCGTCATCTTCGGCCTGAAGCTCGAATTTGATCTTCTTGCCACCGATCACGATGTTCTGAGTGTTCAGGTCTTCCACGGCCATGGCTGCGCCGTTGGCATTGTCCTTGCCGTAGTGAGCCTGTGCACCGGACATGGGCGCGACGTGACCAATCTTGACCACTTGGACTTCTTGGGCGGCAGCCATACTGGCGACGGCGGCGAGTGCAACAGCGACGGATAATTTCAATTGCATAAATACTCCACAGTTAATAAAAGTTGAGGTAACACACTGATGTGAATTATTTTCTCCACGTCTTCGAACATACCCCAAATCCGGTGCAAAGGCATCAGGGAACACGCGTAGAAGACTGGCAACCTGAAGCAGCAAGCAATGCTTGTGCCAGTTACTGCTTGTCTTTACGGCTTTGCAGTTCTTGCCCCACGGCCTGTGCCACCGCTTGATTAACCACCCGGCTTACTTCCTCCCACAGGCGCGGCCCCAACAGTTGCATATGCTCCACAACAAGTTGCGAAATCGCCACGGGCAACTGCTGCTCCAGCGCCACGTCCAAACGTTGCATCACGCGCATGACCAATTCTTCCTGCATTTCAGGGGAGAGTTCCGGCACTGACGTTGCCTCAGACTTTGTCGTCGTCACTACTTGCGTCAGCGTCGGGACAAAACGCCTTGGGCTGTCGTTGGTGGCCATCAGGTCTGTGCCTTCAGTTTCAGGTCGTGGCGTTGCAAGGCGTAGCCACGGTGCACGTATTGCTTCCAGCGCGCCCGCGCGCTATTGCGATCCTCATCGTCCAGGTTGACGACCTCGATCAGGCGCTCATAGCGCTCAAAGCCAGCGGGAATGGATTCGCCCAGATTCAGCAGCACCTGATGGTGCGGTGTCTGCGTCGCGTCGACACTCAGGACCACCGGCGACAACGCCAGCAGTGCGGCGTCCCCAGGCGCCAGGCAATGCGCGACAAATTCGGTGGCCGCAAAGCTCCAGAGTGCGGCATCCAGGCGCGTGAGCGTATCCAGGGGAGCCGTCACCACCACCTTGGAGCCACTGGCCACAGCCTTGCGCAGCAACCTGCAGGCATAGGCGACCTTGTCCGGCGCATTGAAGTGAAACGCTATTTCCGTCACGTGGCTGCTCGTTTGCCAGTCGACTTGCCCTGTGGTGCCACCGGGCGCGATGCCTCGTTCAGCAGATAGTCGACCAGCAAACCCACCGGGCGCCCAGTGGCGCCTTTGGCGGCCGCGCCCTTCCATGCCGTTCCGGCAATATCCAGATGCGCCCATGGGAAGCGCGTGGCAAAGCGCTGCAAAAACTTGGCGGCCGTGATGGCGCCACCGGCGCGTCCTGACACGTTGGCCACGTCGGCAAAATGGGTCTTCAAACCCTCCGCGTACTCGTCATCCAAAGGCAGGCGCCAGCAGGGGTCCAGCGCCGACTCGCCCGCAGCGAGCAGCGCGTTGGCCAAGGCTTCGTCGGAGGAAAACATGCCGCTGCGCACACCGCCCAAAGCAATCATGCAGGCGCCCGTGAGGGTCGCAATGTCAATCACCGCACGCGGCTTGAAACGCTCGGCATAGGTCAGCGCGTCGCACAGTACAAGGCGACCCTCGGCATCGGTGTTGAGGATCTCGATGGTCTGACCGCTCATGGAAGTGACCACGTCGCCGGGCTTGATGGCGCGCCCGTCGGGCATGTTCTCGCAGGCCGGGATCAAGCCAACGACATTGAGCGCCGGTTGGAGTTCGGCGAGCGCGCGGAACACCCCCAGCACACTGGCTGCGCCGCTCATGTCGAACTTCATCTCATCCATCTCTGGCGCCGGCTTGAGCGAGATGCCGCCGGTGTCGAAGGTGATTCCCTTGCCCACCAGCACCACCGGCGGCTCGGACTTGGCCGCACCGTCGTAGCGCAGGACGATAAATCGCAGTGGCTCGTCAGACCCCCGAGACACCGCCATGAAAGATCCCATCCCCAGCTTTTCCACCTGCGACGGCCCCAGCACCTCGCACTTGATTTTGGGCTGCTTTGCCAGCGACTTGGCCGCATGCGCCAGCATGCTGGGTGTGGCGTGATTGGCCGGTCGGTTGGCCCACTCTTTGGCCATTTCCACGCCCAAAACCAGGGCCTGGGCACGCTCGAAATCGGTCTTCGCCGATGAACTGTTGGCGCAGCCTATCGTCACGCGTTTCAGTTTTCGCGGCTCGGGCTTTGACTTGGTGGTGGTGTAGGCATAGCTCGCGTCGGCTGCGGCCAGCACAGCGGCGCGCACTGCGCCAACGCGCGGTGCAGCAGAGAAAACGATCAGCAGACTTTTGGCAGGTCCGGTCTTGACCACCGCCACCGCGGCGGCGACGGCCTGGCGGACACTTTTTGTCGAGCCGTCCCCCGCGCCGGCCAGAACAACCCGCTGGCAGGCAAGTCCCTGCGCGCCGTAGGCGGACAGGATCTTGCCCGGCTTGGACTCGAGATCGCCGGCCGCCAGTGCCTGTGAAATCAGGCTCGAAAGAGCATCTTTGCCAGTATGCAGGCCCTCGGTGACCAGCACCACCATGGCGTCGCATTTTTCGTCTGCGGCAGTGCCCAACGCCAGGGTTTTAAGTTCGAAGTCCATAATTCGCCTTTTGCAAAACAGTTGAGGGTACAGAGTCGTCGCAACGATTGCGCGCCGTCCGCCCCGATAATTCCCAGCCAATGTTATTCCATTCTTCCATTAGCAAGGAACTCGCCCGCAGCTTTGGTGCAACCCTGGTGGTGCTGGTGACGGTCGTCATGACCATGATGTTGATCCGTTCGCTCGGTCAGGCCTCGCGCGGCAGCGTGAATCCGTCCGAGGTCATGATGGTGATGGGCTACAGCGTGCTGGGTCACTTGCCCACGATCCTGACCTTGAGCCTGTATGTCGCCATCGTTGCCACCTTGTCGCGCATGTACAGCGACTCCGAAATGGTGATCTGGTTTTCCAGCGGGCTCGGTTTGACGGGGTTTCTGCGTCCATTGTTCCGCTTTTCCTGGCCCATTTTGCTGGTGATTGCGGTGCTGGCACTGGCCGTGTGGCCCTGGTCGAACCGCCAGATCCAAGACATGAAAGGACGGTTCGAGCGGCGTAGCGACATTGAACGGGTGTCACCTGGTCTGTTCCAGGAATCAGCCAGTGGCGACCGGGTCTTCTTCATTGACAAGGACTCACGCGACAGCGGCACCGGGAAAAACATCTTCATTTCCGCCACCGAGCACGGCAAGGAAACCGTCACATCGGCTCGGGACGGCCGCATTCAGACCGTGGGCGAAGACCGTTTCTTGGTACTTAGCCACGGCCAGCGCATCGAGACCGCGATTGGCCGCACCGATCTGAAAGTCAGTGAATTCGAAGAATACAGCACACGCATTGGCCACGACACCCTGGATCAGGCCGTCATCGTGCCGCCCCGTGCTGCCATCGACACACTGGTGCTGGTGCGTGCGCCCAATCACCCGAACCAGGGCGAGTTGGCCTGGCGCCTCGGATTGGCGTTTGCGGCGCTGAATTTTGTCGTCATCGCGCTGGCTGTGTCCAGCGTGAATCCACGGGCTGGTCGAAGCGGCAACCTGTTGTTTGCGCTGTTTTCCTTTGTCGTTTATTACAACCTCATCAATCTGGGGCAAAGCTGGATTGAAACGGGACAAGCCCCATTCGCGGGCTTCATGTTCGCGCTGCACGGCGGTGTCCTGGGCTTGGCCTTGCTGGGGCTGACCAAGCGCCACAACCAGTGGAGTTGGCGCGACTTGCGCAGCAAGCCCCCGACATCCCCCGCGGAGATCAAGCCATGAGGACCTTACGACGCCTGATCTACGGCGAAGTGCTGGCGGCGGTGGGTTTCGTCACCCTTGGTTTCCTTGCGCTGTTTTTCTTTTTTGACTTTGTAGACGAACTTCGTTGGGTCGGGCAAAAGGGTGCTGCGGGTTATCAACTGTCGCACGCCCTGCTCTACGTGACGCTGATGATTCCCAGCCACCTGTACGAATTGCTGCCCATCACCGTGCTGATCGGCACCATCTTTGTCATGGCCAGGCTGGCGCAAAGCTCCGAGTACACCATCCTGCGCACCAGCGGCCTGGGGCCCTGGAGGGCACTGGGAACACTGCTCCTGCTGGGCGCCGCATTTGTAGTGTTGACGTTTGCCACTGGCGACTATCTGGCGCCGCTGACCGACCGCACGGCGCAACTGCTCAAGTCGCGCTATCTGGGCAACATCACGGTGGGGCAGACCGGTGCCTGGCTCAAGGAGCGGCAGACCTACCATGCCTACGCCGTCAACGTGAATGCGCTGGGCGCTGACGGTGAAATGCGGGGCATCAAAATTTTCGAATTTAACAACAAGGGCTTGCTGGTGTCGTTGACGCAGAGTGACAAGGGCCGCTTTGGACCGGGAGATGCATGGCAACTCGAGTCCGTGCAACGCAACGAATTCAGCCTGCGCAGCGCGGAACAAAGCCGTCTCGAGCGCCTGCATCTGCCGACGTTGCGCTGGCCCACAAGCATCAGCGCGGAGATGGTGTCGGTCGCCTTGCTCAAACCGGATCGCATGAAAACGATTGACCTGTTCCAGTACATCCAGCACCTGGACGCCAATGGCCAGACCGCCCAACGCTACGAGATTGAGTTTTGGAAGAAAGTGTTCTACCCCTTGAGTTGCCTGGTCATGGTGGTGTTGGCCCTGCCCTTTGCCTACTTGCATTTTCGCGCCGGCGGCATTGCCACCTATGTCTTCGGTGGGGTCATGATCGGCATCAGTTTCTTCTTGCTGAACAATGTGTTCAGCTACATGGGCACGCTGCAGAATTGGCTGCCGTGGTTCACGGCAGCGGCCCCCGGAATGCTTTATTCCGTTTTCTCCCTGGCCGCCTTCGGCTGGCTGGTATTACGCAGGTAGAGCCCCATGCACCTCCCTCCACGCGGCATCGTGCTGTTTGGTCACGGCTCGCGCGACCCTCTGTGGCACCGCCCCATGCAGGCGGTCGAGCAGCGCATCAGGGAGCGGGATCCAAGCGCACGGGTGCGCTGTGCCTACCTGGAATTGACCCAACCCGACCTGACTCTCGCCACCGCCAGCCTGGTCGCCGATGGCGTGCAGCACGTCACGGTCGTGCCGATGTTTCTGGGTGTGGGTCGTCATGCCCGGGAAGACTTGCCTTCCTTGCTCGATGCCTTGCGGCTCGAACACCCCACCGTCGCCTTCACCTTGCAGAGCGCTGTGGGCGAGGACGTGCGTCTGGTTGATCTTTTGGCGAACATCGCTTTGTCCTGACTGCGCGCTGGCCTGGACTATTAGTGAATTTCTTAGACCCATAGGGAATGTTGAGATAGGGTTTCAGTAAAATTTGTGCATGAATCTGCACCAATTCCGTTTCCTGCAAGAAGCAGTCCGCCGCAACCTGAACCTGACCGAGGCCGCCAAAGCCCTCCACACCTCGCAACCGGGAGTCTCCAAAGCCATCATCGAGTTGGAGGAAGAACTGGGCATCGAGATCTTCGCGCGCCACGGGAAAAGGCTCAAGCGCGTGACTGAACCAGGCCAGCACGTGCTCAAGAGCATAGAGATCATCATGCGCGAGGTTGGCAATCTCAAACGCATCGGCGAGCAATTCAGCGCACAGGACAGCGGCACCCTCTCGGTGGCCACGACCCACACCCAGGCACGCTATGTGTTGCCCGGGCCTGTCGCCAAGTTGCGCGAGGCCTACCCCAAGGTGAACATCTGCCTGCACCAGGGGACACCCGATCAGGTGGCCAGGATGCTGATCGACGAGGTCGCTGAGATTGGCATGGCGACCGAGGCACTCACCAATTATTCCGAACTTGTCACCCTGCCCTGCTACGAGTGGCAGCATGTGCTGGTGTTTCCCCTGGCGCACCCGCTGGCCAGAAAGGAACACCTGACGCTGGAAGACATTGCCGCCGAGCCATTGATCACCTACCACCCGTCCTTCACCGGACGCACCAAGATCGATCTGGCTTTCGCACACCGCTCATTGACACCCCGCATCGCCATGGAGGCCATCGACTCGGACGTGATCAAGACCTACGTGCGGCTGGGGCTGGGAGTGGGTATCGTGGCCGAAATGGCCGTGCGCGACGACACCAACTCCGACCTGGTCGTGCGTCCCGCCGGTCAGCTGTTTGGCATCAATGTGGCGCGCGTCGCCTTCAAGCGCGGCGCCTACCTGCGCCATTTTGTGCTGAAATTCGCCGAGTTCCTCAGTGACCGACTGGATCGCAATCTGGTCGCCAAGGCCATGAGCGGCCACGCCGACGAATTTGAATTGTGAAACCTTGCGGGACAGACCAAAGCGAAGCGTGTTCTGTCCTCAACTGATGAAGCTTGGGGACAGATCTTTAGCTCCGGCATAACAAGCCCTCCGGGCATTTGTTAGCCTTCGCTGAAACTGGTGTTTTAGTTCTGTCCCCAACTGATTAAGAATCATGCACACACCTCTTCTCCAATCTCGCCTGCCCGCCGTGGGCACAACCATCTTCACCGTCATGTCGGCGCTGGCTGCCGAGACCGGTGCCGTGAACCTGGGCCAGGGTTTCCCCGACTTCGATTGCGACCCGAAGCTGGTCGACGCGGTCACACTGGCCATGCAGCGCGGCCAAAACCAGTACCCGCCCATGATCGGCGTGCCGGTGCTGCGCGAGGCTATTCAAGAAAAAATCCAGGCCCTTTACGGCCGCGCTTACAACGCCGCCAGCGAAATCACCGTCACGGCCGGCGCCACGCAGGCCATCATCACCATCATTCTGGCCGTCGTGCATCCGGGCGACGAGGTCATCGTGCTGGAACCGTGTTACGACAGCTATGTGCCCAACATCGAACTGGCCGGCGGCACAGCGTTGCGCGTGCCGCTTACACCCGGCACTTTCCGCCCCGACTTCGCCAAAATTGCAGCGGCTATTACGCCCAAAACCCGCGCCATCATCATCAACTCGCCGCACAACCCCAGCGGCACGGTCTGGTCGCAAGCGGACATGCTGCAACTGCAGGACCTGCTGGCGCCGACGGAGGTTCTGCTGATCAGCGACGAGGTCTACGAGCACATGGTCTTTGACGGCCAGATGCACCAGAGCGCAGCGCGCTTTGCCGGCCTGGCAGCGCGCGCCTTCATCGTCTGCAGCTTCGGCAAGACCTACCATGTGACAGGCTGGAAGGTGGGCTTTGTGGCAGCACCTGCGTCCCTGAGCACCGAGTTCCGCAAGGTGCACCAGTTCAATGTTTTCACCGTGAACACGCCCATGCAGTACGCGCTGGCCAGCTACATGGAAGACGCAGCGCCCTACCTGGGACTGAGCGCCTTCTACCAGCGCAAACGCGATCTGTTTCGCGCCGGCCTGGGCAAGACCCGTTTCAAGTTGCTGCCAGGTGAAGGCACGTACTTTCAATGCGTCGACATCTCGGAATTGGCCGTGCCTGAACGCGCCCTGTCCGAGGTCGATTTCTGCCAGTGGTTGACGCGCGAGATTGGCGTGGCCGCGATTCCTCTGTCTGCCTTTTACGGCAATGGCTTTGACCAGCGTGTCGTCCGATTCTGCTTCGCCAAGAAGGACGAGACCCTGAACACCGCGCTCGACCGTTTGGCGCGGCTCTGAGCGAGTGCCACTCGCGCTATTTGGGCAGTTTTTCGGTGTCGATATCGACGTAACGCCAAAAGCTCCTGGAGGTCGGATGGCGCCGGTAGCCGATCAGCCAGGGCTGCATCAAATCGGTGCGGATGCGGTGGGTGTTGAACTTGTAGGGCATGTAGGCCACCAGAATCTTGACCATTTTCTGCAGGATGGCCGCGCGCTCGGGGCCATCGGCCATGACCACTTGCTGGCGGTAAAGTTTGTCGTAATCGTCGTTCTGGAAAGCCGCCAGATTGGCTTCGAATTTTTGCGGCGCGTAGCCGAAGTCCAGGAAACTGCCGCCGTCTGGCGAGGACGCCGAGTTGCCCAAGCCCCACATCATGAGCTTTCCGGCACGGGCCGCCTTCAGGTTCTCGGGCCATTTGGCAGTTTTGAAAACGATCTGTATGCCCACCGCCGTCATGCTCTTTTTCCACACTTCGTTGAGCTCGCGATCCACCGCCGAGGGTGAGGTCGCATATTCCAGCACCAGCGGTTTGCCGTCTGGCATGTCTCGCCAGCCATCACCGTCCTTGTCGACATAACTGAACATGTCCAGCAGCGCCTTGGCGCGGGCCGGGTTGTAGTCGCTCATTTCGGACTTGAACCTGGGATCGTAGCCCCAGGTGTTGGGCGGAATGGCGCCTTGGGCAGCGATGGCCTGGTTGCGCCGGGGCAGGCGGATTTCCTCTTCGGTGTTGTAGGCCAGCGCAATGGCACGGCGCAGTGCCACCTTCTCCGCTGAGTTGCCCCCCACCGTGGGGTTTTCCATGTTGAAGTAGGAAAAGGTCAATTCGGGTGGGGAATAACGTTCGATGCGTATGCCCTTCTTGACCAGATGGGGGGCCAGCTTGTTGTTGGGGATCACCTGGTTGGCAAATTGGGCCGGCAAGTACATCAAAAAGTCATGATCATTGCCCAGGAAGGAGAGCCAGCGCGGCTGCACCTCGTCGATGATGGAGATTTCAACGCGGTCCACGATGGGGATGCGCTTGCCCTTCATCTGGCGGTAGATTTCCTGCGACAGGGTGTCGTTGGCCGGTGGCTCGGCTTCGTAATACTCTTCGCGGAAGTTCGGGTTTTTTACGAAGGTGATCTTGGACGAGCGCGTCCACTGGTCCAGCTTGAAAGGCCCGGTGCCCACCGGGTGCTCCATGATTTTGTCGCCGTATTTTTCCACCACCTCGCGCGCCATGGCGCCAAAAACGCTGGCATCCGTCAACTTGTAAATGAATCGGGGTTGGCTTTCCTGCATCTTGAACTGGACGGTGTAGCGGTCCAGCGCGCGCAGGCCTTCCACCTCGGTGTCGTAGTCGAAGCTGGCTGCGGGCTTCTCCGCAGCACGGCGCAAGGCGTCCATGCCCAGCAGTTTGACGTCTTCCAGATCGGAATAGGATTGGCTCTTGGTCTTGGGGTCGAAAATGCGTTTGTAGGTATAGACAATGTCCTGCGCCGTGAGTTCGCGCTTCTTGCCGCCAAAGGCCGGATCATCGGCAAAGTAGATACCGGGCTTGACCTTGACCGTGAAGGTCTTGAAATCATCGCTGATGACCGGCATGCCCTGCGCCACGTTGGGCACCACCTTGGCGGGGCGCGCCAGGTAGTCGTAGCGGTACAGCGCGTCAAACATGTTCTCGGTGGCGGTACGCGAGTAGTAGTCTGAAAGCTGCGCCGGATCAAACCCGGTTTCGGCAATTTCAAACGCATAACGCAAAACCTTCTCAGGCTTGTGCGCGTTGCCCTGCGCCTGCAGCGACACCATGCAGAGCAGCGCCAGCATCAATCCGAAGAAGCTTTTCACCAACCCATTTCCAGTGATCATAAAACCCCGTGTGAACGCAAACTGCTTGCAAGCATAATCGGTCCGGCCCGCCATCCCTTCACATTGTTGAGGACGAACTGCCTCACAAGGTTTCAGGAGCCCCATGCTTTCGTACATTCTCCGACGCATCGCCCAAATGATCCCCACCCTGCTGGGCGTCATCCTGCTCATCTTCTTCATCTTCAAGTTCTTCGGCGGGGATCCGGTCGAGATCATGGCCGGCATGAAGGCTTCACCCGAGCGCCTGGCGTCCTTGCGTGCGCAGTTGGGTCTTGACAAGTCGGTACTGGAACAACTCTGGGTCTTTGTGCAGCAGGTCTTCACCTTCAACTGGGGCAAGAGCTGGACCACGAACGAGGCCATCTCCGACATTTTCGCCGCCCGCCTGCCCGCCACCCTGACCATCATGGTCCCGATTCTGCTGCTCGACGTGGTGCTGGCCACTGGCGCCGGGCTGGCGGTGGCCTATGTGCGCGGCAGCCTGACCGACCGCGCCATCATGATCCTCAGCACCGTGGCCATGTCCATCAGTTTTTTGGTCTACATCATCGTCGGCCAGTACCTGTTCGGCTTTGTGCTGGGCTGGTTCCCGGTGCAGGGCTGGAGCAACAGCGTCTGGAAAAATTTGCTCACCTACGCCCCCTTGCCGGTGTTCCTGACGGTGCTGGTGGGCCTGGCACCGCAAACGCGTTTGTACCGCAGCTTTTTCCTCGATGAAATCGGCCAGGATTACGTGCGCACGGCGCGCGCCAAGGGCGTGAGCGAGAACACCATCCTGTTCAAGCATGTGCTGCGCAACGCCATGATCCCGATCCTCACCAACGTCGCCACAGGCTTGCCGGGCGTGTTCATCGGCTCCTTTCTGATCGAGGTGTTTTTCTCCATTCCCGGACTGGGGCGAGAGATTATCGTGGCAGTGAGCCGCAGCGACTATCCCGTGATCCAGGCCGTCACCGTTTACCTCGCCGCCCTCACCATGGTGATCAACCTGAGCACCGACGTGCTCTACAAATTTGTCGACCCCCGGGTGACGTTGAAATGAATACTGCCGCTACACCCCTGATCGCCGCCCTGCCCCGTTCGCCTGGCGTCTGGGCCCAGGCCTGGAAACGTCTCAAGTCCGATCGCCTGGGCATGGTGTCGCTGTCCGTGACGCTGTTCTTCGTTGTGCTGGTGTTGCTGGCCCAGTTGGGTCTGGTCGCCAAGGACTGGCAAAAAGAGGTCGGCATTCCGTTTGCCGCACCGACCCTCGTGGGCAAGATTGCCGACGGCACCCAGAATGCCATCGTGGAAACCGTTGCCGGACCGAATGTGGACATCAGCGATGTGGACCCGCTGGCCAACCGCTACAAGGAGTGGGACGAGCGCGCCGCCCAGTTCAAGACCACGGTGACGGTGAAGTCCGATACGCTGCCCTTTGGCGCCGATCAGCAGGGTAGAGATGTGTTCAGCAAGGTCATCAAGGGTGCGCAGGTGTCCATCACGGTGGGGCTCACTGCGGCACTGTTTGCCACGCTGATCGGCACCATCCTGGGCGCCATCGGCGGCTATTTCGGCGGGCGCATCGGCGACTTGCTGGAGTGGGTCTACAACGTCTTTACCGCCATCCCCTACATCCTGCTGGTGTTTGCGCTGGCTGCGGTGCTCAAGTCCGGCCCCCTGGCGAGCACGCTGGGCAGCGGCGTCTGGACCATCATCATCATCCTGGGTCTGGTGGGTTGGACCGGCATTTACCGGCTGGTGCGCGCCGAGTACATGAAGCACCGTTCGCGCGACTACGTGCGAGCCGCAGAGGCCATAGGCGCATCACACGCCTCGCGCATGTTCACCCACATCCTGCCCAACATCAGCCACGTGGTGCTGGTGCAGTTGAGCCTGCACGTGGTGGGCTTCATCAAGTCGGAGGTGATACTTTCCTACCTGGGGCTGGGCGTTCCCATCGACATGGTGAGCTGGGGCACGATGCTGGCCGAGGCACAGACCGAACTGGTGCAGGGAAAGTGGTGGCAACTGGCCACAACGACCGTCTTCATGGCGACCTTTGTCACGGCCTTTGCCCTGCTGACCGACGCGCTGCGTGATGCGCTCGATCCGAAACTGCGTTGACATGGCCCCCACGTTCTCCACTTCGTGTGATTCACTGCCCCCCGAGGGGGCCAGATCGGCTTGGGGCGGCCCGGCGCCGATCTATTCAGGAAAGCCCCATCAATGACACCTCTGATCAGCGTCAAAGACCTGAGCGTTGCCTTTCATCTGGGCAAGAACCACAACGTGCAGGCGGTCCAGGGCGTGAGCTTTGACGTCCCGGCCAACAGCACCGTGGCACTGGTGGGCGAATCGGGCAGCGGCAAAAGCGTCTCTGCCATGAGCATCGTGCGCCTGCTGCCTGAGAACGCGATTCTCGCGCCCGAAAGCCGCGTGCTGTACAAGGGCCAAGACCTGCTGCGTCTGCCGATCGAGGCCATGCGCAGCTTGCGCGGCAAGGATATTTCGGTGGTATTTCAGGAGCCCATGAGCTCGCTGAACCCGGTGTTCACGGTGGGCGAGCAGATCGCCGAAGTGTTGATGATCCACCTGGCGATGACGAAGAAGCAGGCCATGGAGCGCACGCTGGAGCTCATGACCGAAGTCGGCATTCCGCAGGCGCGCTCGCGCCTGAAGGCCTACCCGCACGAGCTCTCGGGCGGGCAGCAGCAGCGCGTCATGATCGCCATGGCGATTGCCTGCGAACCCAAGCTGCTGATCGCGGATGAACCCACCACCGCGCTTGACGTG
This sequence comes from uncultured beta proteobacterium, assembly GCA_903830985.1. Classification (GTDB taxonomy): domain Bacteria; phylum Pseudomonadota; class Gammaproteobacteria; order Burkholderiales; family Burkholderiaceae_C; genus CAIKVZ01. The sequence continues at coordinate 14,048 of CAIKVZ010000312.1, forward strand.
ACGGTGCAGCGCCAGATCATGGAACTGCTGGCGGGTTTGCAGCAGCGCCAGAAGATGAGCGTGCTGTTCATCAGCCACGACCTGGGACTGGTGGGAGAAATCTCCAACCATGTGGTCGTGATGCGCGCCGGCACGGTGCGCGAGGCCGGCCCAGTCGGCGCCATCTTCAACTCACCCCAGGATGCTTACACCCAGGCCCTGCTCGCTTGTCGGCCCAAGCTCGACTACCGACCCAGGCGCCTGGCGGTGATCGAGGACTTCATGCAAAAGCGCCCGGCCATCACCGAGCAGCGCGTGGCGCGTCCCCAGGGCGATATGTCGTTGATCGAGGTGAAGGGGCTGCGCAAGGAGTACCGCCTCAAGGAAGGCCTGTTCAAGCACCGCGTGGTGGAGGCCGTGAAAGAGGCCAGCTTCTCGCTGCACAAGGGGCGCACCCTGGGCGTGGTGGGCGAATCCGGCTCCGGCAAGACAACCGTGGGCATGATGCTGACGCGCCTGACCGAAGCCACCGCCGGCAGCATCCTGTTTGAAGGCCAGGACCTGATGCGACTCAGCGCAAATCAGATGCGGCCCTATCGCAGCCGCATCCAGATCATTTTTCAGAACCCCTACGCCAGCCTGAACCCGCGCTTCACCGTGGGCCAGATCCTGATCGAACCCATGACCATCCACAGCATCGGCGCGAACCAGGACGAACGGGCCCGTATGGCGCTGGCCTTGCTGGACAAGGTGGGGCTGAGTGCAGAGGCATTCGGCAAGTACCCGCACGAGTTTTCCGGCGGTCAGCGCCAGCGCATCGCCATCGCGCGCTGCCTGTCGATGAAGCCCGAGATCATCGTCTGCGACGAGAGCGTCAGCGCGCTGGACGTGAGCGTGCAGGCCACGGTGCTGAACCTGTTGCTGGATCTGCAGGACGAACTCGCCCTGACCTATGTCTTCATCAGCCACGACCTGGCCGTGGTGCGCTATATGGCCGACGAAATCCTGGTCATGAGCGAAGGCGCCATCGTCGAGCGCGGCAGCGCCGAAGATATTTACGCCAGACCGCAGCACCCCTACACGCAGCAGTTGCTGGGGGCGATACCGCGCGGTTACCAGGGCTGAGTCCCGCGGCTCACTGCTTGCCGGCGCAAGCTGGGACGGGGTGAAGAGACGTTGCCTCTGGCATCGTCCTGTTCAGTGAAGTACAGCGAGTGCCAGCGTCAGCTCGTGAGTTGCGCCCAGGCCTTTTCCAGGCGCTTCACGCTCACCGGCTGGGGCGTGCGCAGCTCCTGCGCGAAGAAGCTCACGCGCAGCTCTTCCAGCAGCCAGCGGAACTCCTGCATACGTTCGTCCACAGCACCCTTGCGCTCCACCACCAGTCGCCAGTAGCGCTGCTCCACCGGCCGCAGTTCGGCCAGCCGCGCGGCATCGCGTGCCGGGTCGGCGCGGTATTTGTCCAGTCGCTGGGTGATGGCCTTGAGGTAGCGAGAGAAGTGCTGCATCGGCGCCCAGGGCGTGACCGCCAGAAAGCGCTTCGGCATGAGCCGCGCCAACTGCTGGCTGGCGTCGGCCGTGGCCTCAGGCGCGCTCTTCGTATCCTTGATCTTGCGCGCCGCCACTGCGTAGTCGCCCAGGATCGCCGCGGCCAGCCGCGCCACCTCTGTGGCGATGAGCGTGAGCCGCCCCCGCCCTTCGTCCACGCGGCGCTTGAAGGCAAATTCCTCGGTCGGCAAGGGCTCCAACAGGAAAGCCCGGTCCAGCGCCACGCTGATGATCTGCTCGCGCAATTCCTCTATCGTCCCGCCGCCGCTGCCGTCGGCTGACTTACCCACCTGCATGAAGGTCACGGCCATCTTCTGCAGGTCAGGGATGTTCTTTTCCAGGTATTTGAGCGCGTCCTTGATCTGCAGCGAAAACAGGCGGCGCAGCCCGGCCCGGTGCTTCGCGTTGGCCACCTCGGGCTCGTCAAACACCTCGATGGCGACTGCGTCGCCGACGTCAATCAGTGCCGGGTAGCCGATCAGGGTCTGGCCGCCCTTTTGTATTTCCAGCAGTTCGGGCAGCTCGCCCAAAGTCCAGGCGGTGTAGCGCTGTCCTGCGGCCACGCTGGGCGTGGCAGGTTTGACTGGCGCCGGGGCAATGCCTGCGGCGAACTTGGAATCGGCCTTTTGTGCCGCCGGCGGCGGCGCCTCGGCCAGCCGGGCCATCTTCAAACCGGCCAGGGCCTGAAAGGCGCCGCGCGCCTGGGCGCCGAGTTCGGCCTTGAGCGCGCCCAGGTTGCGCCCGGTGCCGAGCTGACGCCCATGCTCGTCCACCACGCGAAAGTTCATGAAGAAATAGGGCTGCAGCATGTCGGCCTTGATGTCGGCGCGCACCACGTCCAGCGAGGTGGCCAGGCGCACCTGCTTGAGCACGGCGTCGAGCAGCGCACCATGGCCAAAGGTCGCGGGGGCGTTCAGCAGTTCGGCCATCTTCGCAGCCGATTCCGGCAGTGGCACCAGACGCGAGCGCGGGCGCTGGTGCAGGGTCTTGAGCAGCGCCTGGATCTTGTCCTTGAGCATGCCCGGCACCAGCCACTCGCAACGCTCCTCATTCACCTGGTTCAGCACGAAAAGCGGTACCGTCACCGTGAGCCCGTCCTTGGGGTCGCCCGGCTCATGCAGATAGCCGGCGGCGCAATCGACACCGCCCAGGCGCAGCGCCTTGGGGAAGGACAGCGTGGTGATGCCCGCAGCCTCGTGGCGCATCAGCTCCTCACGCGTCAGCAGCAGCAACTTCGGGTTCTTCCTGATCTCATCGCGGTACCAGTGCTCGAAGCTGTAGCCGCTGCACACGTCGGCAGGCAGCTGCTGGTCGTAGAAGGCGTAGATCAGTTCCTCGTCCACCAGCACGTCCTGGCGCCTGGCTTTGTGCTCCAGGTCTTCCACTTGCGCTATCAGCTTCTGGTTGGCTTCGAGGAAAGCCAGCTTGGTGTCCCACTGACCGGCCACCAAGGCTTCGCGGATGAAAATCTCGCGCGCTGCCACCATGTCGACCCGGCCAAAGTTCACCCGGCGCCCGCTGTAGATCACGATGCCGTAGAGCGTGGCGCGCTCCAGTGCCGTCACTTCGGCGGCCTTCTTTTCCCAATGCGGATCAAGCAACTGCTTCTTCAACAGGTGACCCGCCACTTGCTCCAGCCACTGCGGCTCGATCGCCGCGATGCCGCGGCCAAACAGGCGTGTGGTCTCCACCAGTTCGGCCGCCACGATCCAGCGCCCCGGCTTCTTCACCAGATGCGCGCCAGGGTGCGGATAGAACTTGATGCCGCGCGCGCCCAGGTATTCGCCCTGCGTGCTTTCCACCTCCACCTTGCAGCCGATGTTGCCCAGCAGGCCCGACAGCATCGACAAATGCAGTTGCTCGTAATTCGCCGGCAGCGTGTTCAAGCGCCATTTGTGCTCGGCCACCACGGTGTGCAGCTGCGAATGGATGTCGCGCCACTCGCGCACGCGCCGGATGTTGACGAAGTTCTGGCGCAGCAGCTGCTCGTATTGGCGGTTGGAGAGCTTGTGCTGACCTTCGCCGCCTTTTCCCTCATTGATCCACTTCCACAGCTTCAGGTAGCCCGAGAACTCGCTCTTCTCGTCGTCAAACTTGGCGTGCGCCTGGTCCGCCTGGGTCTGCATCTCCATGGGCCGGTCCCGCACGTCCTGCACGGAGAGTGCCGAGGCGATCACCAGCACCTCGTCCAGCGCACTGCGACTGCGCGCTTCCAGGATCATGCGTCCCACGCGCGGGTCCAGCGGCAGCTTGGCCAGCTCCTGCCCCATGGGCGTCAACTCGTTCGCGTCGTCCACGGCCCCGAGTTCCGCCAGCAACTGGTAACCGTCGGAGATGGCGCGCCCTGAAGGACGCTCGATGAAGGGGAAGTCCTCCACCAGCCCCATGTGCAGCGACTTCATGCGCAGGATCACCCCGGCCAGCGAACTGCGCAGAATCTCGGGGTCGGTGAAGCGCGGGCGACCGTCAAAGTCCTTCTGGTCGTACAGCCTTATGCAGATGCCGTTGGCGACGCGTCCGCAACGCCCGGCACGCTGGTTGGCCGAACTCTGGCTGATGGGCTCGACCAGCAGCTGCTCGACCTTGGAGCGAAAGCTGTAGCGTTTCATGCGTGCCGTGCCGGCATCGATCACGTAACGGATGCCGGGTACCGTGAGCGAGGTTTCGGCCACGTTGGTGGCCAGCACGATGCGCCGCCCGGTGTGGCCGTCAAAAATGCGGTCCTGCTCGGCCTGGCTCAGGCGCGCAAACAGCGGCAGCACCTCGGCATTGCGAAATACCGGCTGGTGGCTCAAATGTTTGCGCAGGTGGTCAGCTGCCTCGCGGATTTCGCGCTCGCCGGGCAGGAACACCAGGATGTCGCCGCCGTTGTGCACGTCGCGCCAGAGTTCGTCCACGCCATCGGCGATGGCCGAGTTCAGGTCGTAGTCGCGCGACTCCTCGAAGGGCCGGTAGCGCTGCTCCACCGGGAACATGCGACCCGACACCATGATGATGGGTGCAGGACCTTTCTTGCTTGCAAAGTGATCGGCAAAGCGCTGTGCGTCGATGGTGGCCGAGGTCACGACGATCTTCAGGTCGGACCGACGCGGCAGGATCTGACGCAGGTAGCCCAGCAGAAAATCGATGTTCAGCGAGCGCTCGTGCGCCTCGTCGATGATGATGGTGTCGTAGGCCTTGAGCAGTGGATCGGTCTGCGTCTCGGCGAGCAGGATGCCGTCGGTCATGAGCTTGACCGAGGTGTCGCGGCTCAGGCGGTCCTGAAAGCGCACCTTGAAGCCCACCACATCGCCCAGCGTCGTCTTGAGCTCCTCGGCAATGCGCTTGGCCACGCTGCTCGCGGCGATGCGCCGCGGCTGGGTGTGGCCGATCAGCCGGCCCTGCCCAGCGGGATAGTTCAGCTTGCCGCGCCCCATGGCCAGCGCGATCTTGGGCAACTGCGTGGTCTTGCCGGAACCGGTTTCACCACAGACGATGATCACCTGATGCTCGGCCAGCGCGGCCATGATCTCGTCTCGTTTGCCCGAGACGGGCAGGCTTTCAGGGAAATCGATTTTCAAGGGTGCGGCGGTCAAGGGAAGTTCTTCGTAGAGAATCGCGCATTATCCCTGCGAGCGCTGCCAAGCCCTGCCCCACCACCATGTCTGCTGTTTTCAACTTCACCTTTGTCCCCTGGTTCCGATCGGTCGCGCCCTACATCCACAAGTTTCGCAACCAGACCTTCGTCGTTGGCGTCTGCGGTGAAGCCATTGCCGCGGGCAAACTGCGCCATCTGGCGCAGGATCTGGCGATGATCCAGAGTATGGGCGTGAAGATCGTGCTGGTGCACGGTTTTCGCCCCCAGGTGAATGAACAGCTCCAGGCCAAGGGTCATGTGGCCAAGTACTCGCACGGCATGCGCATCACCGACGAGGTGGCACTGGACTGTGCGCAGGAAGCCGCAGGCCAGTTGCGCTACGAGATCGAGGCGGCCTTCAGCCAGGGCCTGCCCAACACGCCCATGGCCGGCGCCACAGTGCGTGTCATCTCCGGTAACTTCATCACGGCGCGTCCCGTGGGCATCCTGGATGGCGTGGATTTCGTCCATTCCGGACTGGTGCGCAAGGTCGACACCGCAGCCATCGTGCGCACGCTCGACATGGGCGCCATGGTTCTGCTCTCGCCCTTCGGCTTCTCCCCTACCGGTGAGGCCTTCAACCTCACCATGGAAGAGGTCGCCACCTCGGTCGCCATTGCCTTGCAGGCCGACAAGCTGATCTTCGTCACCGAAGTCCCCGGCATCCGCGTGCGCCCGCAGGAGCCCGAGAGCGACGACAACCCGATCGACACCGAACTTCCTCTGGCCACGGCCGAACAACTGCTGGCGACCCTGCCATTGGCCCAGCAGCCCAGCGACACCGCTTTCTACCTGCAGCATTGCGTGAAGGCCTGCAAGGCCGGTGTGGAGCGCAGCCACATCATCCCCTTCGCCGTGGACGGCGCGCTGCTGCTGGAGATCTACGTGCACGACGGCATCGGCACCATGGTGGTCGACGAGAAACTGGAGAGCCTGCGCGAGGCGACGTCGGATGATGTCGGCGGCATCCTGCAGTTGATCGAACCGTTCGAGAAAGACGGCACGCTGGTGAAACGCAGCCGCACCGAAATCGAACGCGACGCCGCCCAATACAGCATCATTGAGCACGACGGCGTGATCTTCGCCTGTGCAGCCCTCTACCCCTACCCGGAAGCCCGCACCGCCGAGATGGCCGCACTCACCGTTTCGCCGCAAGTGCAGGGTCAGGGCGACGGCGAGCGCGTGCTCAAGCGCATCGAGCACCGCGCCAAGGCGGCGGGCTTGGACAGCATCTTCGTGCTCACCACGCGCACCATGCACTGGTTCCTGAAGCGCGGCTTTGTGCAGGTCGATCCCGACTGGTTGCCCGAGGCGCGCCGGCGCCTGTACAACTGGGACCGCAAGAGCCAGGTGCTGGTGAAAAAACTCGGCTGAGGGCTGAGCCCAGGCTGCTTGGTTCTTCGGCCCTGTCGCGTTCTGTCGGACTATGGACTCGGTCGGAAACTTTGTAACAACATGTCAAAGTGCCGCCAAAAACCGGTTTTTTGATGCGCCGCGCCTTCAAAATTGCGCCTGTTACATATTCGAGCCGATAAATCATGCTGCCCAACTCCAACCAAGCCGACAAAATTCTGGTCGTCGACGACGATGCCCGCATCCGGGACCTGTTGCGGCGTTACCTGGTGCAGGAAGGGTTTGAGGTCTTGCTGGCAGAAGACGGCAAGGCCATGACGCGCACGCTGCTGCGCCAGTCGGTGGACCTGATCGTGCTGGATCTGATGATGCCGGGGGAAGACGGGTTGTCCGTATGCCGGCGCCTTCGTGCCAGCAACGACCGCACGCCCATCATCATGCTCACCGCCAAGAGCGAAGATGTGGAGCGCATCGTGGGCCTGGAGGTCGGCGCCGATGACTATCTGGGCAAGCCCTTCAACCCGAGGGAACTGCTGGCCCGCATCCACGCCGTACTGCGGCGACGCCCACCGGTGGAAGCACCCGGTGCACCGTCGAAGGACATGGAGGTCGTGAGTTTCGGGCCCTTTGTCTTCGATCTGGGCGCACGATCCCTGCACAAGAACGGCGAGGAAGTGCCGCTCACCACGGGGGAGTTCTCCATGCTCAAGGCCCTGGTGCGCCACGCGCGCCAGCCTTTGTCGCGGGAAAAACTGGCGCAATTGGCGCGAGGGCGAGAATTCGAAGCCTTTGACCGAAGCCTGGATGTGCAGGTTTCGCGTCTTCGTAAGCTGGTGGAGGTGGACGCAGCCTCGCCACGCTACATCCAGACCGTCTGGGGCGTGGGCTATGTCTTCGTGCCAGATGGGGTCGCCTGAATCCGCTGTCCGAGTTGCGCTGGTCAGTGCGGAAATTATCCATGGCTGAGCCCGCAGAGTCCGGCTTTGGCGACTCCGTCCCGGCGCCGCAGATCAGCCGCTCCCGGTCCAAAAGCGGGCGCCACAAGCCCCGCCTGAGCCTGTTCTGGCGCACTTTTTTCCTGCTGGCGATTCTGCTGTTTGCCAGCATCGTGGCTTGGCTGCAGACCCTGCGCTCCCTCGAATTCGAGCCCCGCGTCATGCAGACGGCGCGCCAGATCGGCTCACTGGTGAACCTGAGCCGCGCGGCCTTGATGCACTCGGACCCGATCTCCCGCCTGGCGATGGTCAAGAATATGTCCGACCAGGACGATGTGCGCATCCTGCCGCGCGAACCCGGCGACGAATTCCAGGCCTTTGACAGTGACGCCCTGGGGCGTGAAGTTAGCAAGGAGGTGATGGCGCGCCTGGGCCCCGGCACCCTCGTGGCGCGCCAGGTCAACGGTCAAAGCGGACTCTGGGTCGGCTTTGCCATGGGACGCGACAACTACTGGATGCGCCTGGACATTGCGCACCTGAGTCCGGACAGTTCCAAGTCCTGGCTGGTCTGGCTCGTCACCGCAGCGTTGATCTCGCTGGCGGGGGCCGCACTGATTGCACACTTGATCAACCGGCCGCTGAAAGAACTGTCGTTCGCTGCGAGTCGGGTGCGTGAAGGCAATTTCGAGGCCAGCCGTCTCGACGAAAAAGTTGCCACCAGCGAGATCCGCGAAGTCAACATCGGCTTCAACCGCATGGCCCAGCGATTGTCCAAGGTGGAGCAGGACCGGGCCCTGATGCTGGCCGGCATCTCGCACGACCTGCGCACGCCGCTGGCGCGCCTGCGCCTGGAAACCGAGATGAGCGTCGCCGACGAAAACGCCCGCGCCCACATGGCGGCAGACATCTCCCAACTCGACGCCATCATCGGCAAGTTCCTGGACTATGCGCGCCCCGACCATGTGGACCTCAAGCCCTTGCTGCTCAACGAGGTGGTCGGTATGTGCGCCTATGCCGTCAAGGATTACCCCGACCTGCATCTGCACATCGACATGCCCGACGAGTTGCTGGTCATGGGCGACGCCGTGGAATTGAGCCGCGTCGTCTCCAACCTGCTGGAGAACGCGCGCCGCTACGGCAAGTCGGTCAGCTCGGGAATCGCCATGGTGGACATCGCCGCCAAGGCACGGGACAACGCCGTGCTGCTGAAGATCCGCGACCATGGCTTGGGTGTGGCGCCCGAAGCACTCGCCAGCCTGACCAAACCCTTCTTCCGGGGCGACGCCGCGCGCACGGCGGCCATGGGTGCTGGTCTGGGGCTGTCCATTGTGGAGCGCAACCTGCAGCGCATGGGCGGCTCGCTGGAATTGGCCAATACCCCAAGCGGTGGCCTGTCGGCCCACATCCGGCTCAAGCGTGCGCAGCGGCTCTAGTCCGCAGCCACCAGCAGCACCACGGCGCGCGCCTCCATGCTCAGCCCCTGCCCCACAGGACCCAGCTTCTCGGCGGTCTTGGCCTTCACGTTGACCTGATCGAGGTCCAGGGCCAGCACGTTAGCGATGCTGGCGCACATGGCGGGGATGTGGGGCGCAAGCCTGGGCGCCTGGGCCACCAAGGTGCTGTCGATGTTGCCGATCTCCCAGCCACAGGCGCGCACCCGTCGCGCCACCTCAGCCAGCAGTTGCATCGAGTCGCAGCCCTTGAATTGCGCGTCTGTGTCGGGAAAGTGGCGTCCGATGTCACCCAGCGCGGCCGCGCCCAGCAGCGCGTCAATCAGGGCATGCACCAGCACGTCCGCGTCGGAGTGCCCCAGCAGTCCCAGACTGTGCTCGATGGTCACGCCGCCCAGGATGAGTTCTCGACCCGGCACCAGGGCATGAACATCCCAGCCTTCACCGATGCGCAGTTTCGGCAGTTTCATGATGCGTCCTTGCTTGTCTGACGGCGCTGCAACAGGGCCTCGGCCAGCGCGAAGTCCTCGGGATACGTGACCTTGAAATTTTGCGAACCGCCTTCGATCAGCAGCGGCGCCAGACCGGCCATTTCCATGGCGCTCGATTCGTCGGTGACCTTCGGCCCGGCCTGCTCCAGGGCATCGGCCAAAGCGCCCAGTCGGAACATCTGCGGGGTCTGCGCCAGCCACTTGTCGCTGCGCTCCAGTGTCCCTGCCACGCGTGGCGCACCAGACGCATCGCGCTGGCGCTTGAGCGTATCAGCCAACTGGTGCGCCAGCAGCCCGCCGACCGTGTCGCCCATGCAGGCATCGATCAGTCCGTCGATCTGAGCCGCCGTGATCAGGCAGCGCGCCGCGTCGTGCACCAGCACCCAGTCGCGGCTGTCTGCACCCTGCAACGCCAGCCAGTGCAGGCCATTGAGCACGCTTTGCGCCCGGCTGGCGCCGCCGCAGTGCGCAATCAACATTTGGGGAAACCTGCCCGGCAAATGCGCGGGAAACCCGGTGTCGCCGGGCGCCAGCACCACCACCGTGGCAGTCAGGCGCGGCACCCGGGCAAAGGCACTCAGGGTGTGCTCGATCAGCGGACTGCCGGCCAGGCCTTGGTACTGTTTGGGGCCCACGGTGGCGGCCCGGCTGCCGCTGCCAGCGCTCGGGATCAGCGCCCAGATGCGCGGCGCGCGGGGTATTTCGGTCGGTAAATCGTTCATGGTGTGGGCCCATTCTAAAATCTCCCTGGCCAAGACTTTTTCTACACCCCCGGCGCACCGCCTTTGGGGGTGTTTTCAGTGGGTTCTTGCGAACCCCTATCTCGATGGAATTACCCAAACTCAACCCCGGCAAGCGTTTTGTCCTGCCGCGCCCCACAGGCAGCTCCGACGCCCTGCTGCTGGCCCAACTGGCGCAACGCGAAAAATCAGCCCACAAGATCACCGCCATCATCACCTCCGACGCCACAGACGCGCAGCGCCTGATGGACGAGATGGCGTTTTTCGCACCGGACCTGCGCTGCGCCCTGTTCCCGGACTGGGAGACCCTGCCCTACGACAGCTTCTCGCCACACCAAGACCTGATCAGCGAGCGCCTGGCCACGCTGTGGCGCATTTCGCAGCGCGAAGCTGACGTCGTGCTGGTACCCGCCACGACAGCCCTGTACCGGCTCGCGCCGCCGTCCTTTCTGGCGGGCTACACCTTTCACTTCAAGACCAAACAGCGCCTGGACGAGGCCAAGCTGAAATCGCAGCTCACCCTGGCCGGCTACAGCCATGTGACGCAGGTGGTGAGTCCGGGCGAATACGCCGTGCGCGGCGGGCTCATCGACCTGTTCCCCATGGGCTCGGCCGTGCCCTTCCGCGTCGATCTGTTCGACGACGAAATCGACTCCATCCGAACATTCGACCCCGACAGCCAGCGCAGCCTGTACCCCGTGCCCGAAGTGCGCCTGCTGCCCGGGCGCGAGTTCCCGATGGACGAGGAAGCCCGGGCTCGCTTTCGCAACCGCTGGCGCGAGTTGCTCGAAGGCGACCCGACCAAGAGCCGCATCTACAAGGACATCGGCAACGGCGTCGCCACAGCCGGCATCGAGTACTACCTGCCGCTGTTCTTTGACGAAACCGCCAGCGTCTTCGACTACCTGGGCGCGCAGGCCACGGTGGTGTTGCACGGCGACCTGGAAAGCGCGTTTCAGCGCTTCTGGCAGGACACCAAGGACCGCTACCGGCTGCTGCATGGCGACCGCGAGCGCCCTACCCTGCCACCCGAAGCGCTGTTCCTGAGCACCGAGCAGTTCTACGCCCGCTCCAACGACTACGCGCAGTTGGCCATCAAGCCGCGCAGCGCGGACAGCGCTGCCGAAGCCAGCGCCTATGCCGAGTTCGAGCCCCTGCCGCCACTGTCCGTGGTGCGCGGCGCCGAGGACCCACTGGCACGGCTGCAAATCCACATCCAGGGCAGCGGCCAGCGCGTCCTGCTGCTGGCCGAGAGCGACGGACGGCGTGAAAGCCTGCTGGACTTCTTTCGCGCCTCAGGCCTGAACCCGCCCGCCTTCGACTCGTTGACCGAGTTTGAGGCGAGCGAAGAGCAGGTCGGCATCGCCACCTCGTCGCTCAACGTGGGCTTTGCCTGGACCGAGCAGCAAATCGCCTTCGTCACCGAGACCGAGCTGTTTGCCGCAGGGCCGACCACGCGCCGTCGCAAGAAGCAGGAGCAGGTGAGCGATGTCGAGGCGCTGATCAAGGACCTGAGCGAACTCAACGTGGGCGACCCGGTGGTGCACTCGGCGCACGGCATCGGCCGCTACCGCGGACTCATCAACCTCGATCTGGGCCAGGTGCAGGCCGACGGCACACCCGACGTGCAGGAGTTCCTGCACCTGGAATACGCCGACAAGGCGACGCTCTATGTGCCGGTAAGCCAGCTGCAGATGATCAGCCGCTACACGGGGGTGAGCGCGGACGAAGCGCCGCTGCACCGCCTGGGCAGCGGCCAGTGGGAGAAAGCGAAACGCAAGGCCGCGGAACAGGTGCGCGACTCCGCAGCCGAGCTGCTCAACATCTACGCCCGGCGCGCCGCGCGCGTGGGCCATGCCTTTCGCTACTCGGCCAACGACTACGAGGTGTTTGCCAACGATTTCGGTTTCGAGGAGACGGCGGACCAGCAGTCGGCGATCCACGCAGTGATCCAGGACATGATTTCGCCGCGCCCCATGGACCGGCTGATCTGCGGCGACGTGGGCTTTGGCAAGACCGAGGTGGCGCTGCGCGCCGCCTTCGTTGCCATCACCGGTGGCAAGCAGGTGGCCTTTCTGGCGCCGACCACGCTGTTGGCCGAACAGCATTACCAGACCCTGGTGGACCGCTTCGCCAAATGGCCGGTGAAGGTGGCCGAGATGAGCCGCTTTCGCTCCGCCAAGGAAATCACCGCCGCCATGAAGGGCATCGCCGACGGGAGCGTGGACATCGTCGTGGGCACGCACAAGCTCCTTTCCAAGGACACGCATTTCAAGGACCTGGGGCTGCTCATCATCGATGAGGAGCACCGCTTTGGCGTCAGGCACAAGGAGGCGATGAAGGCATTGCGCGCCGAGGTCGACGTGCTCACGCTCACCGCCACGCCGATACCGCGCACCTTGGGCATGGCGCTGGAGGGATTGCGCGACCTGAGCGTCATTGCGACCGCGCCGCAACGCCGCCTGGCGATCAAGACCTTTGTGCGCTCCGAGAGCGCCGGCGTGATCCGCGAAGCCGTGCTGCGCGAATTGAAACGCGGTGGCCAGGTCTACTTCCTGCACAACGAGGTCGAGACCATCGAGAACCGGCGCCAGAAGCTCGAAGAGCTGCTGCCCGAGGCGCGCATCGCCATTGCCCACGGCCAGATGCCCGAGCGCGAGCTCGAGCGCGTGATGCGCGACTTCGTGGCGCAGCGCTACAACCTGCTGCTGTGCTCGACCATCATCGAGACCGGCATCGATGTGCCCACGGCGAACACCATCGTCATGAGCCGCGCCGACAAGTTCGGCCTGGCACAGTTGCACCAACTGCGCGGGCGCGTCGGGCGCAGCCACCACCAAGCCTACGCCTACCTCATGGTGCCCGACATCGAGGGTCTGACCAAGCACGCGAGCCAGCGGCTCGAAGCCATCCAGCAGATGGAAGAACTGGGCTCGGGCTTTTACCTGGCGATGCACGACCTGGAGATCCGCGGCGCCGGCGAAGTGCTGGGCGAGAACCAGAGCGGCAACATGCTGGAGATCGGCTTCCAGCTGTACAACGAAATGCTGTCGGAGGCCGTGCGCTGCCTGAAGAACGGCAAGGAACCCGACCTGCTCGCGCCTTTGAGCGTCACCACCGACATCAACCTGCACGCCCCGGCGCTGCTGCCCAACGACTACTGCGGCGACGTGCACCTGCGCCTGAGCTTTTACAAGAAGCTGGCCACGGCCAAGACCACAGAGCAGATCGACGCCCTGCTGGAGGAAATCGTGGACCGCTTCGGCAAGCTGCCGGCCCAGGCCCAGACCCTCATCGACGTGCACCGCTTGCGCGTCATCGCGCGCGCCTACGGCGTGCTCAAGGTCGACGCCGCGCCCGGCATCATCACCATCACCTTCAAGCCCGATCCGCCCTTCGACTCGATGCGCATCATCGAACTGATCCAGAAGAACCGCCACATCAAGCTCGCCGGCAACGACAAGCTGCGCATCGAGCGCGCCCTGCCTGAAGCAAGGGACCGTGCGCAGATGGTGCGCGATGTGCTGCGCAGCTTGGGCAAGCCACGGGAATTGGTCGAGTGAAGCCGCCGTCGGCATCAGGCGCGATAAACTGCGCGAACCAACGGTTTGATCCACGCATGACCTCCACCGCCCTCGCCCCCGGCCTTGTGATTCAAGGTGTTGCACCGCGCCTGCGCCTGCGCGACTACAAGCTGATCGCCTTTGACATGGATTCGACGCTGATCGACATCGAGTGCATCGACGAGATCGCCGACGTGGTGGGTAAGGGTCCGGCCGTGGCGGCCATCACCGAAGCGGCGATGCGCGGCGAAATCGCGAGTTTCAAGGAAAGCCTGGCGCAACGCCTGGCATTGCTGGAAGGCACACCGCTGTCGGTGCTGCAGCGTGTCTACGAACACCGCCTGCGCCTGAACCCTGGCGCCCTGCAACTGCTGGCTTATGCGCGCTGGGACGGCCTGAAGATCCTGCTGGTATCCGGCGGCTTCACCTATTTCACCGACCGGCTCAAGCCGCGTCTCGGCCTGGACTTCGCGCGCTCGAATGAACTGGAAATCGAGGACGGATTGCTCACCGGCCGTGTCATCGGCCCGGTGATCGACGCCCAAGCGAAGCGGGACACCGTGGCTGAAGTGTGCCGCGAGATCGGCTGCAGCCACGAGCAGGTGATCGCCGTGGGCGACGGCGCCAACGACCTGGCCATGATGCAGCTCGCGGGCCTGTCCGTGGCCTACCGCGCCAAGCCCAAGGTCAGGGAATTCGCCAACGTATGCATTGACACTGGCGGACTCAACCGCCTGCTCGAAGTCACGACCCCTTCCGTCGCCTACAGATAGTTGTTCACGCCGGCACGCTGGGCAGACCGGCCAGGGCCATGGCCAGTTCGCTTTCGTCGTAGTGTTCGTCGGTCAGTTCGCCGGCAAAGTACTTTTGGTACGCGCTCATGTCGAAGTGCCCGTGGCCGCACAGGTTGAACAGAATGGTCTCGGCCTTGCCTTCGCGCTTGCAGCGCAGCGCTTCCTCGATGGCGCCCTTGACGGCGTGGTTCGCTTCGGGCGCAGGGACAATGCCTTCGTGGCGGGCAAACAGCACGCCGGCCTCAAAGCACTCAACCTGGTTGTAGGCCACGGCCTCCAGCAGCCCCAGCTCCTTGCAATGCGACACGAGCGGCGCCATGCCGTGGTAGCGCAGGCCACCGGCGTGAAAGCCCGGCGGCGTGAACTGGCTGCCCAGGGTGTGCATCTTGGTCAGCGGCGTCATGCCGGCGGTGTCGCCAAAATCGTAGGCGTACTTGCCGCGCGTCAGCGAAGGACAGGCCGCAGGCTCGACCGCCACGATGCGCGACTTCTTGCCGCCGCGCAGCGCCTGCCCGATGAAGGGAAAGGCAATGCCGGCAAAGTTGGAGCCGCCACCGGTGCAACCCACGACCACGTCGGGCCAGGCGTCGGCCATCTGCATCTGCTCCATGGATTCCAGGCCGATGATGGTCTGGTGCAGCAGCACGTGGTTCAGCACCGAGCCCAGCGCGTACTTGGTGTCATCGCGCTGCACGGCGAGTTCCACCGCTTCCGAAATGGCGATCCCCAGACTGCCGGGATGATTGGGATTCTTCGCCAGAACGGAACGGCCGAACACCGTTTCGTTCGATGGCGAAGCCACGCAGCGCGCGCCATAAGTCTCCATCACGGCCCGACGGTACGGCTTCTGGTCGTAGGACACGCGCACCTGAAAGACTTCGATCTCCAGCCCGAACAACGAGCCCGCGAAGGCCAGCGACGTGCCCCACTGACCAGCGCCGGTTTCGGTGACGAGGCGCTTCACGCCGGCTTCCTTGTTGTAGAAGGCCTGCGGCACGGCGGTGTTGGGCTTGTGGCTGCCGGCGGGGCTGACGCCTTCGTACTTGTAGAAGATTTTCGCCGGTGTACCCAGGGCTTTTTCCAGGCGGTGGGCGCGGTACAAAGGCGCCGGACGCCAGGCACGGTAGACATCGCGCACCGGTTCAGGAATCTCGATTTCGCGCTCGGTGCTGACCTCCTGCATGATCAGCGCCATGGGGAACAGCGGCGCCAGATCGTCGGGCCCCACGGGCTGCAGGGTGCCAGGGTGCAAGACCGCGGGCGCCGGCTTGGGCAGGTCCGCCTGGATGTTGTACCAGAACTTGGGCATCTGGTTTTCTTCCAGCAAATACTTGGTTTGAAGGCTCATGAAGACAGCTCCTGACGGTCGATGAAGACAATGTTGTTCGATGCCGACGGCCGTAAAGCAGGCCTGGCGTCGGTCTGATTCTACGGTTGCGCGACCTGTGGTTTACCCGCGCAAACGCGGTGCTCTGCGTGACCCGCCAGGACCTACGGCTTCTGCCCCGACACCATTGCCATACGCCGTTGCAGACGCTGCAGCGTCACCGTGTCGCCCATTGCGTTGGCACGCCCGACCTGCAAGCCCAACCAGGCCAACAGGGGCCGGCGCCAGCCCTGGGCCGAGGCGGCCTCGGTCGCTGCATCGATGCCGTCCGGTGTCAATCGCCCCCGCCGTAGCAGCACGCCTGCGGCGACGAGACGCGACAACGGGTCCTGCATGGTGCTGAAAGCCGACGCATCACCCTTGGTCAGCACCAGCGCGCGGTACTGGGGCGGCAAGGCTGCCGCATCCAGCGCATCCCAGCGGCCGGCCAGGAAATCGGCGTAGACGCGCTCGGCCGGGCCGGCGTCGCTGGCCAGGGCGTCATAGCCGGTGCAAGGGCCGAACTCCAGACTGGCTACCTGGGCGGCGCAGTGGCTCAACTCGACGCGTGCCAACAGGTCGAGCCGTGCCGTGCGGGAAATCTCGCTGCGCGCGCGTGCCAGTTCGGTAACTGCCAGACGCTCGTTGCCTTCGAGGTAGGCGCTGGTGGATGCGGTCAAGGCGCCGTGGGCGTTCATCTGCCAGTCGGGTGCGACGGGGCCGCTGGCGCAACCGGCGAGCAGCAACAGGGTGAGCAGCAAGGTCTTCATGGCAGCTTGATCTCCGTGTCGCGGGCAAAAGGCCATTTGCGGTTGATCTCGTTGACCAGAGACTCCACCTTGCGCAGGCTGGCGTCGACCTGCGCACGCAAACTGCCCAGGTCCGTGCTGGCAATCCGGGCATTGGTGGCGATCAATTGCGCCTCGGACAGCACGGCATCGACCTTCTTCAGACTGAGTCGGGCCTCGCCCAGCATGGCATTGAGTTGCTGGATCGCCGCCTGCGTATCGTCGGCAACGCCCTTGGGACCAAAGAGTTGTTCGTCCGCCTTGGTCAGCAAGGCGTTGGTTCGATCCAGCGCGGTGATAACCTTTTTGGCATTCGCGTCACTGCCCAGCACCACGCCCAAGGCGCCGTAGTTGCCCTGCAGTCGCTGCATCATCTTTTGGGTGCCGTCCAGGGTCTGGTTCAGGGCGGACTCACTTTGCGTCATGGTCTCGACGTTCTCGATGAGCGTGCGCAAGGTGCCGATGAGGCGCGGTATCTCGGCCGTGATGTCGCCGCGCAGCACCGGGCGCTGGGCCCCGTCCGGCAGCGGGGGGTCGCTCAGGATGCCGGAGAACACCCGCAGGCGTGTGTCGCCGACCATGCCGCGCTCCATGGTGAAAACGCTGCTGGTACGCAGCCAGCGGGCGTCCTTGCGCGGCACCTGCAGCAGCAGACGCGCCTTGCCATCGTCGGCCAGTTCGATGCGCTGCACCCGACCCACAGGAAAGCCGGCATAGGTCAGGTCCATGCCGACCAGCACGCCCTCGGCGTCTTCCGCCACCAGCACCAGTTGCTGCGTGCTCTCGAACACGCCGCGGGCGTACATCACGTAGGCCAGTGAGCCCAGAATCAGCAGCAGCATCAGGAACAGCAAGGCATTCGCCTTGGCCTCCACATGGGCCACCGGCGGCACAACTTCGGATATGGGTTCAGTGGGCATGTTGCGGTCAAATGTATTTAAGGGTCAGGGACGCGGCTTCGATCAGCACCAGCACCAGAAACAGTCGCACCGTTCCCTGAGATACGCCACCCGGCTGAGGCCCTTTTCCCGGCTCGGCCTGCAACGCCGAGGCCAATGGAATCACCGCCACGGCCACGGCAAACAACACGGTCTTGAGGACAAAGGCCAGCACCACGACGGGCGCAAAAACGCGGCCCACAACGCGCGTGTACTCCGGCAGGCCCCAGGGGGAAAAACCATAGACCGTCAGGTAGGCCAGCACCAGCGCCACCACGCCGCTCACGCCAGCCAGCAGCAGCACGGAAAAAGCACTGGCCAGCATGCGCGGCAGCCATTCGCGACGCATTTTCTGCAGCGCCAACGCGGGCTTCATCGGCTGCACCGCGGCTTGCAGCGCGTTCCAGGTCGCGCCACTGCGCAACACCACAAACAGCGCTGCGCCCAATGGGATCAACTCCAGCACCAGCACACGCACCACCATTTCCAGCGCGTACTGGGACAGCCCATAACTCAGGGCGCTGACCACGACGATGCGAATCAGCACCAGACTGAGGAGCGAGCACAGCACGGTGAACCACCACAGCACCTGCCAGGTGCTGGCGTAGATCTGGCGCGCGATCAACGGGCGGTTGGCGCGCGCATAGGTCGAAGGCGTCAGCACCAGCACCAGGGCCAGTGCCGCGAAATGAAGAATGTCCCACCAACGTTGCAGGGCCCGCACGCTGTCCTGCGCCAGGGAGCCGGGCCAGCGGTGAAAGGGGTTGGTGAGCGCCATGGGACCATGATAGCGACCCTGCGAACTGCCGGCTCGGGCAGGGCCGGCGACGGCGGCTGCTTGCTGTCAAATACAGCGCACCAAAGGCATGTGATACAAACAATTCATGGAATCGCTTTCGCTCAGACCCGCCGGTCGCAATCCGTCGCTGCACTTCGAGCCCGAACTGGGCGGCTGCAGCGCGCTGATCCTCGACTCGGACAACACCAGCCGCTCCATCCTGGCGGCGCAACTGCGCGATTTTGGTTTTTCCGAAATCGTGCAGCAGAGCCGCATTCACCACGCCCGGGAAACACTGGAGTTGCGCCGCTTCGATGTGCTGCTGTGTGCCCAGTACTTCGGTGCCGACTCCCCCACGGGCCAGGACCTGCTCGATGACCTGCGCCGCGACGCACTGCTCCCCTTTTCCACCGTCTTCATCATGGTGACCACGGAGGCGTCCTACGCCAAGGTGGAACAGGCGGCAGAGTCGGCGCTGGACGGTTATCTGCTCAAACCCCATTCCGCTGCCAGCCTGGTGCAACGCCTGCTGGCCGCGCGCCGACGCAAGCAGGAACTGGCCGATATTTTTTCGGCGCTCGAGGCGCAGGATTTACCGGTGGCCATCACGCAGTGCCTGCAGCGCTACGAATCGCGCGGCGTCTTCTGGCTGTACAGCGCGCGCCTGGGCGCGGAGTTGCTGCTGCGCACGGCGCAATACGAACCGGCCCGCGCCCTGTACCAGTCGGTGGTGACGGCCACCGGGGAACCCTGGGCCAGAGCGGGCGTGGCGCGGGCACTTCTGTCCACCGGTCAATACGCCAAGGCCACTCAGGCATTGCAGGAACTGACACAGGATATCCCCGAATACGCCGACGCCTTCGATGTGCTGGGTCGGGCCCAACTCAAACTGGGCCAACTGGAAGACGCCATGGACAGCTACCGCAGGGCCAATGCCTTGACGCCCTCGTCCATCGCCCGCCTGCAGCGTCTGGGCATGCTGGCTTACTATCTGGGTGATGCGGCCGAAGCCGAGCGATTGCTCGATCAGGCAACACACCTGGGTCAGGACTCGCGCTCCTACGACTACCAGACCCTGGCCTTGCTCGCCCTGTTGCGCACCGCACAGGGCAACTGGGCCGGCGTGCAACGCTGCCGCGAGGTGGCCCACGCCATGCTGAGGAAATCTCCGGAAACGGTGCGCTTGCAGCGGGTGGGCCTGCTGGTCGAGGCCGTTGCTTTGTTGCACCAGCACGCCTTGCCAGAGGCGCTGATCATTGCCAGAAAACTTGCCGCCGCGCTGGCGCAAGCCGACTTTGACTTCGATCTGGCCTGCAATCTGCTGAGCCTGTTGTCCCTTCTGGCCAACGAGAACGCAAGTCGTGACGAGAATGCGGATCTGGTCAGGCAGCTCGGCCATCGTTATTGCACCAGCGATGCCACGACCGCCTTGCTGCTGGCGGCAGCCCGGGCACACGAGCCCTATGTGCAACTGATCCGGCAGTGCAACGAGCACCTGCTGGCGGTGTCGGAGCAGGCCATGAAATTGCACTTGCAGGGGGACTTTCGCGGTGCCATTGACGGATTCCTGAGCCTGGCGGAACAGTACCTGAACGCGCGTCTGTTCGAAGCAGCGAATCAATTATTTCTACGGCACGAGCGCGAACTGCCCGTTGCACAAGACTATCGCAATGCCATCCAAGCGCTGCGCGAACGGGCCGGTGTGGCGCGCGCGCGGCCGGGTTTTGGCGATTCTCAGGGAAGGCCCCCGGCGGGCGTGATGCTGCGCATCAGCGCCCCCTTGCCAGAGGCCATGAGCAACTGGTAGCTTGCAGCGGCTTTACTGACCGGCTGTCGCTTCCTCGGACTCGGGCTTGGCCTTGCCTTCCTTCTTGGGCAGAGGCTGGATATCGAGCACCACCTCGCCGTTCTCCACGCCCTTGTCGTCGGTCGTGAGTTTCACGTCAACGGTCAGGCGACCGCCATCGGTCAGGCGTCCAAACAGCAGCTCATCTGCCAGGGCACGGCGGATCGTGTCCTGAATCAGGCGCTGCATCGGGCGCGCGCCCATGAGTGGATCGAAGCCCTTCTTGCCCAGGTACTTGCGCAGCGCGTCGGTGAAGGTCACGTCGACCTTCTTCTCGGTCAGCTGGGTCTCCAGTTGCAACAGGAACTTGTCCACGACACGCAGGATGACGTTTTCGTCCAGCGGCTTGAAGCTCACCATGGCGTCGATGCGGTTGCGGAACTCGGGCGTGAACAGGCGCTTGATGTCGGCCATCTCGTCGCCGCTACGAGAGGGCAGGGTGAAGCCGATGCTGGCCTTCGTCATCGCCTCGGCGCCGGCATTGGTGGTCATGATGATGGCCACGTTGCGGAAGTC
>CAIKVZ010000313.1 GCA_903830985.1 uncultured beta proteobacterium
ACAGTGCGTCGTCGAGCAGCAGCAGCGGCGCATCGGCCAGCAAGGCGCGGGCGATGGCCACGCGCTGGCGCTGGCCGCCCGACAAGGTCACACCTTTTTCGCCCACGGGTGTGTCATAGCCCTTGGGGAAATGCAGGATCTCTTCATGGATCGAGGCCAGGCGCGCGGCGTTCTCGATCTCAGTGCTGCTAGCATCCGGTTTGCTCAGGGAGATGTTGGTGGCGATCGAGGCCGAGAACAGAAACGGCTCCTGCGGCACCCAGCTGATGGCGCCGTGCAGGGCTTCGAGTTGGTAGTCGGCCAGCGCCGTGTCACTCCAGCTCATGTCCCCCGAACTTTGCGCGTACTGGCGCAGGATCAGACGCACCAGGCTGGACTTGCCAGCGCCCGTCGGCCCCACCAGCCCCAGGGTCTGGCCCGCGGCAAGTTCGAATGACAAACCGCTCAGGGCGTCCTGCTGTTGGCCGGCGTAGCGCAGGTGGACGCCGTCAAAGCGCAAGGTCCCGGGGACAACGGCCGCCACCGTGCCGTGGTCGGCTATGGACAGGGGCATGTGCAACACCGGTTGCAGGCGTCCCCAGGCGGCGCGGCCGCGTTCCAGCAAGGACAGCACCCAGCCGGCAGCAAACATCGGCCAGATCAACTGACCCAGGTACATGGTGAAGGAGGTGAGCGTGCCTATGCTCAGCTCCTGGCGCCAGACGAAGTAGCCGCCCAGCGACAGGGTCATGACCGAGGCGCTGACCAGCGCAATGCCCACGGCGGGCTCATACGCTGCCTCCCAGCGCTGGGCCCGCACATTGGCCTGGGCTGCGGCCTCGGCCAGTTCGGCGAATTGCCGTGCGCTGCGCGCCTCCAGTCCCAGGGCGCGCAGGGTGCGCACGCCGCTCAGGGTCTCCTGCACATGGTCGTTGAGGCGGCTGAAACACTGCAGGGAATCCCTGGACGCCTGGTGGATCTGCTCCGAGATGTGCCAGAACGCGAAAGCCATGAACGGGAAAGGCAGCAGCGCGACCAGCGCCAGGCGCCAGTCCACGCCCAGGGTCATCATCCCCACTACCATGATCAGGGTGAGGGAGCCGTCAAAGCCCGCCAGCATGGCCTCGCCCGCGGCCATCTCCACGGCGTCCACGTCGTTGGTGGCCAGCGCCATCAGGTCGCCCGTGCGCTGTTGCTGGAAAAAGCTGGGCCCCTGCTGGCACAGGCGCTTGTAGAGCTCGGTGCGCAGCTGGACACCGAGCTGGAAGCTGACTGAAAACAGCGTCAGGCGCCAGCCCACGCGTAAAAAATAGATGGCAATGCCCACGGCCAGCAGCAGCCCCAGTCGCTGCAACAGCGCATTGCCCGCCAGTTGCCCCTTGGCCAGCTCGTCCACCATGGCGCCGACCTGGCGCGGGATGAAGGCCGTGAGTGCTGCCACGGAGGCCAGCATCAGCGCTGCCACCACGTAGGCGCGCCAGTGTGCGCGAACGAAGCTGCCAACCAGGTTTGACAGGTTCATGAGCGCATTACCGCCGGCGAGGCGGGCGACCCGGGCCCGCGAGGCGGCCGGACGCAGGGATGCTGAAGGGATGGCGGGACGGGCATGTACTTCGGTTAAGTGGAACCACCATTTTCGGTCAGTTCTCGGCTACTGAGCGCAAACGCTGACGCGACGGTGTTTCACATGGGCTATGCTGTCATCCGGCCCGGCCCTGACGTTGCCAGCCGCCCGCATGAAAAATGTTCCGGTTATCGTCGGCACTTCGGTCCCGGCGCTCATTCGCCAGCGGATCTGGTGGTGGTTTCCCTTGCTGCTTTGGGCTGTCGCTGTCGGCCTGTCGCTGCAGTCGCACCTTGACGACACGCGACAGCAAAGCATCCAGGTGGCCACCGAGGGTGCACGCAACATGTTTCGCATGGTGGCGCTGACGCGCAGTTGGAACGCCAGCCACGGTGGTGTCTACGTGCCGGTGACCCCGACGACCCAACCCAACCCCTATCTGAAGCATCCGCGGCGCGAAGTCACGACCACCGATGGCGTGACGCTGACGTTGATCAATCCGGCCTACATGACGCGGCTGATTGCGGAGATGGCGCAATCGGATTCAGGCGCTATCTTCCGCCTGACCAGCCTGAAGCCGGTACGTCCGCAAAACGCGCCGGATCCCTGGGAGCGCCAATCCTTGCAGGCGTTTGAAGCGGGCGTGACGGAGGTTGTCAGCATCGAGCCCGCCGAACGCGGCGCTCAACTGCGCTACATGGCGCCGTTGCGCGTCGAACAGCCCTGCCTGCAGTGCCATGCGCAACAGGGCTACAAGCTGGGTGATATTCGCGGCGGCATCAGCGTGTCGCAGCGCTACGCGCCCATCGTAGAACTGACCCAAGGCAGCATCCGGCAGGCGCTGCTGAGCCATGCTGCCGTGTTCGCGCTGGTGGCCGGATTGGGCTGGCTGCTGTTGGAGTTGCTGCGCACGCGATGGCTCGACCTGACCGGCAAGATGGTCGAGCTCGAAGCCACGCGCGGCGAACTGGTGCAGAGCGAAAAAATGGCTTCGCTGGGCCGCATGGTGGCGGGATTCGCGCATGAGATCAACACGCCGGTCGGTGTCGCCGTGGGTGCGGTCTCGCAGCATGAAGAGACGCTGCTGCGCATTGAAAAGTTGCTCGCCGAGGAGGAGGTGAGTGAAGAGGCGCTGCGCGACGAGCTCGACAGCCTGCGTCAGGGCGGTGCCCTGGCGCTGGCCAACCTGCGGCGCACGGCGACGCTGGTGCAGAGCTTCAAGCGCACCTCCATCGACCAGACTTCGGATCAGGCGCGCCCCTTTGCCATGAAGGAGTTGATCTCCGACGTGCTCTACGTGCTGCAGGGCAATCTGAAGCGCCTGCCCATCGCCGTCAGCGTGGAGTGCCCGCAAGCGTTGAAGATCCATGGCGTCCCCGGCGAGATCGAGCAACTGCTGACCAATCTGATCATGAACGCCGTGCAGCACGCTTTTGACGGCGGCCAGCGCGCCGGCAGCATTCGCATTGGCGCGCAGCGCGAGGGCGGCTCGCTGCACCTGAGTTTTGCGGATGACGGGGTCGGCATGTCGGCGCAGCAATTGTTGCGCATCTTCGAGCCCTTCTACACCACGCGCCGCAGCAAGGGTGGATCCGGCCTGGGTCTGTA
>CAIKVZ010000314.1 GCA_903830985.1 uncultured beta proteobacterium
GGACTTCGAAGCGACGCAAACTTTCCAGGTTGACAAGACGCAGGCGTTCCAGTTTGACAAAACACAGGCTATTCAGGCGCCAGTGGTTCCACAACAGCCAGCGCCCGTCGAAATGGCGTTGGGCGACTTTGATTTTGCTGACTTAGGCGCCACTTTGGATCAGCCTGTGGCAGCCAATGCCAGCACCGCAGCGCCTGCTTTTGAACTCGACTTTCCCGACAAACCGGTCTCTGAGCCTGCCTCCGCGCCTGCGGCATCCGCAGAGCCCCTGGAATTGCCATCTTTTGATTTGGCACCCGCGCCACTAGTGGTGCCGACATCGGCAGTCGAACCGCAGGAGACTGACGAGCAGGTCAAGGTCATTGGTGACTTGCGTCTGAGCATTCCGCTTTACAACGTCTTTCTGAACGAAGCGGACGAATGGTCGCGCCGCCTGATTACCGAACTGAGCGAGTGGGCGCTGGAATTGCATCGTCCGATTGCCGACTCCAGTGTCGCGCTGGCGCATTCTCTGGGCGGGGTTTCCGCTACGGTCGGCTTTAGCGCCTTGTCGCAAGTGGCACGCGCGCTGGAACACGCACTTGATCATGTGAAACTGCATGGACAGGGCAACGCCCATCACGCGCAAGTTTTCAGTGCTGCAGCCGAAGAAATACGTCGCTTGTTGCACCAATTCGCCGCCGGTTTTCTCAAGGTGGGTGATCCCCAGGTATTGCAAGACTTGCAGGACATCATTGCCAGCGACTTCGCTGAGCCGACGCTGGCCGTGCAAATTCCCGCTGACGAAGTGGCCAGTCCGCCGAGCAGCCACCTGCCCCTCTCGGTGGCAGCAGCCCCGCTCAAGGTGGCCGAAGCCAGCGAGCACGATATTGATGCCATCGACCATCTTGACACCGACCTGTTCCCCATCTTCCAGGAAGAAGCGCTGGAATTGATGCCCGCGCTGGGCACGGCCCTGCGCCAGTGGGTGGCACGTCCGGAGAACCTGGGTGCGCGCTCTGTGGCCTTGCGTGTGTTGCACACCCTCAAGGGCAGTGCGCGCCTGGCGGGTGCGTTGCGCCTGGGTGAAATGTCGCACCGCATGGAGTCCAACATTGAATCCTTGGGCTCTGAAGGATTGCAAAGCGTGCAGTTGGAACCTTTGTTGACCCGAATGGACAGCTTGCAGGCAACGCTGGATGCTCTGGACCTGGCTCCGCGCGAAGACATCAGCCTTCCGCCTAAAACGGATACCGAGGCCACTACCCCTGTGGCCACACCCGTTGCGCCCACGGCAACTGTTGCGGCTGCAGCGGTCGCCTCACCGGTGGCAGAGCATGTCACCGTAGAGCGCGTAACCCGTGCTGCACCGCGCAGCTTGGCGGGTCAGACTGTGCGCGTGCGTGCCCTGCTGCTGGACCGACTGGTCAACCAGGCTGGCGAGGTGATGATCAGCCGCTCCCGCATGGACTCACGCGTGGTGCAGATGCGCAGCGGCCTGGGTGAACTCAGCGGTAATCTGGATCGATTACGCCAACAATTGCGCGATGTGGAGGTTCAGGCCGAATCACAAATGCAGTCTCGCATGGCGCATTCCAAGGATGATGGCCAAGCCTTCGATCCGCTGGAGTTCGACCGTTTTACCCGCGTGCAAGAACTCACCCGCATGATGGCTGAATCGGTCAGCGACGTGGCAACTGTGCAACGTAATCTGCAGCGTACGCTGGAAGGTGCCGAGGACGACCTGATTGCCCAAGGCCGTCAGGCGCGCGAGTTGCAGCGTGACTTGCTACGCACCCGTATGGTGGAATATGAAAGCATTTCCGAGCGTCTGTATGGCGTGGTGCGCCAGGCCGCCAA
>CAIKVZ010000315.1 GCA_903830985.1 uncultured beta proteobacterium
AGACCTGGTGGGCGCAGCATCCGCTGCGCGTCACCACGGCCGTGCTGGCCGACGCGGCGCAGGCATTGCTGCGACCCATGGCGCGGCGCCATCCGCTGGGCCTGGTGGCGGCAGCATTTGTCATCGGTGGATTGCTGGCCTGGAAGCGCCCTTGGCGCTGGATTGTCACGCCGGCCCTGGTCGCCGGCCTGTTGCCGCAACTCTTGTCCAAGCTGGTGGCACAGGTGTCGCAGCGCAACTGGCTGGACGTGCTCAATGCGCTGGCGAAGTCTGTCAGTGCACCCGCGCAAGCTGCAGCTGGCAGCGCCGTCCCAGCTTCAGCGCAAGCCGAACCAGCCCCGTCAAAGCCCGTCTGAGCGGTTCTACAGCCAATACGCCCAGGCGCGGGCAAAGAGCTCCTGCAGGCGCATCGTCACAGGTCGCTTTGCCCAGTTTTCCAGGGTGATGGCGTCAGACCGGGCCAGGTCGGCGGCGAACATGGCTTGCAACTGGGCGGCAAACTCGGTGCCCAGCACCACGGCGTTCAATTCCTGGTTGTGCAGGAAGCTGCGCCAGTCCAGATTGGTGGAGCCCACGGTGGCCCAGACGCCGTCGATCAAGGCCGTTTTGGAGTGCAGGATCACGCCACGGCGCTCGTGGATTTTCACGCCTCCGCGCAACAGTTGCTCGTAGTACGCGTGCCCGGCATGAAACACCAGCCAGGAGTCGGTGCGACTCGGCAGGATCAGGCGCACGTCGACACCGCGCTGCGCTGCTGCGACCAGGGCCGCGAGCAGTTGCGGATCGGGGACGAAGTAGGCATTCGTCAGATGCACGCTGGTTTCTGCACTGCCTATGGCCGAGAGCAGCGTGGCGTAAATCAGGCTGAAGCTTTCCTCGGGCGAACTGCCGATGGCGCGTACTACCTGCCGGCCGGCCCTTTGCGGCGGTGGGAAGTAGTTTTTCGCGGCCAGCGGCTTGCCTTTCTGGTTTTCCCAGGTGGCGAGAAAGAGTTTCTGGAACTCGGCCACGACCGGACCACGCAGTTGCAGATCGGTGTCGCGCCAGGCCAGCGCGCCATCGGCGCGCGCCTTGCCCGTTTTGCCGAAAGAGCCGCCCGAATAGACGCTGCTGATGTTGATGCCGCCCAGGAAGGCCGTGCTGCCGTCGACGATGAGCAGCTTGCGGTGGTCGCGCCGATTCAGTTCCCACTCCTTGCGCGCCAGCAAGGGGTTGATCGGGTTGAACTCCAGCACCGCAACGCCCGCCTGGGTCAGTTGCGTGAAGAAAGCCGCCGGCGTGTCAATGCTGCCGGCGCTGTCATGGATCAGGTTGACCTGCACGCCGTCGTGTTGCCGGGCGATCAGCGCCTGGGCAAAACGTTGACCGATCTCGTCGTCCTCGAGGATGTAGGTTTCCAAGTTGATGTGGTCGCGCGCCGCCGCGATGGCGGCAAACATCGCGCTGTACGTGGCCGGGCCGTCTTTCAACAGCAGCACCTCGTTGCCTACGGTCAGCGGGCTGCCGACGATGGCCTCCTCCAGCGCCAGATGGCGCTCGAAGATGCCGGTGTCGGGGCTGGTGTCGTGCAGCCGCTGCAAAATGGCCTTGCTCTGTGGGGCACTCAGCGGTCCGCGGGCGCCGGCCAGTTGCACGGGTGCTGCGGCATTGCGAGCCAGATCGGGATTGATGATCGGCAGGGCGCTGCACCCTCCCAGGCAGCCGCTCAGGCACAACAGGGTGCAAAGCGCCAGCAGCAGCGTCAGCACGGTCTTCGGTCCGTGCCGGCGTTCGGGAGTCTGGGCCCGCGCGTGCATGCGCTTTGCTGCGGCGTTTAGAGCCGGCCCATCAAGACCAATATGATCAGGATGAGCACCAGCAGACCCAGGCCGCCGCTGGGCCCGTAGCCCCAGCCTCGGCTGTGCGGCCAGGCGGGAATGGCACCGATCAGCATCAGTATCAGCACGATCAACAGCAGGGTTCCCAAGCTCATGGTGTTCTCCTAAATGGTGGGCACGCGTCCGGCGCGGCGACCCCATTGGTCGCCTGTCGACGCCTGCTCATCGTAGGCGGCGGCACCATGTGACTCTGTACGCTGGCGCTCATTTCTCTGCCCATGGCGTGCTATTCTTTCACCGTTGGAACGGGCCGCGTCTGCGGATCTGCGCGCACCCGCCAGACGACATTGCCGACATCGTCGGCCACGAGCAGCGCGCCCTCCTTGTCCAGCGCCACG
>CAIKVZ010000316.1 GCA_903830985.1 uncultured beta proteobacterium
CGATTTGACCCTGTATCGGTACACGAGCAACATACTGTTTATAATAACAGTACTCGTGAGATTGTGCAAGCACTCCGACGCTACGCGCCGGCCCTCTACCTCCCCGGCCTGAACGCCGGGGTTTCGCGGGAGTTTTGATGACGCTTGCCAAGCCCGAACCGGAACCGACCCGTCTGCTGCTGATCCGCCACGGCGAAACCGACTGGAACCGAGCGCAACGCATCCAGGGTCAGATCGACATCGCACTCAATGACACCGGCGTGGAACAGGCGCAGCGTCTGGGTCAGGCCTTGGCCGGCGAGCCCATCACCGCGATCTACGTCAGTGATCTGGACCGGGCCCAGGTGACGGCGCAGGCCGTGTCAAGGGTGTCGGGTGTGGCGCTGCGCACCGACTTGCGACTGCGCGAACGCCATTACGGCGCCTTCCAGGGCCTGACCTACGACGAGATCGTCGAACAGTGGCCACAACAGGCCCAGTCGTGGCGCGAGCGCGACCCCGCGTTTGCCCCGGACGGCGGCGAGTCCTTGCTGGACCTGTACGCGCGCGTGCTGCCGGCACTGGAATCGCTCGCCAGCGCGCACAGCGGTGAGCAGATCGTGTGGGTGACGCATGGCGGCGTGATCGACGTGCTGTACCGCATGGCCACGCGCCAGGACCTGACCATCCACCGCACCTGGGAACTGGGCAACACGGCCATCAACCGCCTGCTCTGGACGCGTCAGGGCCTTACGCTGGTGGCCTGGGGCGACGTGGCCCATCTGAGCGAAGCCGCGCGCGACGAAACAGTCTGAATCACTCCACGAACAGCGCGCCAGCGGCGCTTGGCGGCGAAACGCCCAGGTGCCGGTAGGCGGCCAGCGTGGCGATGCGACCCCGCGGCGTACGCTGCAAGAAGCCCTGCTGTATCAGGTAGGGCTCGATCACGTCCTCGATCGTGTCGCGCTCCTCACCGATGCTCGCGGCGATGTTGTCGAGCCCGACGGGTCCGCCGTCAAAGCGATGGATCACGGCCTCGAGCAGCTTGCGGTCCATCACGTCAAAACCCTGGGGATCCACGTCCAGCATGGCCAGGGCCCGGTTCGCGATGTCCAGCGTGATGCTGCCCTTGCCTTTCACATCAGCGAAATCGCGCACCCGGCGCAGCAAGCGGTTGGCAATGCGCGGCGTGCCGCGCGAGCGCCGGGCAATTTCAAAGCCGCCTTCGTCGTCGGTCGGCACCTTGAGCAAGCCGGCGCTACGCCGCACGATGCGCGCCAGCTCCTCGGCGGTGTAGAACTCGAGTCTGGACACGATGCCAAAACGGTCACGCAGCGGATTCGTCAGCATGCCGGCACGCGTTGTGGCACCGACCAGCGTGAAGGGTTGCAGATCGAGCTTGATGGAGCGTGCCGCCGGCCCCTCGCCGATCATGATGTCGATCTGGTAGTCCTCCAGCGCAGGGTAGAGGATTTCTTCCACAACCGGGCTCAGGCGATGGATCTCGTCGATGAACAGCACATCGTTTTTTTCCAGGTTGGTCAACAATGCTGCCAGGTCCTTGGGCTTCTCCAGCACCGGTCCGCTGGTCTGGCGCAGGTTCACCCCCAACTCGTGCGCGATGATGTGCGACAGCGTGGTCTTGCCCAAGCCCGGTGGACCAAACAGCAGCACGTGGTCCAGCGCTTCGCCGCGCATCTTCGCCGCACCGATGAAGATCTCCAGCTGTTCACGCACCTTGGTCTGCCCCACGTACTGGTCGAACAGCTTGGGGCGCAAGGCACGCTCGATCGCCTCCTCGTTGGGCGACAGGGGTGCCGCAGACACCATGCGCGGCAAGGGAGCGGCAGAAAAATCGTCGGTCTGAATGCTCACGGCGGGCGCTTGGGACTCAAGAAATACGGCAGGACCTTGACTATAGCGCCCACAGTGCGCTCAAGTCGGCGCAGCAACGGTCGATACAACAGACAGGCGGGCATCACGATGGGCGTGTGCCCCACCGCTACGCCGCACCGCATACTCAGCCATGAACCATTTCTTCTCCACCCCGTTTCATCACGGTTCGCTGCAACGCTTCGTGCAAGGACTGCTGGCCATGAGCGTCCTGTCGCTGGCAACCGGCGCGTGGGCCAACGACGCAACGTTGTCCAATCCCGTGCACACCACACACGCACCGGTCAAAGCCGAGGCAGCGCATGAAGCCGCACCCGCCACAGCGCCTGCAAGCGCCGCCGCTGGAACGGAAAAGGTGGACGCGCCGGTCATCGACCTCAAGCGCACGGTGAAGCAACAGCTCAAGGACGCACTCGAAAGAAGCACCGAATCCACCGGTATCCGGAAAAAATCCACGGTCACGGTCAACACCGGCGCAGGCAAGGGCGCCTCCGACGCGCACGCACCGGCGGAAGTGCCTGCTTCGCGATCCCACGCGATTCCCGCAGAGGCCAGGAGCCGCACGGCAGCACATCGACCCGCCGCCAAGGCGGCTTCCGGCCACGGCGGCACCGCTGCGCACGCGCAAGCAGATGCGCACGGAGCCCATGCCGCACCGCACTGGAGCTACGAAGGCGAGACTGGCCCCCAGGCCTGGGGTCAGCTCGAACCCGGCTTCAACGTCTGCGCCATCGGCAAGCGCCAGTCGCCGATCCACATCGAAGAGGCCTCGGCGCTGCAGGGCCCGGCCGAGCCGCTGCAAATCAGCTACCTCGCGAGCAAAGGCTCGGTGGTGAACAACGGCCACACCATCCAGGTCGATCTGGAAGGCGACAACACACTCACGGTTCGCGGCTCGACCTACAAACTGGTGCAGTTTCACTTCCATCACCCGGCGGAAGAAAAGGTGAACTACAAGGGCTTTGCCATGGTGGCGCACCTGGTGCACAAAAATGCCGAAGGTCAGCTCGCCGTGCTGGCGGTGCTGTTTGATCCGGGCGAGGGCAGCCCGCTGATCCAGAAGGTCTGGACCCACATGCCGCTGGACGTGAATGACCGTGTGCGCCTGCCCGAGGGCCTGATCGACCTGAACGAGGCCTTGCCCAAGGACCGGCGCTACTACCAGTTCATAGGCTCGCTCACCACGCCACCCTGCACCGAAGGCGTGCTTTGGCTGGTGCTGAAAGAGCCCATGACGCTGAGCCGCGACCAGCTCAAACTGTTCACCCAACTGTTCCCGAACAACGCCAGGCCCATTCAGCCGAGCAACGGCCGCGTGGTGCGCGAGGCGCAGTAGTTTGGGTCCCTGGCGCACTTGAATGCGGGTGCCGGCACCCGCATGTGCTGATACTCGGTAAAGTTTTCCTTTACCGTCATCGATCTTGGCATTGAGGTCGTTGTCCAGTCAGGAGTACGCCATGAAAAGATCATTTGCTCATTTGCTGCTGTTGTCGGCTACCGCGCTGGCTTGCCTACCGGCGGCGCAGGCACAGACCTATGTGGTGCAGGACGCCCTCCCCTACAGCGCCCCGCAATTCACCTTCAGCCAGCAGGACCTGGACGCCATGTTGGCGCCCATTGCCCTGTACCCGGATGCCCTGTTGGCACAAATCCTGATGGCGGCCACCTACCCTCTGGAGGTCACAGAAGCCGCGCGCTGGTCGCGCGCCATCCCCGGCGTCGATCCGCAGGAAGCGGTGCGCTCCGTGTCAAAGCGCGGCTGGGATCCGAGTGTGCAGTCGCTCATGGCTTTTCCCCAGGTACTGCAGATGATGGACAGTGCGCCGGAGTGGACGCAGCGACTGGGCAATGCCTTTCTGGCCCAGCAGGGTCAGGTCTGGAGCACGGTACAGGCCTTGCGCCAGCGTGCCGATGCGGCAGGCCAACTGCGCTCCAACGAGCAGTTGCGAGTACTGCGCAATGACAGCCTGATCGTGCTGGAGCCAGCCAACCCGGCCGTGGTCTACGTCCCCTACTACGACCCACTGGTGGTTTATGGCCGCTGGTGGTGGCCGGGCTACGCCCCCATGCGCTGGGACCCCTGGCCTGGCTACGGCGTGCAGCGAGGTTCGGCGCCAGGCCTCTACCTCGGCTCAGGGATACAAGTCGGCCTGGGCTTTTTCTTCGGCCAGGTCAACTGGTCGACTTATCGTTCCACCGTCGTTGCGCCACCGGACCGCTGGGGAGGCCGCCCACGCCCCTGGCAACCCGGGCAGGACTGGCAGCATGACCCGCAACATCGCCGCGACGTCCCCTATGTGGCGCCACCTCCCAGGCCGCAAGCCGTGCCGCGCGCGCCCCAACCGGAACGACGCCCTGACTTTCGCGACCGTGAGCCCAACCCCAGAGCGCGTGTCGAACCCGCCGATCAGGCACCGGGCCGAGTCAGGCAAGGCAGCGATACGGCCCCCCGAGGGACCGCCCCGGTGCAGGCCACCCCACCAAGGACCGCCCTGCCGGAGGCACGTCCCGAGTTCCGCGGCCATGTGCCCAACCCGCGCGTGCAGGTTGAGCCGGTAGCGCCAAGCCGCTCTGGCGAACCCGCAGACCATGGCGCACCGGGTCGGCAAAAGCCGGGTGGGGATGCAAATCCAAGGGTGACGCCGCCTGCGGTCCAGGCGCAGCCACAGCGAACCGCCCCGCCAGAGGCCAGGCATGGCAACGCTCCGGTGCAAAACGCCGCCCCGGCCGGTGGTGAGCGCGCCGTGTCGCAGCGCCCGGCAGAAGGACGCGGCCCTTCCCGGGAACCCGCGCAGCACAGCGAGGAACCCACAGAAAGAAGCAACCTGTCAGGCAAGTGATCGAAGGTGGGCTGGAGGCTTAACGCGCCAGCGCCTTGAGCGCAAGCCGGATGCCCTCGCCCACGGCCACGCCTTCTGGCAAGGCCTTGAGCGCCAGTGCCGCTTCCTTGTCGCTGTAGCCCAGGGCCACCAGGGCTTGGAGAATGTCGGCCTGAGCGTCGCTGGTCACGCTGCTCACAGCACCCAGGTCCGGGCCGAACTTGCCCTTGAGTTCCAGCAGCAGGCGCTCCGCGGTCTTCTTGCCGATGCCGGGGATCTTGACCAGACGCGCCGCGTCCTGTGCCGTCACGGCCTGCGCGATGTCGGCCACGCTCAAGCCGCTGAGCACGCCCAAGGCCATGCGCGGACCCACGCCCGAGATCTTGATGAGTTGGCGAAAGGCCGCGCGCTCCTGATGCGTGGCGAAGCCGTAAAGGATCTGCGCGTCCTCGCGCACCACGAAATGCGTCAGCAAGGCGAGTTTTTCGCCCAGGGCCGGCAGGTTGTAAAACGTGCTCATGGGCACGTCGACTTCATAGCCCACGCCATGGCAGTCGATCAGCACCTGAGGTGGATTTTTTTCCAGCAGCGTGCCGCTGAGTCTTCCGATCATCAAAACTCCCGCGAAACCCCGGCGTTCAGGCCGGGGAGGTAGAGGGCCGGCGCGTAGCGTCGGAGTGCTTGCACAATCTCACGAGTACTGTTATTATAAACAGTATGTTGCTCGTGTACCGATACAGGGTCAAATCG
>CAIKVZ010000317.1 GCA_903830985.1 uncultured beta proteobacterium
GTCGGCATCTCCGGCTACACCGTGCGCCCGCGCCGTGCGCGCGACGAGAAGCCGCGCGTGAGCGCCTTCACCAGCGCCAAGATCGACAAGATCCTGGCCCTGGAGCCTGACTGCGTCTTTGGTTTTTCCGACATGCAGGCCGACATCGCTGCGGCCTTGATACGCCAGGGGGTGCAGGTCACGGTGTTCAACCAGCGCAGCGTGGCCGAGATCTTTTCCATGATGTACCAGGTGGCGGCCATGGTCGGTCAGGCGCCGCTGGGTCTGGCCAAGATCGAGCTCATGCAGCAACAGCTGGGGGCCATCGCCGACGCCAGCGCCGCGCTGGCACGTCGACCGAGAATCTACTTCGAGGAATGGGACGAGCCGCACATCAGCGCCATTCGCTGGGTGTCCGAGCTCATGGGCATTGCCGGGGGTGACGACTGCTTCCCGGAACTGGCCGTGCAGTCGCTGGGCAAGAACCGCATCATTGCCGACGGCGCGCAGATCGTGGCGCGCAATCCCGACATCATCATCGGCTCGTGGTGCGGCAAGAAGTTCCGCCCGGAAAAAGTCGCAGCGCGCCCCGGCTGGGAAGACGTCAACGCCGTGAAACAGCGCCACCTGTTTGAAATCAAGTCGGCCGACATCCTGCAACCCGGCCCCGCCGCCCTCACCGACGGCGTGGCGCGCTTGCACGCCATCGTCATGGACTGGTCCCGGTGCCACAGCTGACCGCACACGCCGCCAAAATAAAACAGGGTTCCGAAGAACCCTGTTTTTTTGCTTCCTCAATTATGGGAAGCAGCAAGACGGCAAGCCGTCTGTCAGTGGTGAGCGTGAGAGTGGTCCTTGGTCATATACGGGGCTCCTTTTACCGAGGCGAATGTCCCGGGCACGAATGAATTCTGCGCCCGATTTTCAGGGGCGTCAATTGCTTATGTGAGCCGCAGGGTCATCGCCCACAAGGCCGCCAGGCAGTGCTAAAGTCATGGACACTGTTGCCCCGCCCGCTGTGCATTTCGAACAGCTCCGTGCGGCTTTCTGACCACCCTCCCCCATGAAATTTGACGCCTCGCTGAACAGCAGCGGGGATTCGGCTGCATTGCTTGTCGCGGTCGTGCATCGCAATGGTTACAGTCCAGGCCATGCCATCCGACCAACAGAAGAAACATGCGTAGATTTTTTGGACTCTCCCACCTGTCCGCCGGCTTCATCGCGGTGCTGGTCGGCTACAGCAGTTCGGCGGCGATCGTCTTTCAGGCCGCGGCCGCAGCCGGCGCCAGCGCTGCGCACATCAGCTCCTGGCTGCTGGCGCTGGGGCTTGGCATGGCCGCGACCAGCATCGGCCTGTCGCTGTATTTTCGAAGCCCGGTGCTCACCGCCTGGTCGACGCCGGGCGCAGCGCTGCGGATCACTGCGCTGGCAGGTTTGCCCATGAGCGACGCCATTGGCGCCTTTCTCGTATCCTCCGCGCTGCTCACCCTGTGCGGCGTCAGCGGCTGGGTGGAGACGCTGATGAAGCACATTCCCAAGACCCTGGCGGCAGGGATGCTGGCGGGGGTATTGCTGCGCTTTGGCATGGGCATCTTCACGGCGCTGGCGCAACAGCTCGTCATGGTCGGACTGATGCTCGCCGTCTACCTGGCCGGGCGCCGGCTGAATTCGCGCTACACGGTGCTCATGGCCTTTGCCGCCGGCTTGCTCTGGGCCGCAAGCCAAGATCTGCTGCACCTGGAGGCGCTGCGTCTGGAGTTCTCGCGCCCCCTCTTCACGGCGCCGACGTTCAGCCTGTCGAGCGTCATTGGCGTGAGCATTCCGCTGTTCATCGTCACCATGTCTTCGCAGAACCTGCCGGGGATTGCGACGCTGCGCGCCAACGGCTACCAGACGCCGGCTTCGCCGCTGATCGCCTGGACCGGCTTTGCCGGCCTGCTGCTGGCGCCGTTTGGCGGGTTTTCCTTCAATCTGGCGGCGATCACCGCGGCGATCTGCATGAGCCCCGAGGCAGACCGAAATCCCGAGCGCCGCTACCTGGCAGCCGTCTGGGCCGGCGTGTTCTACCTGGTCACCGGCCTGCTGGGCGCCACGGTGGTCAGCCTGTTCCTGGCCCTGCCCAAGGAAATCGTCGCCGCCATTGCCGGCATCGCCTTGCTCGGCACCATAGGCAACAGCCTGGCCGCGGCGCTTGGCGATCACAAGGAACGCGACGCAGCGTTGATGGCCTTTCTGGTGACGGCGTCCGGCCTCACGCTCTGGGGCGTTGGCAGCGCCTTCTGGGGACTGGTCTTTGGCCTGATCGTGCTGAAGCTCAATCCGCTGAAGTGACACAGCAAATTCAACCTGTGCGCGCAGCCGCACAGACCCGGTGCGGCTCTGCTCGGATAATCGCTCTTCCAAAGCTTTTGTCGAACTCATGAAATCAGCCTCCCCACAGTACTACGACCTGCCCAGCCGCGCCTTCCATTGGGTCACGGCCATCGTCGTCAGCATCGCCTTCATCCTTGGCCCGGAGGGCTTCGGCCGACTCATGCGCCAAGGCATCGACCCCGCAACACGAAGCGACATCGTCTGGCACGAGTCCCTGGGTATCCTGGTGCTGATGCTGACGCTGATGCGCTTGCTCTGGGTGGCATTGCGCCCTGCAGCACCACAGATCAGCATGAAGCGCTGGATGCAAACAATGGGCAAGATCGTCCACTTGGCACTGTGGGCGTTGCTGCTGGCCCTGCCGCTAACGGCCGTCCTTGCCTTGGGCAGCGAAGCCCATCCGCTGACCCTGCTCGGCGGGGTTCGCGTTGATCAGATGCCGCTGATTGCCAATTCCGCGATCGCCAAGCTGGCCGACTGGGGCGATGTGCACGGATTCCTGGGTGACGCCATCATGGCGCTTGCCGGCTTGCACGCGGCGGCAGCGATCTTTCACCGCGTGGTGCTCAAGGACGGCGTTCTCGCGACGATGTTGCCCTACAAGGGGTTTCGCTGACAGACAGGGGCAACTTCAGCCATCATGACGCGCACGGTGGGACATGCGCGCCACTACAATTCGCTCCCTTTTCCTGCACCGTGAACAGCGCACCCCCATGACCCTTATCGTCAACGAAGCACTCAAAGCCTACATCGATCCACTGACGCCTGACGAGTACGAATCCCTGGAGCGCAGCCTTCTGACCGAAGGCTGCCGCGACGCCCTCGTGCTATGGGGCGATACCCTGGTCGATGGCCACAACCGCCACGGCATTTGCCAGAAGCACAGCCTGCCTTTTCAGACCGTGCAAAACACCCGGTTTCAGTCCATCGAAGACGTTCATCTGTGGATGATCGACCAGCACCTGGGACGGCGCAGCGTGTCGGACTTTCAGCGTGGCGTGCTGGCGCTGCGCAAGCGCGCCATCGTCGCCAAGCGGCGCGCGCAACTGCTGGCGTCGGCGGGCCAGGCAGAGCGCTCCGATGCGAACCCAGCAGACGGCGTGACGCCCACGGGCCACGCGAGCGCCCTGCCCGACCCCGATCCCTTGAAGAGCCGCGACGCCATCGCCCGTGCCGCGCGCATCAGCAACAGCCAGGTGGTGATGATCGAGAAGATCCAGAAGCAAGCCGCACCCGAACTGGTGGCGGCCGTCAAGGCGGGCGACATCTCCATCAATGCGGCAGCCGTGGTGGCAAGTTTGCCCGCCGACGAGCAGGTGGCCGCAGCCCTCGCCGGCAAGGAGGGCTTGCGACAGGCGGCCAAGCGTGTGCGCGAGGCTCAGCGCCAAGCACGCGAGGGGACGCCAATAGAGCAGCACGAGACCGCGCCCGATCAGCTGCAGGTACTGCAGCAAAGGGTGGCCGAACTGACCCGCGAGAACGAGGACTTGCGCGGTCAGTTGGCGCTACTTCGTGCCGCACGCCTGAGTTGAATCAGCCGCTGGCCGGGCCGCTCAGATCCTGAGCATCCCGGACTGGCGAAGGCCCCTCATCCCGCCGAATCGAAATGTCCCGGGTTCGGCTGCGCGCCCACCAGTTTGGGGCCGTTGTGCCTGCGCTTGGAGACCGTGCCGCCACGCGACTGAAGCCAAGCCTCGACCACTTCCCAAACCTGCGACCGACCCGCTAGGGAAATGTCGCTCGAAATTCAAGACGCTGAACTTAAAGACGCCAAACAACGACCGCAACTGCGCTGACCATCCCGACGATGGAGTGTTCTGCGTCGGGCCGCCCGAAACTTGTAACCCTGACCCAATGCTATTGGGCAAAAAGATGCGGCCAAGACTCAAATTTTTATGCTAAATTTGACATTACTCAATGCGAATTGGTATACCTTCTTATCCATGTTTATCAACCTACTGGAAAGCGCGCCATGAACAAGCAAATTCTCATCCGACTGATGTCCGCACTCGCATTGACCGTTGGCATGGTCGCGACGTCTTGGGCCGCAGAAACACCGGCCACTTTGGCCGGCACCAAACTGGTCAATGCAGCCGATGTGAAGAAACTGCTTGACAGCGGTGTGCCGGTCATAGACACGCGCGTGGCAGCCGAGTACGCAGAGAAGACCATCAAGGGCGCCAAGAGCGTTCCCTACAAGGAAAAGAGCGCCAAAGACACCGGCTTTGACGCCAGCCAGGACCAGTTTGACCTGAGCAAGCTGCCGGCAGACAAAGCCGCTCCTCTGGTGTTCTTCTGCAACTCCGGCGAATGCTGGAAGAGTTACAAGGCGTCGGTCGTCGCCCAAAAAGCAGGCTACTCGAAAATCCAATGGTTTCGTGGCGGCATGCCTGAATGGGTCAAAGCCGGCCTGCCGACGCAGTAATTACGTCCCAACGCCATTGCGAACCCAGATCTGACCATGTCCATCCAACTGTCGATCAAAGGCCGGTTGCTGACTCTTTCTCTCTTTGCCGTGTTGGGCATTGCTGTTCTGGTGGGTGTGGTCATCGGGTCGAACCGCATCAGTGAGGCGGCACTGAAGGACGTGTACGAGGCGCACACCGAAACCCTGGTCCGCATGCAGCGCCTGGAAAACACCTTGCTGGAGGTGCGTTTTCGGGCCGCTGGGGTGCTGCTGGAACAGTTGCCGACGCCCGGCTCGCTGAACCACCTCAAAGAATCGCAGACCAGCATCGAGGGCCTGTGGACTGAACTCAAGCCCACTGCAGCCGCCATTTTCGTCACGACGGAAACGGCACCCTTGTTCAAAGACCTGAACGAGCATTGGACCCTGGTGAGCGCAACTATGGCCAAGCTGGAAAAAGGCTACAACGCCAAGGACAAGGCGGCCCTGACCGCGGTGCTGGAAGACGAATGGCCGGTACTGCACAAGGGTGCTATCAAGCCTTTGCAATTGCTCATTCCCCTGACCCAGCAGCAGGCCCGCGAGGCCTACCTGGATGCGCAGAAAAAGAACCGCACCTGGCTGTTGATCGGCACCGTCGTGGGCGCATTGAGCCTGCTGGGCTTGCTGCTTGTGGCATGGCTCACGTCACGCAGCATCATGCAGTCGATCAGGGGCGCCGAGGTCGCAGTCCGCGCCATCGCTGCGGGTGATTTTTCCGCACCAGTGGTCGCCCAGCGCCAAGACGAGTTGGGTCGCATGATGACGGAACTGGAGGCCATGCGCACCAGCTTGGCGGGCGTGGTTTCCGATGTGCGCCAGGGCTCTGAAGGTGTCGCCAACGCCAGCGCTGAAATCGCCCAGGGCAATCACGACCTGAGCGCACGTACCGAACAACAGGCCAGCACGCTGGAACAGACTGCCGCCTCCATGGAGGAACTCGGCTCCACGGTCAAACTCAACGCGGACAACGCTCGTCAGGCCGATCGCCTGGCCCAGGACGCCAGCACGGTCGCTACCAAAGGTGGCCAGGTGGTGGCCGAGGTGGTGGAGACCATGAAACACATCAACGATTCGTCCAAGCGAATCTTTGACATCATCAGCGTGATTGACGGCATTGCCTTTCAAACCAACATCCTGGCATTGAACGCCGCAGTGGAAGCAGCTCGCGCAGGCGAGCAGGGACGTGGCTTTGCCGTCGTGGCAAGCGAGGTACGCGCATTGGCCGGTCGCTCGGCCGAAGCCGCCAAAGAAATCAAGAACCTGATCGGCGCGAGTGTGGAACGTGTGAATCAAGGATCCCTTCTGGTGGACCAGGCCGGGGCCACCATGACCGAAGTCGTTGCCAGCATTCGCCGCCTGACCGGCATCATGGGCGAAATCAGCGCGGCCAGCAACGAACAAAGTCAGGGTGTTTCCCAGGTAGGCGAAGCTGTGACCCAAATGGACCGGGTGACGCAGCAAAATGCAGCGCTCGTTGAGCAAATGGCCGCAGCCGCGAGCAGCCTCAAGTCGCAGGCTCAGGACCTGGTGCAGGTGGTGGCGGTGTTCAAACTGGGCAGCGATGCTCCGCATCTCGCCCTGCCGCTGCCTGGCAGTGTTCGCGCCAAGCGACCGTCGACAGCGACGATGCCAAAAGGTGAACGTCGCGCGCTGGGCTAGCCTGCTGAGTATTCACCTCGGGCGTTCGGCGCCGCGACCAACCTTTCCATCGCCATGGTGCAAAGCGGCAGTCTGCAAGCGCAAGGGGTAGTCACGGGAACGCTGGCGTGTTTCCAATCCGAGACCACGCAGACCATAGCCTAGACGAACCCCAAATTTCGGTTGGCAAGATCATAGTTCTGCAAATTCGGCAAGACTGAAAGCAAGTCTGTGTTCGATACGCCCAGCCATTTGCCAAGGGTGGCCGCGTACTGGTCCACGGATGTGGTCGGCAACAGCCGCCCCTGTCCGACATCGTCGGGGCCGTTATCCGCCACGACGGGCGGCGCACCATAGAAGCGCCGGCCATTGACTGCGCCTCCCAGAATGAAATGCATGCTGCCCCAGCCGTGGTCAGAGCCGTCGTTGTTTCCGCTCAAAGTTCGACCAAAGTCGGAGGCCGTGAAGGTTGTTACCTGGTTGGCCACGCCCAACTCCTTGGTCGCGGCCTGAAATGCCGCGAGCGCATCCGCCACCGTGGTCAGCAAGCCCGGATGCACGGTCGT
Organism: uncultured beta proteobacterium; assembly: GCA_903830985.1. GTDB lineage: Bacteria > Pseudomonadota > Gammaproteobacteria > Burkholderiales > Burkholderiaceae_C > CAIKVZ01. The sequence continues at coordinate 7,006 of CAIKVZ010000317.1, forward strand.
CAGACCGTCATGCGTATCAAACCCACCCATGGAAACGAAAAACACCTGCCGCTTGGCGCCCAAGGCATTCGCGCTGGCAATCATTCGCGCCACCATTTTGAGCTGATCGCCCAGGTTGTTCGCCGTTGGAAAGACGGTCGCGATGGAAGCACCTGGCACCAGGCTGGTCGTGAGTTGGCTGTTGGCGTCAATCGACCTCTTCGTCACCCGAGTGAGTTCAGACTCCATCAAGTGGCTGCGCGATTGCGTCATCACCGACTGCAATGCCGCCGAGCAATTGGCGGAACCAAACAATGGATTGGTCAGGGCCTTGAGCGGGACCGATCCGGAGGTCGACATCTGGTACTGAACCGCGCTGTTGCCCGACAGATAAACCGCGTTGCCGGAGATATTGATGCAGGTGAAAGTCGCATTGCCATTGCCCGACTGGAACAAGTCGCCCATGCGTCCGCCCCAGCCCGAGGTTGCGCCCTCTGGTGCGGACGACTGCCACACCGACTGCTGGTCATTGTGCGAAAACAGCTTGGGTGGCAATGGCACTGTTTTGGCCAGGTATTGCGCTTTGGTGGTCGGCTGTACCAGGGTACCGACGTTCAGCAGCACCGCCATTTGTCCGGCATCAAACGACGCCAGCAAGGGCGCCAATTCGGGCGCCAAGGCATATTGACGCCCGCCAGCCAGAGCGGCCGCAGGTGCGAGCACCGTGGGGGCCAAGGCCGTGCGGGCATAGGCCATGGTCGGGCGCAAGCCGTTGTAGGCGTTGTAGTTGCTCTGATCATAGGGAATCAGCGTATTGCCGTAGTCGTTGCCACCGTACAAAAAGACGCAGACCAGCGCCTTGTAATCGGTCGCCGTCGCTGCGGCGGCCTCGCCCAGTGTCGCCAGATTCAGGGCCCAGGGTGTTGCCACGCCGGCCACGGACAAGGCAGATGCGCGCTGCAAAAAGGCGCGACGCGATGCGTTCATGTTTGCCGATAGCTTCATTGCCATGTTCCTTACTTCAATACCTGAAACTCGGGCGCAGCCATGATCAGCAGCAGCGCGGCATAGATCCGATTGGCGCGGGCCGCAACGGTACCGACTGGCATGCTGTCGAGCGCGAGCTTGAACGCGGCAGTGGTGTCGCTCCCCACCTGCCCTGCCGCGACGACGGTGTTGATCTCGTCGAGCAAGGACTGCGCGTTATCCGCGAGCGCCAGCAACACGGTGTAGTCCGCCTTGACATCGCCAATACCCACGCTGATCGCCCCCTGCATGTAGTTGACATAGCCGACAACCGACGATTCGTTGGAAAGCTGAAATTCCGGCGCCACGAGGGTGGAGCGCGACAAGGCACTGTTGGGTGGCACATAGCCAGGCCGGAAAAAATTGAACACCGTGGGTGAGCGCAAAGGACTTTGTCCCAGGCGCGTCGCCGGGTCAGAGGTGTCACCAATGGCCCACACATCACTGGGTGAGGCCACGCCAAAAGCGCGCCCCCAGGCCGTGAAGCGCAGCATGGGTTCGCGCAATTTTCCAAAGCTTGTGCTTTTAAGATGGGCCGAGCTTCGCGCCTCGTCATCCAGCAAGATGGCCCGAACCACGGCTTTGAGGTTGCCTTTCACCCCGGTTCCATCATTCTGAAACACGCTGGCGACGCGCTGCACATAGGCAGGGCTTGGATTGCTGGTCACCAGGCGCTGGATCAATTGCTGGCTGACAAATGGCGACACATTGGGGTGCGCAAAGATGATGTCCAAGGCGGCACTCAGGCTGTCTGCGCCGCTGAGTCCGGCGCTGACCGAGGAACCCAGAAAAGTCGACGCGCCAGTCTCGTGACGGCTCGCATATTGAACCATGGGCCTGCGCTGGTAATCAGGTGTGCCGGTACCGCCAACCGTCGTATCCCAATCCCAGCCGGTGAACACCCGGGCCAAGCCGGTGATGTCGGCCAGGCCATAGGTTTCCTGCGCCTGCCCACCCACCGTGCTGGGGGTTCCATCCATATTGAGTTTGAGCAGGCCGATGGTGAACAGCTGCATGACCTCGCGCGCATAGTTCTCATCCGGCAACGCTCCCGTGGCGGCGTTGTACTTGACGTTGCCACGAAAGGTCAGAAACTCGCCCATGGCCGCGCTGGTGGAAACCTGTTGCAGCAGTGTCCGGTAGTTTCCAAAGGCGTTGTTTTCCAGAATGTCCAGATAGTTGGCCGCAGAGAAGGCCTTCCAACCGCCGGCCAGACTGTTGGTCGATACGACCAAAAGTTCGGACAAGGCCAGGGTGACACGCTGACGCAAGGTGTCGGGGGAGGTGAGCATCTTGCGCCACACGCAGGCATCAAAGCCGGTCGTGCCATTCTTGTAGGCATTGTTGACACCGACGGCGTCATAGCCTTTGCTCACCAGCCAATCGCAGCGACTCATGGATTGCGGCAGGGTGAATTGAGCATCCAGCCAGGCTGCGTAGCCTGCGGCTTGAATGCTGGCGATCTGTGCACGATCTGCGCCCATGGACGCCTGAGCCAGAAAACGCGAGGCCTCGATAGCCGTCGCCAACACAGGCGTTGGCGTTGGCGTTGGCGTTGGCGTTGGCGTTGGCGTTGGCGTTGGCGTCGGTGTCGGGGAAACTGGTGTCACCTCGCCACCGCCGCCGCAGGCCGCAAGCAGCAGGCTTGACAAGCTAGTGGCAAACAGTTCCAAACCTTGTGGCGTAGGGATCGGCGCATCATGGGCTGCTGGCGGACTGTCCGTCACTGCCGGCATCGTGTCAAGAAGTTCACTGGCCATTGGTATGCCCTCTAAGCTGGTTGGAAAATTACTGCCAGTCGCACTTTTGCGTTAATCCATCTGCCACTTTCGCATGGATGCACCCATTCTGCTTCGTCGAGCTCGCAGCCAGAATTCCTGGTAAATCAACGTTATCCCGCGTCGTGCAGTTGACCGGATGCGTGTCGGCCAATCGTAAAGAAAGGTAAGTCAGCCGCCAGGGAAATTGGGCCGAAATGACCCCACTTGCCAAAAGACCATGGCCGAAGTGCGGTGGCGGTGGCCGCACAGTTGCCTGGTTTTCACGTCGCAATCGCCCGTGTTTCGCCGTGGCGCAATAGCCAGACCCGGTCTTGCGCGAGGTCGTGCGCTTGCAGTGCCACCAGCAGATCAAGCGGCGGTTGGTCAAAGGATTCCTGCGTCAGTTTGAAGGTGCCCCAATGCACACCCATGGCTTGTTTCGCGTCCAGATCGAGCATGAGTTGTACCGCATCGGCCGGGTTCACATGCATGTTTTTCATGAAGTCGCGCGGCAGGTAGGCGCCAATCGGCAAGGCCAGAAAGTCCACCGCGCCCAGGCGTTCACGAATGGTCCGAAAGTCTGCGCTATAGCCGGTGTCACCGGGAAACAGAAAGCGCCAGGCATCGGTCGCGCCCGGGTTTCGCTCCACCATGTAGCCGCCCCAGCGCGATGCGTTGGTGTCTAAAGGCGTGCGCCGGCTCCAGTGCTGTGAGGGGGTGAAGTGGATACGAACAGGCTGCAGCAAGGCCTTGCCGTCGGTGTCGCTGCTCACATCCGCGTGGTCCCACCAGTCAAGTTCTGTCACGTTGGGAATGCTGCGCGCGTCAAACCAGGCTTTGAGGCCCAGCGGCACAAAAATTTGAGGCCGTTGTCCGGACCTGACCATGGCCGCGATGGTGGCATCGCACAGGTGGTCGAAATGATTGTGTGAAATCAGCAGCACATCGATCGGTGGCAACATGTCGCCCCGCAGCGGCGCAGGCACCATGCGGGGCGCGCCGAAGCGTCCGTACGGCCCGGCAAAATCGGCCAGGGTGGGGTCGGTCAGTACATTCAGCCCTCCAACCTGCAACAGCACCGACACATGGCCCAGCCAGGTCACTGTAGGGGCCTGCTGCCTGCGCGCAAGGCGCGCGTGGTCCACTGGCACGCTCCATTCCTTGGCAAATGCGGCGTAGCCTTTGGCGGGGGCGGCGCGCGGCTTGAAGTCGCCGCGCAGGCTGCGCCAGACCATCTCATACCAGGGGAAGTGACCGATAACGACCGCGGGGTCGCTGTTGGCAAAGCCTGTTTCGCGGTGGTGTGGTGGGCTGGCGTGCACAGTTTCGGCGGTCATGTTGCGAGTCGTTCAAGCATGCAGCAAGTCTATGGCCGATCGAGTGACAAACTGCGGCGCACCGTACGGTCGGAGCGGGCGTCGGGCGCGGCAACTCATTGATCGGCGCTCGGCTACATTAGGCCAGTAGCCGAGTACCTCAACCCAGAAATATCGAAACAGGAAAGCGTGCCTTCGCAACCGTGCCGTTGTTGCGAATCCATCACTTTCATTTTGTTCCGATACCTCTGTGTCGGATCACCAAGCGTCGCAAACAAGCACTTCAAAGAGGTCGCGCATGAATATCCAGGAATTTATGGAGGGCTACAGAGCAGCCTGGGCGCAACGCGATCCCTTGCTGTTTGCCTCACTGTTTCATGCGGATGGCCAGTATCACAACACGCCTTTCCAGATTCAACGTGGCAAGACTGAGCTTGCCGAGTACTGGAAGCGCGTCCAATTGCAAGAAGACGTTCATGTGAACTTCGAAGTGCTGGTCAGCGAGTCAAACTTTGGCCTTGCACACTGGCATGTAACCTACCAGGTGGCATCAGAAGAACTGTTCGAGATCTGGGCGAGGTCTACCGGAACAAGTCAGCTCGCACGAAAATCAGGCGACCCCTTGCCACGGATGGCGCTGGACGGCGTCCTTCAGGCGAAGTTTGACGGGGATCACTGCATGGAGGCGCGTATCTGGTGGCACAGCCTGCCACAACCCGCATGACCATCGCGTGCGTTGAGATCCCTGCTACGCTTTGTCCCTCAAGTTACCGGCGCCGATTGACCGCAAAATCGGCTCAACCTACGATGCGCCACCGGGCGCAGGACACGCGTCGAATCTGACACACCCGGACGCAGTCAATCCCGCAATCGACGCCTTCCTGGCATCCCTCCAACCCTAACCCGGAGATTCAAACCATGCTGCAACCCGGCCTCATGATGGACCGCCCCCTTCTCGTTTCCGCAATCATCGAACACGCGGCAGCGCAGTTCGGCGACGTCGAGGTGGTTTCGCGCGAAACCCACGGCCCGCTGTTTCGCTACACCTATGCGCAGTGCGCGGCGCGTGCGCGCAAGCTCGCCAACGCGCTCAGGGGCCTGGGCCTGGAAGCCGGCAGCGCGGTGGGCTCGATTGCCTGGAACAACCATCGCCATCTGGAGGCGTACTTTGCGGTGTCGGGTAGCGGCATGGTCATGCACACCTGCAACCCGCGCCTGCAGGCGCAGCAACTCATCTACATCATCAACCATGCCGAAGACGCCACCCTGCTGTTCGACAGCACGTTTGCGCCGCTGATCAAGGGCATAGCAGCGCATTGCCCGAAGGTGAAGCACTGGATCTGCCTGAGTGATCTCGCAAACATGCCGGTGCTCGACGGCGTGAGCGGCGTGCTGTGCTACGAGGACCTGATTGCCCCGTATAGCGAGCAGTTCGACTGGCCCGAGTTTGACGAGCGCACGGGTGCCGCGCTGTGCTACACCTCGGGTACCACGGGCAACCCCAAGGGTGCGCTGTATTCGCACCGCGCCATCGTCATCAATGCGCTGTCGGGTTGCATCCCCGGCATCCTGTCGCTCTCACCCAGCGACACGGTGCTGCCGGTGGTGCCCATGTTTCACATCAATGCCTGGTGCATTCCCTACGCGGCCCCGATCGGTGGCTCTCGGCTGGTGCTGCCGGGGCCGCGCCTGGACGGTGCCAGTCTGTATGAACTGATGGAAGCCGAACGGGTGACTGTCAGCGCCGGCGTGCCCACCATCTGGCTCGCACTGATGCAGCACGTGGAGGAACACGGCCTGCGCTTTTCGACCATGCAGCGCACCGCGGTCGGCGGCTCGGCCATGCCCGCGGCGCTGATTGCCAAGTTTGTCGACAACTATGGTGTGGAAGTCCGCCACGGCTGGGGCATGACCGAAACCACGGCGGTGGCCACCATGAGTTGCCTGTCGCCGAAAAATCGGGAACTGTCTGCCACCGAACAGCATGCGGTGATTGCGCGCCAGGGCAAGTCGGTGTTCGGCATCGAAATCAAGGTTGTTGACGAAAACGGCACCACCCTGCCGCGCGATGGTGTCTCGCAAGGCGAGCTGATGGTGCGCGGGGAATGGATCGTTACCGGCTACTACAAGAGCGATGTCTCACCCTTGGTGGATGGCTGGTTCCCGACCGGCGACATCGCCACCATCGATGCCCATGGCGTGATGCAGATTCGGGATCGCGCCAAGGACGTCATCAAGACCGGCGGCGAATGGATCAGCTCGATCGATCTGGAGAACGCGGCAGTCGGTCACCCGGCGGTGGCGATGGCGGCCGTGATCGGCGTCAAACACCCGAAGTGGGACGAGCGCCCCCTGCTTTTTGTCGTTCGCAAGCCCGGCAAGACCGTCGAGCGCGAAGAGATTCTGGCCTTTCTCACCGAGCGCGTTGCCAAGTGGTGGGTGCCTGACGACGTCATCTTCCTGGATTCGCTGCCGGTGGGCGGCACCGGCAAGGTGCAAAAGGCCGAGCTGCGCAAGCAGTACGGCGGCGTCTTTAGCTGACGGGGATCATCTGCTCGGAGAGGAGCGGAGGTGCACACGCCCGGCCATGCTGGTGGACACGGTCCAGTGGCAACATTACTTTTCAAAAAATGTTGTAACAGTGCCACTAAAATTTCACGCGAGTGTGCCAATCCGTTGTTTTATATAAGAATCCACCGATCTCAGTTGGTGGCAGTATTGCTGCATTTGACGCTAGGTAGCGAACATTTTGTCTAAGAGTGCACCGGCTATCGACCAGCCGTCGTTCCCCCGGAGTGCCTCGACCGGTTGAATCTGTCCCTAAGACCAGAAGTTGGAAGCGACTGAAGTATCTCCACAAACGACAGGCACTCAGGAGTAAAGACTACGGGTGACCGTGCCCCAACCCAAAAGTCCTCAACCACTCGTCTGACAATAACCCTCAAGTGTGAATCTATCGATATGTTTGTTAACGTGATAACCATGACGTTGACATCGCCACTACCTACTGGGGAACACTCCCAGCAGCGAATCAGAGGTATCACTCGTGAGAGATATTCCTAAAAACCCGCGAGAGAATTTGCTCTTGGACTGTGCTCCGAAGGCAGAAAAATGAACGCGAGTGGAGGTCTTGACCGGTCGCAGTCGGCAGTTTTAGAGGCCGAGGTAGCGAGGCGACTAAAGCTGATAGAAGGTCAATTGCCGGGCATGGTTTACCAGTATCGCTTGTATCCTGATGGCCGTTCCTGTTTCCCATATGCAAGCGATGCGATACGCGATGTATTTCGCCTCAACCCTGATGATGTTAGTAAGGATGCGACCGTTGCATTTAGCAACCTCCACCAGGATGACTGCGAGAGGCTCATGGTGTCGATTCAGGAGTCGGCTGCAAACCTGACGCCTTGGATACAAGAGTACCGGATGAGGTTCAAAAATGGCGAGGTGCGATGGCATTCGTGTAACGCGCGCCCCGAGAGGGAAGCCGATGGCGCGACACTTTGGAACGGGTTTGTCACCGACATCACTGAACGCAAGGTGACAGAAAGTGCGTTGCGTCAGAGCGAGATCAGCATAAGGGCTACTCTGGATGCCATTCCTGATTTGTTGTTTGAGCTCGACCTTGATGGCCGTTACCACGACTTTCAAAGTCCAAGAACTGAGCTACTGGTTGCCACGGAACAAGACTTTATGGGTCGACTCGTGTCCGATGTGATGCCAGTGGATGCTGCACAAGTCGTGATGGCGTCTATCCACGACGCCCATGAATATGGCTATTCCAGTGGTAAGCAATTTTCCTTGAATCTGCCGCAAGGCGAGTTGTGGTTTGAGCTTTCTGTTTCCAGAAAGGGCTCTCGGCTGGGTGAATCGTCACGCTTTATCGTTCTTGCCAGGGACATCACCGAGCGACACAATGCTCAAGAGCAACTGCGCGTGAGTGACATTGCCATGAAAGCAATTTCGCAAGGCGTCATGATTTCCGGCCCTGATTCGCGCATCCTCTCAACCAATGCTGCATTCACGGCCATCACAGGTTACAGCGAGGCCGAAATAGTAGGCCGAACCTGTAGTTTTGTTCAAGGTGCTGAAACGGATGTCGGTGTGGTGATGGCCATCAAGCAGGCACAATTGCAGGCAATCGAATTCCAGGGTCAAATCCTCAATTACCGCAAGGATGGCAGCAGTTTCTGGAACGAGTTGAGCGTCATGCCGGTGTTCGACGGCAAAGGGCGGGGCAGTCACTTCATCGGCATCACCCGCGATATCACCGAGCGCAAACAGACCGAAGCCGCACTGACCTTAGTCGCTTCAGACCGGGCAGACGCTGATCAATTCAAAAATGACGAGCTGATCTACTTGAATGAGGAAAAGACCAAACGGGCTGCTGAGCTGGTCATCGCCAATGACGAACTGACGTACCAGAACGACGAAAAAGAAAAGCGTGCGGCTGAGTTAGCCGTCGCCAATGTGGAACTGGCCTACCAAAGCGAAGAGAAGGTCAAGCGGGCTGCCGAGTTGGTTGTCGCCAATGTGGAGATGGCGAGAAACATGAAGCGATCAGAAGAGGTTTGGAGATTGGCGTTCTATGACGCACTGACAAATTTGCCGAATCGTCGTTTACTCGATGACCGCTTGGCCCAGTCCATGGCGGCGAGCAAGCGCAGTCACTGCAATGTTGCGCTGATGATGCTCGATTTGGACAATTTCGGCTCTGATGAATTTCAAGTGGGTTGCCCAGCATGAGGATTGATCGAGTGAAAGTCGAGTTTCCCGGCAATCAAGAAGATGACCGTCCTGATTGTCGAGATGCGCGTAAACCCACGCGCCTTGCGCTTGGAAGCCTGGAAC
>CAIKVZ010000318.1 GCA_903830985.1 uncultured beta proteobacterium
CAAAACGTCGTGGTGCTGCGCGAGCCCGAAGACCTCGCACCCTGGCTGAGCCCGCTGGAAGACATGCTGCCCTCGCACGCCGACTATGGACTGGGCGTGCGCGCCAACGACCGGCTCGTGGTCGAGCGCCACATGACGGGCACGGTGGTCGGTTGCGACACCCTGACCGTGAACGGGCAGCACCGCCTGCTGGGCGTGAACGAAAAGCGTTTCTTTGAGCCGCCCTCTTTCGCGATCCAGGGTGGTTGCTTTATTCCCAACGGGCCGGCTTACCAGGAGATCGAAGACTATGTCTTCAGTACGCTGGACGCGGTCGGCTTTGACTGGGGCGCCAGCCACGTGGAACTGATGCTGGCACCCGAAGGCCCCCGGCTCATCGAGATCAACGCCCGCTTGGTCGGCGCCAAGATACCCCGACTGGTCGGCTACGCGCTGGGTCGTTCGCTGCACGACGACCTGATCAGCGTGCACCTGGGCCGATGGCCGCAGCAGCCCATTTGCGCTGACCTGTGCGGCGTGGCGGTGACGCGATGGATCGTCGCCGACTCCGAAGGCATTCTGCAAAGCGTCACCACCCCGGACTGGACAGACCCGCGCATCCGCTGCGTCGAACTGGTGAAGCAGCCCGGGGACCCGGTGCGCCGACCGTTTGAAAACGCCGACCGCATCGGCTACGTCATGGCGTGCGCGGCGCACCGCGTTGAGGCCGAGGCGCTGGCCGAAGCCTTTGTGGCACAGACCACGGTGACTCTGCAGGCCGCACCCTCCTTTCATGCAACAAGAACCTTGGCCGACTGCACACCATGAACCATAGACGTCAATTTCTTGCCCTCACCGGCGCAGCCCTGGCCGGTGCAGCGCTGCCATCAATGGCTTGGGCGCAGGACTATCCCAACAAGCCAATCCATTTCGTCGTGCCCCTGGCGGGCGGCGGTTCCGCCGACCTGTTGGCACGACTGGTGGCGCAACACCTGAGCCAGCGCTTCGGGCAGCCGGTCCTCGTGGAACTGCGCCCGGGCGGCGGCACCGTCATTGGCAGCAACCTGGTGGCCCACGCCAACCCCGACGGCTACACCATTTTATTCATTGCCAACAGTCTGGTCATCAATGACAAATTGCACAGCCACCTGCCCTACAAGGGCATGAAGGCCTTTGAGCCCGTGGCGCTGATGGTGAACTCGCCCCAGGTACTGGCGGTGAATCCCGCCAGTACCTATCACAGCCTGAAGGAATGGCTGGACGCAGCGCATGCCACGCCCGACCGCATCTCCCTGGCCAGCCTGGGCCCAGCCACGACACAGCACATGGCCGCTGCAGCGCTGCAGGCTGCGACCGGCGCGGCGCTCATCTATGTGCCTTTTACCGGCGGCGCCCTGGCGGTCAACGCCGTGCTCGGTGGCCATGTGGACAGCGTGCTGGGCAATCTGGCGGAGATGTCAGCGCACATCGAAACCGACCGACTGCGACCCCTGGCCGTCTGCTCGGCGCAGCGCCTGCCAACGCTGCTACAGGTTCCCACCATCGCCGAGTCTGGCTATCCCGGCTTTGAAGCCACAGCCTGGTTTGGGGTGGCAGCGCCCGCAGGAACGCCGCCCGCGGTGATCGCCCTCTTGGCCGACGGCCTGAAGTCGGCCATGAGCGACCCCGTGATACGCCAGCAACTCGAGTCGCACGGCCTGCAGACCGCCTACCTGGGCCCCACCGCACTGGCCTCGCACATCACGCAGCAATACGGCCGTTACGCCCACCTGATCGACGACGCCAAAATCACGGTGCAGTGAACGTATCTCCGGCGCCCGCATCCGTTGGCCGGTTCCTGACCTGAACGATCTGCGCCACGATAGACACGGCAATCTCCGCCGGCGTGCGAGCGCCCAGATCGAGGCCGACCGGGCCATGCAGGCGCGCCAGGGCTTGCTCACTCAAGTCGAAATGCTCGGCCAGGCGCTGTTTGCGCTTTTGCTGGTTGGCGCGCGAACCCAAGGCGCCGACATAAAAGGCCTCGGATTGCAGCGCCTCGATCAGCGCCATGTCGTCCAGTTTGGGATCGTGCGTGAGGGCCACGACCGCGGTGTGGGCATCGGGCACGAGTTCGCGCACCACGTCGTCGGGCATGCCGGGCAGGCGACGCCCGCAGGCAGCGGCCGTGGCCGGGCCTGGCGCATAGCCTTCGCGCGGGTCGCACACCAGCACGTCAAAGTCGAGCATCGCAGCCATCTGCGCCACCGCTTGCGACAACTGCCCCGCGCCAATCAGCAGCAACCGCCAGCGCGGGCCGAAGACCGTGGTCAGGGTGGCGCCGTCGAACTGCATGGCCTGGCCGCGCACCGCCTGGCCCAACTGCACGTCCCCCGTCGCCAAGGTCAAGGTGCGCGCCACCAGTTGATGCGCGCCGGTCCACTGCAGCAGCTGCGCTATCCAGTGGCTGTCGAGCAGCGGCTCCTGCACCAGGCGCAGCGTGCCGCCGCAGGGCAGGCCAAAGCGGGAGGCTTCTTCGCGCGTCACGCCATAGGCGATCAGCGCTGGCAGCGGCGAAGCGCTGCCAGCGGCCGCGGCGAAGCTGGCGCGGGTGCGGGCGATCAGGTCGTCCTCGACGCAGCCGCCCGAGACCGAACCACTCACCACGCCGTCGTCGCGCACCGCCAGCAAGGCGCCCGGCGGGCGCGGCGCGCTGCCCCAGGTCTGCACCACGGTCACCAGCGTCACGGCATGGCCGGCGGCGCGCCACTGCAGCGCATCGCTCAGCACCACGAGATCAAGACTCTCCATGAGAACTCCTCTTTTTACCTGGCCACACCCTACGTCCTGGCCGACATTCAGGCTCAGGAAATCCCGTATTGACCAGAAGGTAAATAATGTACTATCATTTCCACAGCGGGCATTGAAACCGCCATTTTCATACCAACAGGAGACAGCATGAAGACTTCAGACAATGGCAAGACCCGCCGTCAGGCGCTCCAGACCCTGGCCGGCGGTAGCCTGGCGCTGGGTGCGCTGACACTGCCGCGCCTGGTGCAGGCGCAGGCTGAGCCGATCCGCATCGGCTTTCCGGTGCCGCTGACCGGCGCCTTTGCCGCCGAAGCGCAGGCCGTGGTGCGCGGCGCGGAACTGGCTATCAAGGAATTCAACGACGCCGGCGGCCTGAACGGCACCAAGGCCGAATTGCTGGTGCGCGACGACAAGCTCAACCCCCAGGAAGCGGCCACGCGCACCATCGAACTGATCGACAAAGACAAGGCCAACTTCATCGTGGGATCGGTCTCTTCGGCGGTGCAGCTGTCGGTGAACAACGTCACCAAGCAGCGCAAGGTCATCTTCAATTCGATCAGCCAGTCCGACACCATCAACGAGGCCAAGGACTGGAGCCGCTACACCTTCCACGAGTGCCTGAATCCCCATATGACGGCCGGCGCCGTGGCGCGCTACGCAATTCCCAAGATGGGCAAGAAGGTGGTGTTCCTCACCGCCGACTACGCCTATGGCCACGAGATGGCGCGCGGCTTTGTGACCGCCGGCAAGGCCCTGGGCATGGAGGTGCTGGCCGACATCCGCCATCCGCTGGGAACGACCGACTTTTCCAGCTATTTCCCGAAGATCCTGGCGCTCAAGCCCGAGGTGCTGATCGTCTGCAACTTCGGTCGCGACCAGCAGATCGCCTTCAAGCAGGCGAATGATTTTGGCGTCAAGCAGCAGGTGAAGATCATCGCGCCGCTGCTCATGCACAACGGCCGCATGGTCGACGGCCACAAGGCCTACGAAGGCATCATCGGCGGCACCGGTTACTACTGGGGCCTGGAGGCGACGACGCCTTCGGCGAAACGCCTGAACGACAGTTTCAAGGCCCTGCACAAGGGCCTGTACCCCACGGATTACGCCAGCCTGGGCTACGCCGGCGTGCGCAATGTGCTGGCCGCCGTCAAGGCAGCGGGCACGGTCGACACGGAAAAGGTAGTGACCGCGCTGCGTGCCATCAAGGGCGATTTGTACAAGGGCAACGTCCACTTCCGCTCCTGCGACCATCAGGCCGTGCAGTCGGTGCTGATCGTTGAATCCAAGGACAAGGCGCAGGCCGCGAACGACCAGGACATCTTCAAGATCCTGGCGATCGAGACCTTCGACGAGAGCAAGCTGCGCAGCTGCAGCGAGCTCGGGCACCCGGCCTGAAACGGGATCGCCGGACTCGTCATTGCGAGCCACAGTTCCGGCCCGAGGCTGCAATCGGACCACGAACCACAGTCGTCATTGCGACTGCCGCGTCGCATCGCTCCTCGCAGTGACGGCCAGCGAAGCAATCCATGGCATGAATTCATGGATTGCCACGGCCCTTCGGGCCTCGCAATGACGGTCGACACTGTCAGGCCGTGAGTAGCAATCAACCGTCGTTCGCCAACAACCCCAGGTAGCCAAGTGGAACTCTCCTTCAATCTCATCGTGCAGCAACTGGTCACCGGACTGGCACTCGGTTCCATCTACGTGCTGGTCGGGGTCGGTCTGTCGCTGGTGTTCGGCCTGCTGACCGTCGTCAACTTCGCCCACGGCGCCTTCTTCATGGTCGGCGCCTACGTGGGCGTTTTCGTGTTCGCGCGCAGCGGCAATTTCTGGGTCTGCATGGTGGCCGTGCCGCTGATCACCGGCGCCCTGGGCATGCTGGTGGAGCGCTTCCTGGTGCGCCCGCTGTACGGACGCGGCATCGACTACCCGCTGCTGCTGACCTTTGGCCTGGCCTACGTGATGATGGACGTGATCCGCATGGCCTTTGGCGTGCAGGGCGAGCCCTTCGATACGCCCGAGGCGCTGCAGGGTGCGGTCGACATCGGCGTCGGCATGTTCCCGCTGTACCGCCTGTTCCTGATCGCGGTGACAGCCGTCATCTTGCTGGCGCTGTGGCTGCTGCTGGAGAAGACGCGCTTCGGCCTGATCGTGCGCGCCGGCGCGCGCGACCCGCAGGTGCTGCGCGTGCTGGGCATCAACGTGTCCACCGTGTGGCTCGCCATCTTCGGCGTGGGCAGCGCCATTGCCGGCCTGGCCGGGCTGCTGGCCGCGCCCATGCGAGGCGTCTCGCCGGAAATGGGCGTGCCCATCCTGATCGAGGCCTTTGTCATCACCGTCGTCGGCGGCATGGGGTCGCTGGCCGGCGCCATTGCCGCGGGCCTGCTGGTCGGCGTGGTGGTCAGTTTCACCACGCTGTTCGAACCCGAACTGGCGGAATTTTCCATGTTCGCGCTGATGGCGATCACGCTGATCTTCAAACCCAACGGACTGTTCGGCCGCAAGGGCCTGATGAGCTGAACGCCCCATGAAAACCGATACCTCCCCCGCCTTCTGGCAGTCCGTGCTGGCCCGATACCCGGCGCTCGCCGTGCTGGCCCTGCTGACTGTTTTCCCGCTGGTCTTCCCTTTCCACTCGCTGGCCACCAACATTCTGCTGTTCGGCCTGTTCGCCGCCGGCTACAACCTGACCTTCGGCTACACCGGCAAGCTGTCCTTTGGTCACGCGGCATTCTTTGGCGGCGGTGCCTATGGCTGCGGCATCCTGATCTCCCAGTACAACGTCGCCTGGCCGCTGGCGATTGTGTTCGGCGTGGCACTGGCCGGCCTGATCGCGCTGGCCATGGGCTTGCTGGCCATGCGCACCCGCGGCATCTACTTCGCCATGGTGACGCTGGCGCTGGCGCAATGCGTCTACTTCCTGTTCTTCCATGCCACCAGCCTGACCGGTGGCGACAACGGCTTGCGCGGCGTGAACCTGAACCGCGTCGACCTGGGCTTCGTGCAACTCGACCTGCTCAATCCCCTGGTCAAGTACTACTTCATGCTGTGCTTCGTGGCCGTCGCCCTCGGCCTGATCGGCCGCTTGCTGGACTCCCCTTTTGGCGCCGTGCTGGAGGCGCTGCGTGAGAACGAGCATCGGGCCCGCGCCTGTGGCATCAACGTCGATCGCACAAGGCTGCTGTCGCTGCTGCTGTCGGGCCTGGTGTGCGGCCTGGCCGGCGCGCTCAACGCCATCAACCTGTCCACCGTCTCCATCGACAGCCTGTCGTACCACACCTCGGGCCAGGTCATGATGATGACGCTGCTGGGCGGCATGGGCACCTTCTTCGGCCCCTTCCTGGGCGCGGGCATGTTCCTGGGCATCGAGCATATCGTCACCGGTTTCACCGAGCGCTGGCAAC
Organism: uncultured beta proteobacterium; assembly: GCA_903830985.1. Lineage (GTDB taxonomy): Bacteria > Pseudomonadota > Gammaproteobacteria > Burkholderiales > Burkholderiaceae_C > CAIKVZ01. Next base: position 6,174 of record CAIKVZ010000318.1, read on the forward strand.
TCATCGTCGGCGTGATCTTCATCGTCCTGGTGCTGTTCTTTCCCAAGGGTGTCTGGGGAACCCTGCTGGCGAGGTACCGAAAATGAGCAACGACATCCTTTTGAGCACGCGCCATGTGACGAAGAAGTTTGGCGGCTTCACTGCCAACTCGGACATCAGCGTGGATTTCCATGCCGGCAAGCTCACCGCCATCATCGGACCCAACGGTGCCGGCAAGTCCACTTTTTTCAATATGGTGTCCGGTGGTCTGGAGCCGACCTCGGGCGAAATCTGGTTTGACGGGCGCAATGTCGCCGGGCTGAAACAGCACGAATTCGCCAGGATCGGCATCTCCAAGTCGTTCCAGATCACGAACCTCTTCCCGGCGCTCACGGTGCTGGAAAATGTGCGCGTGGCGGTGCAGTCGCTGCAAAGCGTCTACAACATCTGGACGCCGCGCAGCGCTCACGCGCAGTGGGTGGAACAGGCCGAGGCGCTGCTGGAACTGGTGGGCCTGCAAGACCGGCGCCGCGACCGGGCCGGGGACCTGGCCCATGGCGAACAGCGCAGCCTGGAAATCGCTGTGGCGCTGGCCTGCAACCCGAAACTGCTGCTGCTGGATGAGCCGACCGCGGGCATGAGCCCGGAGGAAACCCGCGCCATCATGAAGCTGATCCTGAAACTGCTGGAACACCGCACCATCGGCCTGGTGGAACACAAGATGAAATTGATCATGGGCGTGAGCGACAGCATCATCGTGCTGCACCAGGGGCGGCTGCTGGTGCAGGGCAGCCCGGACGACATCCGTTCCAACGAGGAAGTGAAACGCGTCTATCTTGGCAAGGGGAACCACTGATGAGCGCACTGCCGCTGCTTTCCGTCGAGAAGCTCAACGCCTGGTACGACCGCAGCCACATCCTGCAGGGCGTGGACTTCCACGTCATGCCGGGTGAGGTCGTGTCGCTGCTGGGGCGCAACGGCGCCGGCAAGACCACGACCATGAAGAGCATCATGGGCTTGCTGGGCCGCACCGCAGGCCAGGTCAAATTCAACGGTGTGGACCTGCTGTCCCAACCGGCGCACTTCCGTTTTCACCAGGGGCTGGCCTTCGTGTTCGAGGAACGGCGCATCGTCCCCGGGCTGACGGTGAAGGAAAACATCGAACTCGGCGTGATCGCTTCGCCCGACGGGTACAAGCGAACCAAGGAGGTGATCGACGAAATCGCCGAGACCTTCCCCCGGCTCAAGGAGCGCCTGACACAGGAAGCCGTCACCATGTCGGGCGGCGAGCAGCAGATGCTGGCCATTGCACGCGCCATGGCCGCCCACCCCAAGATGATCATGCTCGACGAGCCGAGCGAAGGCATCATGCCCAAGCTGGTGGACGAGATGTTCGAGTATTTCGAGACCCTGAAGAACAAGGGCGTGACCATGCTGCTGGTGGAGCAAAGCGTGGAGCATGCGCTGCGCATCTCCGACCGCGCCTACATCATGGACCAGGGTGAAATCGTGCACTGCGCGCCGGCACAGGACCTGCTCAAGGACGCGGAGATCCAGGAGCGCTACTGCTCGGTGTAGCGCTGTGGATGTTTCCCAGTCAATGACCAACTTGATGGCTGGGCTCTTGTGCCGCGTGTGGCGCGATTGCGAGGTTCGAAGTTTGGAAGCCGGTGGCAGACATTGACGCAGAGGTAGGTAGCTCCGCGAATGTCCCCCGCGTCGGCCTGCGGCCTTTGGCTCCTCCTTAATTTCGCTGCGCCACCTACCCCTGCATCACCGTCCACGAGCGTGCTCAGCGTGCAAGCTTCGATCACCGCGCCAGCTACTTTGCTCTGGTCGTCGTGGTACCCGGCGCAGCGGCATAAAGGAGGAGGCCGCAGGCCGGGGGACAGCCGCGGAGCCGGGCACCACGGCGGCCTGAGCGGGCACGAACGTCCGCCCAACATGGCCGTCATCACTCAAAAAATCATCACCCAGTGATAGTTCCCAGCGCGCGCAGTATCTTCTCCGGCGTGATGGGCTGGGCCGTGACCCTGGCCTTGAAGGGCAGGAGCGCATCGTTGATGGCGTTCATCACCGCCGCCGGCGCACCCGCCGTACCGGCTTCGCCCGCGCCCTTGGCGCCCAGCGCCGAGGTCAGCGTGGGGGTTTCGACGTGGCCGATCACGATGTCCGGCATCTCGCTGGCCATGGGCACCAGATAGTCCACCATGCTGCCGTTGCGCAGCAGGGCGTTGTCGTCGTACAGGCATTCCTCCAGCAGCACGCCGCCTATGCCCTGCACGATGGCGCCGCGCATCTGCTCGTCCACCAGCATCGGGTTGATGATGCGCCCGCAGTCTTCCACCGCCCAGTGCTTGAGCAGCTTGACGACGCCGGTCTCGATGTCAACTTCGACATAGGAGGCCTGCACGCCGTTGGTGAAAATAAACGGAAACTCGCGCTGCGCATAGGTGCGCGTCACCACCAGTTCGGGCAGCGCACCTGCGGGCAGGGTGTCGGGCCTGAAATAGGCGATGCGCCCAAGTTCTGCCACGGCCAGCAGGACTTCACCACTGCCGGCCTGTACCACCTGGCCGTCGCGGATGTCCAGTTCAGATCGTTCCTTTTTCAGCACCACCGCCGCCAGCTGGCACAGGTTTTCGCGCAAGGCGAGCCCCGCCTGCAGCACGGCTTCGCCGCCGATGCCGGCGCCGCGCGAGGCCCAGGTGCCGCCGCCATAGGGCGTGACTTCGGTGTCGCCCGTGACCACCTTGATCCGGCTCATGGGCATGCCCACGGCGTCAGCGGCGATCTGCGCGAAGATGGTTTCAGTGCCCTGCCCTTGCTCTCCCACGCCCACCAGGCAGGTGACGTCACCGGTCGGGTCCAGGCGCAGCGTTGCGCCGTCCTGCGCCGCAATGCGCGCGCCGCCCACACCGTAAAACGCCGCGCCCGGATTGGTCAACTCCACCAGCACGGCCAGGCCAATGCCGCGGTAGATGCCCTGCGCGCGCAAGGCTTCCTGCTCGCGGCGCAAGCCGGCGTAGTCCATCAACTGCTCGAGCTGGGACAGGCATTGCTGGTGCGAAAGCTTTTCCAGCCTTATGCCCGATGCGCCGCTGCACGGGTAGGCGTCGTCGCGCATCACGTTGATGGCGCGCATCTGCAGGGCGTCGATGCCAAGCCGGTGCGCCGCCAGCTCCACCAGCCCCTCGGTCACGGCGCAGGCCACCGGGTGCCCGACGCCGCGGTACTGGCTGGTCGGGGCCTTGTTCTGGAACACGACCTTGAGGTGGCCGCGGTAGTCCTTGTGCCGGTAGGGGCCACCGACCAGATTGAGCACCTGGTTGCCTTCGATGGCGCTGGTGCGCGGGTACACCGAATAAGGGCCGACGCCGGTCAGGTCGTCCATCTCGAAAGCCAGGATCTCGCCCTGCGCCGTGGTCGCCAGGCGCGCGCGGATCAGGTGCTCGCGCGCGTGGATGTCGCTGACAAAGGACTCGAGCCGGTCCGCCACGAACTTCACCGGGCGCTTGAGCAGGATCGACAGGGCCACGGTGGCGAAGTCGTCCGGATAGGTGTGCACCTTGACGCCGAACGAACCACCCACGTCCTTGCAGATCACGCGCACCGCGCTCTCGGGCAGGGAAAAATGGCGCGCATACAGGTCTTGCAGCATGTGCGGCGCCTGGTGCGACTGGTAGACCGTGAGTTTCTGTTCCGCGGGATTGAAATCGGCCAGCACGGAGCGCGGCTCCATGGTGACGCCGGTGTGCCGGCCAAAGCGATAGGTCTCCTCCACCACGCAGTCGGCCGCGGCAAAGGCCGCATCCACGCCCCCGCTGTCCACGGTCCTGGCAAAGCACAGGTTGTCGCCCAGCTCGGGGTGGATCACCGGCGTGTCGGCATGCAGCGCGGTCTCCATGTGCGCCACCACCGGCAGCGGCTGCCAGTCGACCACGATGGTCTGCAGCGCGTCTTCGGCCAGCTGGCGCGACTGCGCCACCACCGCCAGCACCGGCTCGCCCTGCCAGCACACGCGGCCCATGGCGAGCGGGTATTGCGGTGGCGATTTCATGCCCACCAGATGGGTCAGCGTCGCCACCCAGGGCTTGCAGAGTTCGGCCAGTTGCTCGCCGTTGACCACGGCGATCACGCCCGGCATGGTGCGGGCCGCTTCGGCGTCGATCGCGACTATGCGCGCATGGGCCATCGGACTGCGCAGGTAGACCACGTGCGCCAGCTGCGCCAGCACGATGTCATCGACATAGGTGCCGCGCCCTTCCAGATGCCGCTTGGCATTCGGCCGCGCCACGGCAGCGCCGATGTAGGCCCCGCTCATGGCGTCACTCCGGTTTCCAGCGGAACCGCCCGGCGCTTTTCCAGCACCTCGCAGATGGCGTCGACGATGGCCTGGTAGCCGGTGCAGCGGCAGTAGTTGCCCGACATGTAGTCGCGCACTTCCTGCCTTGAGGCGTCGGGCTTCTCGGACAGCAGCGCAGACGCCGTGAGCAGCATGCCGCCGGTGCAGAAGCCGCATTGCAGCGCGTTGTGCGCGTGAAACGCCGCCTGCAATTCGGCCAGATCGCCGCGGTCGCTGGCGCCATCGATGGTCTCGACTTCCTGGCCGTCGGCCTGCACGGCCAGCACCAGGCAGCCGCGCACGATGTCGCCGTCCAGGCGCAGGGTGCAGGCGCCGCAGACGCCGTGCTCGCAGCCGAGGCGGTTGGTTTTAAGGCCCAGCTCGTCGCGAATGAAATCGCTCAGGTGCATACGCGGCTCGACCTGCCGGCGATGCTCGACACCGTTCACGCGAATGGTGACTTCGACGGATTCAGCCATGTTGTTTCTCTCCTGGAGTGCCGGCGGGCGCGGCCAGTTGCGCCAGCGCCCGCTGCATCAGCACCTGGGCCAGGTGCAGTTTCATTGGGGCCGAGTTGTACAGGTCAGCGCCCGGAGCGAGTTCACCGGCCAACGCCAGCTTTGCCGCAGCGAGCAGCTCCGGCGTGAGGCTGCGGCCCTCGAGCAGGCTTTCAGCGGCCCGGGCACGTGTCGGTATATTGCCCACGCCCAGAAAGACCAGGCGCAGCTGCTGCAGGCGCTGCCCGGCCACAAGTGCGACGGCGGCCAGGCCGACCGTCGGGTAGTCGCCATGACGGCGCGCCACCTCGTCAAAGCTGCAACGCGCGCCCGATGGTTGCAGCGGAAATTCGCAGGCGACGATGATTTCATCGGGCGCCAAGGCGGTGGTGTAGAGCGCCTGGAAGAAATCTGCGGCAGGCACGCGGCGCAGGCCGCGCCGGCTCGCCAGCACGAGTTGCGCGTCCAGCGCCACGGCGCAGCTGGGCCATTCCGCCGCCGGGTCGGCAAAGGCGAGCGAGCCGCCCAGCGTCCCCTTGTTGCGGATCGCCTTGTGCGCCACATGGGGCGCGGTCATGGCCAGCAGCGGCATATGGCGTGCCACGACAATCGACTCCTCGATTTCGCCATGGCGGGTCATGGCACCGATGCGCACGCACTGCTCCTGCAGCGAGATTCCGCTCAGTCCCGGCACGCCCTGGATGTCGATGAGAAACTTGGGCTCGGACAGGCGCATGTTCAATGTGGCCAGCAGCGTCTGCCCGCCGGCCAGGATGCGGGCGCTGTCGCCATGTTTGTGCAGCAGGGCAAAGACCTGGTCCAGCGACGCAGGCTTGAGGTAATCGAATGAGGGGGCTTTCACGGTCGCTCCGGGTTGGCGTCGTTGGATCAGCGCGCCCAATGGCTGATGAACAGGGTGAAGGCCACGCCCAGGCCGAACCAGAAGGCGCGATACAGTTCCGGCTTGAAGCCGCCGCCAAAGGGTGGCTGAGCGCCGGCCGGACCCGCAGCAACGGAGTAGCTCACAGGCGTCTGCGCCGTCGCCACAGCGGCCACTTCGGGCAGGCTGCCGCCGGTCAGTGCGGCATCGAAAGCGGCAAAGAACTCATCCGCCATTTTTTTCGCCGACGAATCGATCAAGCGCCCGCCGATCTGCCCGAGCTTGCCGCCGACGTTCGCCTGCACCGAATAGGCCAGCTTCGTGCCCGCACCCTGGTCGGTCAGCGTGACCGCGGAGCGTCCATTGGCAAAGCCCGCAGCACCCCCCGCGCCCTCGAAGGTGAGGGTGCAACTCGTGGGGGCGACGATGTCCGTCATGAACATCTTGCCGTTGAAGCGCGCCCGCACCGGGCCGAGTTTGAGCGCGACCCGGGTGTGGGTCTCGGTGGCCGAGACCTGCGTGAGTTCCTCGCAGCCGGGGATGCAGCGCGACAGGATAAGGGGGTCGTTGAGCGCGTCCCAGACCTGCTGTCTGGGCGCGCGGACAATCTGCTCGCCAGTCAATTCCATGATGCTTCCTGTTTCAGATGAGTTCACGCCGCTGCAACGGCCGGCCCGGCAAACCGCCGGAACAGACCGTTTTCAAATTCCCTTGAATTATTTACCCGATGGTCAATTAAGTCAAACACTTCATGCGAAAGCCCACCGGCCAGGCTGACGGCGCGTTAACATCAAAGCCCCGCGGCACCCGTGCACGCGCCCCTTGCAGCCAGCGAATAACGTAGCACCCATGTCACCCCGAAAACCCAAAGCAGCGCCCGCCACGCCACAGGACAAGCCCGTCAAGCTGCGGCAACGCTTCAGCACGGCAGAGCGGGAACAGCAGATTTTGCAAGGCGCCATCAAATTTTTTTCTGCACGGGGACTGGAGGGACAGACGCGCGACCTGGCCAAGGAAATCGGCATCACGCACCCGCTGCTGTACCACTACTTCCCGACCAAGCAGGCGCTGATCGAGCGCGTCTACAAGGAGGTCTACCTGGGCCGCTGGAAGCGCGAATGGGAGGAGTGGCTCGACGACCGGTCGGTCGGACTGGAAGAAAAAATGACGCGCTTCTACCTGGATTACGCCGCCACGATACTCACGCCGGAGTGGGTGCGCATCTTCATTTTTTCCGGACTCGCCGACGGCTCCATCCCTGATCAATACCTGGGGCTTTTGAAGAAGAAACTTTTTCCCCGCATCCTGCGCGAAACCCGCCACCACCTCGGTCTGGCGGAAAAAGGCCCGGCCAGCGAACGCGAAACCGAGCTGATGTGGGGCCTGCACGGCGGCATCTTCTACCTCGGCATCCGCCAATGGGTCTACGGCCAACCCGCGCCCGTGGACCTGGGGCAAATCGTGAGCGACCGCGTGCATGCCTTCGTCGTTTCGGCGCGGGCGATTTTCAGCAAGCCATCGGCCTGAAGGGCGAAAGGTCTGATGCGGCCGGCCACGGCGGCAGCCACAGGACTTTGTCGATGTGTGGAAGTCCACAGTTCCATAGTGGCAGGCGCGGCTAGACACTGCTTGACAGGACAACAAGTTCAGTCATCCCGAAAGGCCCCCATGAAAACACACGCCACCCATGACGACCTGCGCCAGCGCATCGAGCGCTTTGCCTTGTCAGACCCCCAGGCCCAGGTGAGCTTCGAATCCAAACTGGCGCTGGACAACCACTGGACCCTGGGCTACGCGCAGACCGTGACGGACGAATACCGGAGGTTTCTGTTTCTGACCCAGACGGCGGGCGCCACCGTGTGCCCGTCGAATGACGTCGACATGGCCTGGCACCTGCACCTGACGCAAACGCGCTCCTACCAACGGCTTGGCGACGAAGTTCTGGGCGGCTATTTGCACCACACCCAATCCACGGGCGGCGCCGACGAACTGCAAAGGCATCGCGCCATGTACGAATTCACGCTGACGGCTTACCGGCAGGCCTTTGGGCAGGACGCGGCGCCGGAAATCTGGCCTGGTGTTGCGCAGCGCTTTGGCGTGCCGCTCAGGCCTGCACCCGCGACCACCTGGACGAGTCCGAAGTTCGTCGCTGCGGCCGCATACAAACCCGCTGTTTCGATCGTCGTGCTGGCGCTCATTTCCGTGGCGCTGAGCGTGGTGGTGGGAACCGAGGGCTGGAGCCAGGTGGACGGACCTTTGTTTCTGAAGGCCTACCTGAGTCTTGGCGCGGCCATGCTGGCCCTGTACGCGGCGGTGTACTGGTGGCAAGCTGCCAGCGCCGGGACACCGCCCCCGATGGACGACTATGAAGTGGCCATGCTCAAGGGCGGTGCCGAGCGCGTGCAGGGCACTGCCGTCGCACGCCTGGTCCACGCCGGTTATCTGGAGTTGCTCCCGACCAGGCTCAAAGCCAAGATCACCGGAGCGAATTGCCGGCGCACAAGCAAGCCTGTCGATCTCGCAAGCTTGCACGCCGTGGAGCGCCAGTACCTGTCGCTGCTGCCCGAGGAACCGGTCGGCGTGGTGCTGAGCCCAGCGCGGGCCAACGCCATCGCCGATCCCCTACGTCAAAGGCTGGCGGCCGCCGGGCTGCTGTTTCCGTGGGACGCCATCTCCCGCAGCAGCGCCGTGGCGCTGGTGCTGCTGTCGTTGATGCTCGTCGTGGGGGCCAGTCGCCTGTGGTTCGGCATCAGCCAGCACCATCCTGTCGCCTACCTGGTGTTCCTGCTCGCGCCCGTCGCCTGGGCGCTGACGGCGCAGCTCAACGCCATCGGTGGCGCCACCCCGCTGGGACGCAAGACGCTGAAAGAACTGGAGCAGAGCCATGTCGGGCTCAAGCGCTATGCGCTGGAACAGCCAACGGCAGCAGGCGCCCCGTCCTCGGCCCCATTGCTGGCCCTGGCCTTCGCCCTGTTCGGCAGTCAGTCCGTCATGGCCAGCGATGAGTTCGCCGGCATCAACTTCCTGTTCGCCAAGGGCAGCTCCAACAACACGGGCAACTCCGGCAGCGCAGCGGGATGCGGCGGGGGTGGATGTGGAGGCGGAGGCTGCGGGGGTGGAGGCTGCGGCGGATAGCGGATCTGACAGCCCGCCGATCTTGGCAGACTTGAGCGGATAACCGAAGCCGATATGGACACCGTACGTCGTTTGTACTAACATTAACCAGCTGCAGCAACAAACTGAGGTTTCCCCATGTCCGCCATCGCCGGCCCTTCCACCCGCTCCGCCCGTTTGGGATTGCGCGCCACACCCGAACAGGAAGGCGTCCTGCGCCGCGCGGCCGAAGTGGCGCACAAGTCACTTACGGATTTCATCCTCGACAGTGCCTGCCTGGCAGCAGAACAGACGCTGCTCGACCAACGTCTGTTCATGGTTTCAGGTCAACAATACCGCGCGTTAATGGATTTGTTGGATCAACCAGCGCAGCCAAACGAAGGTTTGCGCGATTTGTTCTCGCGCAAGGCGCCTTGGAATGCCGCATGAAATTTTGCAGTCCCGAGTCTCTGGGGCCGCAGCATAGCCTTGAAGGTTTTGATTGCGGCAAACCAGCACTTAACCATTGGCTGATTCACCACGCCAGACAGGCGCAGGGCAGCGGCTCGGCCAAGACTTTCGTCGTCACTGACGAGGCTCGAGTGGCGGGCTATTTCAGCCTTACCGTCGGCCAGATTGATACGCTCGATGCGCCCGCGCGCATGCGCAAGGGAATGGGCCAGTATCCACTTCCAGTGGTGGTTCTGGCGCGATTGGCAGTAGCAAAACAGGACCATGGACGCGGCATCGGTTTTGGCTTGTTGCAGGATGCCATCAGGCGAACGGTTGTCATTGGCGAACAGGCTGGCATCCGTGCCATGTTGACTCACCCCATTGACGAGGAAGCAGCGAGGTTCTACACCCGCTTCGGATTCATCCAGTCGCCTTTGCGTGAGCAGCAGTTGCTTCTGCTCCTGAAAGACGCGCGGCGCTGGCTGTAGCTTGGGCGAAAGACTGCCATCATGGCCGGTAACGGACCCGGCTGCAGGGCGCTCCGACAGCGTATCCCGACAACGCCCCAACCTTGCTAGACTTGAGCCGATGACCGAAGCCGACAAGCCGCAAACCCCGATGATGGCCCAGTACCTGGGCATCAAGGCCGATTTCCCGGACACGCTGGTGTTCTACCGCATGGGCGACTTCTACGAGCTGTTCCATGGCGACGCCGAGAAGGCCGCCAGGCTGCTCGACATCACGCTGACCTCGCGCGGCCAGTCGGGCGGTGCGCCGATCCTGATGGCGGGCGTGCCGTTTCACGCCATGGAGACCTATCTGGCGCGACTCATCCAGCAGGGCGAATCGGTGGCGATCTGCGAGCAGATCGGCGAGGTCACGGGCAAGGGTCCGGTGCAGCGCAAGGTGATGCGCGTGGTGACGCCGGGGACGCTCACCGACAGCGAATTGCTCAGCGACAAGAGCGAGGCCGTGCTGCTGTGCCTGCACCAAGGGCCGCGCCAGCGCTGCGGCCTGGCCTGGATGAGCGTGACCCAGGGCGTGGTGCACCTGGCCGAAGCGAACAGCGACGCCATCGAGACCTGGGTCGCGCATTTGGCGCCCAGCGAACTGCTGTACAGCGCAGGCGTGACGAACGCCCTCGAGCAGCGCCTCAAGGCGCTGAAAGCATCCACGTCGATGTCGCTCACGGCGCGGCCGCCCTGGCAGTTTGATTCGGCGCTGGGCGTGTCCAAGCTGCTGGCGCAATTGCAGGCAGCCAGCCTGGAGGCCTGGGGTGCGCAGGACCTGCCGCAGGCGCAGGCGGCGGCAGGTGCCCTGCTGGACTACGCCGAACACACGCAGGGCCGGGTCCTGACGCACGTGCAAAGCATCCAGGTGCAGCGCAGCGACGACTTCATCGACCTGCCGCCGACCACGCGGCGCAACCTGGAACTGACGCAAACGCTGCGCGGCGAGGACGCACCCACGCTGTTCTCGCTGCTCGACACCTGCCAGACCGGCATGGGCAGCCGCACGCTGAAGAGCTGGATGCTGCAATTGCCGCGCGCACGCGCGCTGGCGCAGCAGCGCCTGGACGCCCTGGGCGCCCTGCGCACCGGCCCCTGGCAGGACCTGCGCGAACGCCTCAAGGGCTGCTGTGACGTGGAGCGCATCACGGCGCGCACCGCCTTGCGCCAGGTGCGACCGCGTGAACTGCTGGCGCTGCAGCGCACGCTGGAGAAGACCGAGGCACTGAGCCCGGCCTGCGCCGGCCTGTCGGACCTGCTGACGCAGCTGGGGCAGGACCTGTTGCCGCCCGAAGGCTGCGCCGCCCTGTTGCGCCGCGCCATCGCCGAGGAGCCGGCGGCGCTGGTGCGCGACGGCGGCGTGATCGCGCCCGGCTTTGACGCCGAGCTCGACGAGCTGCGCGGCATCCAGACCAACTGCGACGATTTTCTGCTGGCTTTGGAGACGCGCGAGCGCGAGCGCACCGGCATCACCAATCTGCGGGTGCAGTTCAACCGCGTCCATGGCTTCTACATCGAGGTCAGTCAGGGCCAGCTCGACAAGGTGCCCGACGACTACCGGCGCCGCCAGACGCTGAAGAACGCCGAGCGCTTCATCACGCCCGAGCTCAAGGCCTTTGAAGACAAGGCACTCAGCGCGCAGGACCGGGCGCTGGCGCGCGAAAAATGGCTGTACGAGCAAGTGCTGGACCAACTGCAGGCCCATGTGCAGCAGCTGACCCGACTGGCGCGGGCTCTGGCCGCGCTGGACGCGCTGTGCGCGCTGGCCGAACGGTCGCTTACGCTGAACTGGTGCGCGCCCGAGTTCGTGAAACAACCCTGCATCGAGATCCGCCAGGGACGCCACCCCGTGGTGGAAGCCCGCTTGCAGGAGCGCTCAGGCGGCAGCAACTTCATCGCCAACGACACGGCGCTGGGCCCGAAGTCGCGCCTGCAGATCATCACCGGGCCCAATATGGGCGGCAAATCCACCTACATGCGCCAGGTGGCGCTGATCACCCTGCTGGCCAGCATGGGCAGCTACGTGCCGGCCACGGCCTGCCGTCTGGGACCGATCGACGCCATCCACACGCGCATTGGCGCGGCCGACGACCTGGCCAACGCGCAGTCGACCTTCATGCTGGAGATGACAGAAGCCGCGCAGATCCTGCACGGCGCCACGCAGCAGTCGCTGGTGCTGATGGACGAGATCGGCCGCGGCACCTCGACCTTCGACGGCCTGGCGCTGGCCGGCGCCATCGCCACACAGTTGCACGACAAGACCCAGGCCTTCACGCTCTTCGCCACGCACTACTTCGAGCTCACCGAGTTTCCGGCCGAGCACCATGCGGCCGTGAATGTGCATGTGAGCGCCGTGGAGGCCGGCGCCGACATCGTGTTCCTGCACGAGATCCAGCCGGGTCCCGCCAGCCGCAGCTACGGCATCCAGGTGGCCAAGCTGGCCGGCATGCCCGCTGCCGTGCTGCACCAGGCGCGCCATGCCCTGCACACCCTGGAAACCCGCGCCGCCTTGGCCCATGCCCAAGTCGACCTGTTTGCCGCGCCGCCCCAGGCCGTGCTGGCCGAAGAGAATGCGGTGGAGGTGGCGCTGGCGGCGATCCATCCCGACGCAATGAGTCCGCGCGAGGCCCTGGACGCCTTGTATTCCTTGAAAAAGCTGGCGCTGCGCGCCTGATGCCTTCACTTCCTCTTCTCCAAAGCAACCCCACCATGTCACGCATCACCCTGATCTCCATGACCCTGGCCTTGTCGCTGGCCTTGTCCCTGGCCGCCTGTAACAAAGCCCCGGAGCCCAACGCCAAGGCCGGCGCTGACGCCAGCCCCGCCTTGTTGATCGCGCCCCAGGATCTGGTCAGCCCGCAAAGCAATGCCCTGTCGTCCGGGCCGTCCATCACCGGATCCATCCAGCCACAGCGCCGCGCCGACCTGCGCGCCGAGCTGTCCTCGGTGGTGGTGCAGGTGCTCAAGGAAAACGGCGAGCGAGCGCGCCGCGGCGAACTGCTGGTGCGTCTGGACGACACCGCCATCCGCGACAGCCTGGCGTCCGCGGCGGAGGCCGTGCGCGCGGCACTCCAGTCCTTCGAGCAGGCCGAGCGCCAGTTTCAGCGCCTGAAGACCCTGCGTGAATCCGGCATGGCCTCGACCCAGCAGCTCGAGGATGCGGAGGTGCGACGCAACACCGGGCAAAGCGATCTGGCGGCGGCGCGCACGCGCGAAGTGCAGGCGCGCCAGCAATTGCAGCGCACCCTGGTCACAGCACCCTTTGACGGCATCGTGAGCGAGCGCAAGGTCTCCGCCGGCGACACGGCACAGCTCGGCAAGGAGCTGCTCAAGGTCATGGACCCGGCCAGCCTGCGCTTTGAAGGCCTGGTCTCGGCCGATGCGGTGGATGAAGTCAGGGTGGGGCAGGCGGTGAGCTTTCGCGTCAACGGCTACGGTGCGCAGGAGTTCGCCGGCAGCGTGCGCCGCATCAACCCGGCCGCCAATCCGACCACGCGCCAGATCGAGGTGCTGGTGGACTTTGCCCAGGGCCAGCAACCGCAACTCGCCGGCCTGTACGCCGAAGGGCAGATCCAGGCCGCGCGCAAGCCCGCGCTGATGGTACCGGCCGTGGCGCTGGTGCGCGACGGCGACAGCGCCTTTGCCTGGCGCGTCAAGGACGGGCTGGTGCAAAAAGTGGCGCTGGTGCTGGGCGAGCGCGATCCGCGCAGCGGCGACTTCGTGCTGCGCAGCGGCCTGAGCGAGGGAGATCAGCTGATCCGCAACCCGACCTCGGCGCTCAAGGATGGGCAGAAGGTCCGGGTCGCGGCCGCTGCAACGGCGGCGTCCGCCCCGGTAGCCGCCGCTTCAGCCGCGGGGAAGTAAGCATGTTCCTCTCCGACTTCAGCATCCGCCGGCCCGTGGCCATGGTGGTCATCATCATCGCCCTGATGTGCGCCGGCCTGTTGGCGCTCAAAAAGCTGCGCGTGAACCAGATCCCCGATGTCGAGCAACCGGTGCTGGTGATCAACATCCCCTACCCCGGCGCCTCTCCCGAAACAGTCGAGCGCGAGATCATCAACCGCATCGAAAAGTCGCTGCAAAGCATCACCGGCGTGTACCAGATCCGCTCCACGGCGAGCGAAAGCAGCGCCAGCATCGTCATCATCTTCAATTTCAACAAGAACATGATCGAGGCCTCGGACGAGGTGCGCAATGCCATTGGCTCGGTGCGCTACAAGCTGCCGGTCGAGATGCGCGAACCGGTGTTGGTGCGCGTCGATCCAGGGGCGCAGCCCATCATGCAGCTGGCGCTGTCTTCCACCGCATTGAGCCACGCCGCCATTTCGCGCCTGGCCGAGGACGACCTGTCGAACCGTTTTCGCGCGCTCGAAGGCGTGGCCGTGGTGAATGTGAACGGCTCTCTGCGGCGCGAATTGAGCGTGCTGCTGCGCTCGGAGAAGCTGCGCGAATACAACGTCTCGGTGAGCGAGGTCATGGCCGCCTTGCGCAGCCAGAACACCACCTCGCCCGTGGGCCGCGTACAGGGACCGATGGACGAGCAGAGCATCCGGCTGGTGGGGCGCATCGAGTCGCCCGCGGAGTTCGAACAGATCGTGCTGCGCCGGCGCGGCGCCGAAGTCGTGCGCCTGGGCCAGGTGGCGAGCATCGCCGACGGCTTTGCCGAGCCCGAGAGCTTCAGTCTGCGCAATGGCAATCCCAATGTCGGCCTGTCGGTCACGCGCTCGCGCGATGCCAGCACAGTGAGCGTGGCGAACAAGGTGCGCGATCTGGTGACCGAGCTGAACAAGACCCTGCCCAACGGGACGACGGTGGAGATCACGCGCGATGGCGGCGAGGAGGCGCAGAGCAACCTGAACAACGTGATCGACTCGCTGATGTTCGGCGCCGTGCTGACGGTGTTCGTGGTCTACGTGTTCCTGAACTCCTGGCGCTCCACGCTGATCACGGCACTGAGCCTGCCGACCTCGGTGATCGCGGCCTTCATCGCGGTCTGGCTGTGCGGCTTCACGCTGAACTTCATGACACTGCTGGGCCTGTCGCTGGCCATCGGCGTGCTCATCGACGACGCGATCGTGGTGCGCGAGAACATCGTGCGCCACATGTCGCTGGGCAAGGACCGGCGCAGCGCGGCCAGCGCCGGCACGGCCGAAATCGGCCCGGCCGTGGCCTCCACCACCTTTTCCATCATTGCCGTGTTCATCCCGGTGGCCTTCATGGGCGGCGGCGCGGGCGAGTGGTTCCGCCCCTTTGCCCTGACGGTGGCAAGTTCGGTGCTGGTGAGCCTGTTCATCTCCTTCACCCTGGACCCGATGCTGTCGGCCTATTGGGGCGACCCGGTGGCGCTGCACGAGCAGCCGCGCAACCGCCTGGGACGCCTGCTGGCGCGCTTCAATGCGTGGTTTGACCACCAGGCAAATCGCTACGGCCTGGTGATCTCCTGGGCACTGAAGCACCGACGCTCCATGGCCTTTATCGCGGCGGCCAGCCTGGTGGCGGCGCTGGCCCTGCACGCCAAGTTTGGCGGCTCCAGTTTCCTGCCGGCGTCGGACAACGGCACCCTGGCCATAGAGATCCGCACGCCCTCCAGCGCCAGCCTGGAATTTGGTCGCATCAAGGTGGAACAAGCGGCAACGCTGGCGCGCGCCATCCCGGAAACCGTGGCCACGAACAGCAACGTCTACGCTGGCGGCGGCCGCATCTACGTGGACATCGGCAAGAGCACCCAGCGCCGCCGCACCTCGTTCCAGGTCGCCGCCGACCTGCGCGTGCAGATGGCGCGACTCGTGGGGGCCGAATACGTGGTGCTCGACGACCTGAACAATGGCGTGCGCAAGCCGGTGCAGATCCAGTTTTCCGGGCCCGACTCGCGCCGCCTGCTGGCCATCACCACGGAGTTCATGGCGCAGCTGCGCCGGGTGCCGGGAGCCGTGGACGTGGGCCTGTCCGAGCAAGACCCCAAGGACGAGTTGCAGATCGAGCTGAACCGCGGACTGGCCAACGCCCTGGGCATTTCGGTGGCCGACGCGGCACAGGCGCTGCGCGTGGCCTTTGCCGGCGTGGAAGTCGGCGACTGGGTCGACCCCACGGGTGAAGCGCGCGATGTGGCATTGCGCCTGCACCCCAAGGACCGGGTCAGCGCCGCCAACATTGAGCATTTGCCGATCGCCGTGGCCGGCAGCGACATGATGGTGCCTTTGAGCCAGATCGCCACCGTCACCATGGGCAAGGGCCCGGCGCAGATCCAGCACTCCGACGGCAAGCGCATGATTTCCGTCTCGGCCAATGTGCAGGGCCGCTCCGCCGGCGAGGTCACGACCGACGCCATGAAGCTGGCCAAGAGCATCGACTTCCCGGCGGGCTACGGCATCGAACTCGGCGGCGCGGCGCGCGACCAAAAGGAGCTGTTTGCGGAAATGGCCATCGCGTTGCTCACGGGCATCGGACTCATGTACCTGATCCTGGTGGTGCAGTTCGGCTCCTTCACGGCACCCGTGGCGGTGATGTTGTCGCTGCCATTGAGCCTGATCGGCGTGGTCGTGGCCCTGTTGATGACCGGCGGCACGCTCAATCTGATGAGCTTCATCGGCGTCATCATGCTCATGGGACTGGTGGCGAAAAACGCCATTCTTTTGCTGGACTGCGCCCGCAAGGAGGAGGCGCAGGGGACGAACCGCGAGGAGGCGCTGATGCATGCCGGACGGCTGCGCCTGCGCCCGATCCTGATGACCACCTTCGCGCTCATTGCCGGCATGCTGCCTGTGGCCATCGGCCTGGGCGAGGGCTCGGAGTTCTACCGCCCGCTGGCCATTGCCATCATCGGCGGCACCATCACGTCCACCCTGCTCACGCTATTGGTCGTGCCCACTTTTTACGACAGCATCGAGATCACTCGGGACCGGGCCTTCGCCAAGTTTCACGAACGGGCTTCGCGTCAGCCAGTGGTTGTTGCTTTTTTGCTAACATTGTTCGAGGCTATTCTGGCTCTGCTTTTGCTGCGCTGGCTCTTTCGCACAGTGAAATCAGGCGCAACCTGGCTTCGGCAACGGCAAACCGGATAGCCCATGGGCGGCAAACCGGCCCTGAAATTCGCAAGATGAAACGTACAATGGTCTGATCGGCACGCCATGCGTGGCAAGCGAATCCGACAACCGGCTCTTTCTGGAATCTGCCACCATCCATAGCGATATGCAATCGTCCAACGTCACTGACCCTGCACCTGGTGCAGCGCCTAAGAATGTGCGTGCCACGACGCGCAAGCTCAATGCACAGGTACTGACCTATTTTTCGCAGCACGAAGGCGATCAGTTGCGCCTGCTGCGTCAGGGCCTGCTGGAACTCCTGAGTGACAAGGACAAGTACACCGGCGCGCAACGGAATTTTTGGCAGAAGACGCGCCAATTTCTGGCGTCCGATGCGCTCGCCTTCAATGCGGCCTTTGTAGCGGCGCTGGAAAGTTGCCTGGACGATGAGGTTCATGCCGTCATCCGCGACAGCGACCGGCGCAGTTCTCCCGAGGCCAGCGCCGAGCCGCCCGGCAGAGTGAAGCTGTCCTTGGTCGGCGCCGACGAAATGGACCGCATGGTACTCAAGGACCATGTGGTGCAGCGCTTCAACCAGCATTACGAGGAATCGCTGATTCCGCTCACGCTGCGACTGCGCAGGCTGTTCGACCGCGATGTCGCGAACCTGCAAGGCAACCCTTACCGGCCCGAAATTCTGGTGCGCGCCTTCGTGCAGGCGCTGCAAAAATGCGACTTTGAAGAGGCCGTGATCCAGGCCGCACTGTTGGCCTTTGATCCGCGGCACACGATTGAACTGGCGCCTCTGTACGGCGAACTCGAGCGCCTGCTGGTGCAAGCGGGCGTCACCGGGGACACCCTGCGCCTGCGCAAAACCGGCGCCACGGGCAACCCCGGCGCGGGCCCAGGCAACGCCGGCCCGGGCGCAGACAGTGATTCGGGCCTGAACCACTTCGCGGGCGAACCCGGTTACGCCGCCGTGGGTTCGGGATTTCCGGGCGGCGCGGGCCATCCGATGGCCGGCTATGGCTATGGCTACGGTTATGGTGGAGGTTTTGGCGCGGCTTACGCCGCAGGACAAGCGCAGGTCGGGCCTGGCTACGACCAGGGCGCAACGCAGTCGTTCCCGCAGGGCTACGGTCCAGTTCCTGGCTACGGTCCTGGTTACGGTCCTGGCCCGGGCTATGGATCCACCGGTGGCTACGCCGAGCCGGTTTGGCAGACGGCCTCCAAGGCGCGCGAATTCCTGCATAAGTTGGGCGTGATGCCATTCACTGCGGTGGGTCCAGGCAGCGCCCCCTCAGCACCTGGCCCGGGATGGGGCGTGGGGCTGGCCGGCCCGGCCGGCGTGCCGGTGCCGATCGAACCCTTTTTGCTGGCCTACCTGGAAGAACTGCAGGCGGCGGCGATCGAATCCTTTGCGATTCGGGAACTGGACATTGACCTGGACGAAGGCAATGTGTTGCGAGATTTGCGCGAACACGATGAAGTTCGCAGGGCCGCCGAATTGGACCGCGGCACGGTCGACGCCTTGGCCGAAGTGTTTGAATTCGTGCTGGCAGACCCGAACATCGCAGCGCCGCTGAAGGTCGTGATCGGGCGTTTGCAGATCCCGGTGCTCAAGGCGGCCTTGCTGGACCGAAAATTTTTCACTTCACCCAACCATCCGGCACGGCGATTGATCGACGCGCTGGCGGCAGCGGCCGTGGCCTGGACACCGGAAAGAGGCCTGGAAGATCCGCTGTATATGCGCATCGAGGCTACAGCCAAGCGTGTGCTGACGGAATTCAACGAAGACCTGGCACTGTTTGCCGAAGTCCTGCTGGAATTCGAGGAATTCCAGGACGCAGCCGAACAAAAAATCAAACGCGAGGTGCAGTCGCTGGCCAACGCCCAGGCCAGACAGGAGGCCGTGGACATTGCACGCAGCCATGCCGACCAGGCTTTGCAAGAGCGCATTTCCATGGAATCCGATGTGCACGGCACGGCGGCCTTCATGCTGCCATTTCTCACCCGGCAGTGGCGCGAAGTGCTGGCGCAGGCCTGGCTGCAGCAGGGCGCGCAGCCCGAGCTCTGGGATCTCTTGCTGACCACCACCGATCAGTTGCTCTGGTCTACCCAGCCCAAGCGCGACAGTGCCGAGCGCAGGCAACTGGTCGCGGTATTGCCAACCCTGGTACGCCAACTCAATCTCAGCCTTGACACGCTGGACTGGGACAACGCCGAGCGCGAGGTATTTACCCGCAGGCTGATTGCCGCCCATATGGCCGCCATCCGCTCTACGCCCGACGCCAGTCTGAGCGCTGAGCCTGACCTGCGCGACCTGAGCGCCAGAGAAGAGGCGCTGGCCACGCTGGAGCAAAGGCGCGTCGCCGCCAAGATTCCCGAGCCTGATGAATGTGTCGCCATGGTGCGCGGCTTCGAGCGAGGCATGTGGTTTGACGTCATGAGCGATGAAGGTCACAGCGTTCGCTGCCGCTTGACCTGGATCAGTCCCCAACGCAGCCGGTATCTCTTTACCAACCGCGAGGGCTTTGATGCCTTTGTGCGCTCCGAGCAGGAGGTCACGGAGCTGCTACGCCAGGGTCGATTGGGCGTGTTGCGCCCTGAACCGATCGTGACACGTGCCCTGGAGCAGATCATGGCCGGGCCCGACGCAGGCACAATCGCTTGACGCAGCGGCAGCGTGTTGCTACCGTCGACGCCAAAGACCCGAACCTGATGACCCCCCCAACCGTCGCGCCCCAGACTCCGGTCGGCCATTCCGAAGCCCAAGTGCGCGCCATCCTGCGCAATCTGACAGCCAAGACCCTCACCTACTTTGCGCGCCAGGAAGTGACGAACCTGCGCCTGATGAGCGAGCATTTGCTCGATATGGCGCAGCAGCCTGGCACGCATACGCCGGCAGACGCCTACCGCTGGCGCTCGGTGAGTTTCATGCTGGACAAGCAATCTGCCGTGCCCACCAGCGTCTACCAGGACGCGTTGAAAAGTGTCCTGCTGGAGGAGGTTCAACTGGCGCTTGAATCCCGGCAACAGCCCGGCGCAGCGACGACCGGCAACGCCATCGACGGCATGACGTTGACATTGATCGATGCCAGCGAGATGGACCGCATCCTGTCCATCGACGTCGTGACGCAGCGCTTCAACAGCCACTACGAAGCCTCGCTGGGCGCGCTCAACCAACGTCTTGGCATGCTGCTGGCGGGCGAAGTCGGCGGCACGACGGTGAACCCGTTTCGGCCTGAAGTGTTTGTGCGCGCCTTGATGCTGGGATGGGAAAAAAGCGGTTTTGAGGAAATAATTCGCGAAGATTTGCTGGCGTCGCTGTTGCCGCAACACTGCCTGGACCTGGGTCCACTGTACGACGACATGAACGCCACGCTGACCCAGGCCGGAGTCACGGTCAAGACCACGCTGCGCATCCGCAAGGCGGCCAATGGCGGCGGCGCTGCCACCGGCTCGCCTGGTTTCGAAGCGCCAGACAGCGACAATCCGCCATCCACCCAGGGTGGTTTTTCCGCCAGCGAGCAGCACTCGGGTTATGGCAGTTTCATGCAGAGTCGCAGCGCCGGCTATGACCAGGGATCTGCTCACGGTGCAGTGGGCGAGGCTGGTTCATCCCAGATCGGCGCCCCGCCGCCCGGCTTTGGTGGTGGCGCGAGCGCGCCGGTCTCGGGTCAAGGCCGCATGCCACTGGGACAGAGCATCGCGGCCCATGCCCGCCAGTTCCTGCAAAAGCTCGGCTTTGGCACGGCCTCGGGCAGCAATGCCCGTGGGGGCAACGCCGAAATGATGCAGGCGCCGGTCGATGCTGACCTGATGGGCTACCTGGGCGGACTGCAGGCCGATGGCGGCGCCGAATTCCTGCCCAGCCACGGCAGTGCGCAAGACCCGGGCGGCAACAACGTGTTGCGCCGCATGCGCGATCAGGAGCAGATCAAACAGGCACCCGAAATCGACCGAGGCACGGTGGACGCGCTGGCCGAGGTGTTCGACTACGTCTTTGCCGATCCGGCCATCCCGCCACAGCTCAAGGTCGTCATCGGTCGCCTGCAGATTCCGGTGCTCAAGGCGGCAATGATCGATCGTGAGTTTTTCCACTCTGCTGCACACCCGGCGCGCAAGCTGATCGACGCCTTGGCGCAAGGGTCGGTCACCTGGAATGTGGAAAAAGGTGAGCAAGACCCGCTGTACCGGCAAATCGATCAGACGGTGCAGCGCGCACTCAACGAGTTCGCCGACGAGTTGTCTCTTTTTGACGCGCTGCTGCTCGAATTCGAAGCGTTTCAGGCCCAGGCCGAACAACATGCGATGCAGCACATCGCGCCGGTGGCCCAGGTGGAGCAAACCGACGAATCGTTGGCACTGGCCAGGGCGCAGGCGGACGAGGTGGTGCACGCCCGCATCAAGTCCCTGCCCCCGACCTCACCCCTGAACCCCCTGCTGCTGCCCTTTCTGACCATGCAATGGCGCGAAGTGCTGGCCCGAGCCTGGCTGAAGGTGCAGGCGCTGCCGGAGCAGTGGAACGGGGCTTTGACGACCATGGACCAGCTGATCTGGTCAACCCAGCCGCAGGCCGTGGTGACGGTGGAACGGCGCCAGCGCGACCCCGGGCCGACCCTGTCGCCACCTGCTGGCGAGCGGCGCCAATTGATGCGCGTGCTGCCGGACCTGATACGCAACATGGGCGCCGGGCTCGACGCCATCCGCTGGAGCGGGCCGGCGCGCGAAGAGTTCATGCGCGCCCTGATGGAACTGCACATGCAGGCAGTGCGCTCCGCGCCGCCGACCCCCGAGGAACTGGAACGGCGCGCACGCGAAGCGCAGGCCGGCCTGGAAGCCCTGCAGGCACTGGACGAACGCCGGGCCCAGGCCCAGGCCGAGCCCAGCGATGCGTTTGAGCGCCAGGCCCACGCCATGAGCCGGGGCATGTGGTTTGATTACCTGAACGAGCACAGCCAGTTGCATCGCTGCCGGCTGAGCTGGATCAGCCCGAAGCGCACCCGGCTGCTGTTCACCAACCGCGAAGGTTTTGACGCCTTTGTGCGCTCGGAACGTGAAGTCGCGGACCTGCTGCGCGAGAGCCGTTTGACGGAAATCGACCAAGCGCCGATCGTCGGTCGCGCGCTGAGTCAGCTCATGTCCCTGGACGACGCGGGCTGACGGTCAGGCGAAGACGCCGGCCGTATCCTGCATACCCTGGGACACCTCTCCCAGATGATGCTGGCTGTCGCCAAACAGCATTTCCAGCTGTGTGAGCTTGCGGAAATAGTGACTCACGATGTATTCGTCGGTGACGCCGATGCCACCGTGCAACTGCACCGCCTGCTGCCCGACGAAAAACATGGAAGCGCCCAGCTGAAACTTGGCGCGGGCCAGCGCCATGCGCCGCTCAGCGGCCGGCGCATTGAGCTTGAGGCTGGCGTAGTAACTCATGCTGCGCGCCAACTCCAGTTGCATCTTCATGTCGGCAATGCGATGGCGCAGCGCCTGAAAGCTGCTGATGGCCACGCCAAACTGTTTGCGCGTGTTCATGTACTCGGCCGTGACGGCCAGGGTCTGGTCCATCACCCCCACACCCTGGGCACAAGCCGCTGCGATGCCGATGTCCATGGCGTGCTCCAGCGCCGCCAGACCGCCCGGCGTGAGCAGCGCGGCCGGCGCGTCCACGCATTGCAGGTCTGCCGCGCGGCTGCCGTCCTGCGTGGCGTAGCCGCGCGTGCTCACACCCGCGGCCTTGGCGTCGACCAGGAACAGCGCCAGGGCGCCCTGCACCATGGCGGGAACGATGAAGGCATCGGCCTGATCGCCGGCGGCAACCAGGTTCTTCACACCGCTCAAGCGCCAACCGGACTCGCCCTGCACCGCTGTGGCGGCGCAGCGGTCCAGCCGGTAGCGCGCCTGGCGTTCCTGTTGCGCCAGCACCACCAGCTTCTCCCCGCTGGCGATCTGACCCAGCCATTCGGTCTGCAGCGCAGCCGGCGCGTAAATGGCCAGCAGCGCTGAAGCGATCAGGGTCTGCGTCAGGGGCTCGAGCACGAGTCCACGGCCCAGTTCCTGCAACACCACCATGGCCTCGACCGGCCCCATTCCCATGCCGCCATGGGCTTCGGGCACGAAGAGCCCGCACAGCCCGAGCTCGGCCATTTCGCCATAGGCCTGGCGCGAAAACCCGCCCCCCGCCACGATGCTGCGATAGCGCGCAAAGTCGTAACCCTTGCTCACCCAGCGCACGCAAGCCTCGCGCAGCTGTTCCTGGTCATCACTGAAATCAAAATCCATCGTCTTCTCCTACTGTTCTGCATTCATCCATCTGGAGCCCCCACTCGGGGCGCTGTACGTACACACCCGTGCAACGCAACAGCGTGATCAAGCGTGTTGGGCCTAGCCCAACACGCTTTGCGCAACGATATTTTTTTGCACTTCGTTGGACCCGCCGTAAATCGTGGTCTTGCGCAAATTGAAATAGGTCGACGCCAGCGGCGCGCAGGCGACGTCCCCACCCGGGAAGCCACTGAACGCCCCGCTGCCGGACTGATCGCCCTGCCAGCCAGCTTCCATGGCCTCGAAGATGTAGGGCAGGCTGTAGGGGCCGGCGGCGAGCATCATGAGCTCGCTGTAGCGCTGCTGGATTTCGCTGCCACGGATCTTCAGCAGTCCGGCGATGTCGAGCGACTGCTTGCCCGATTTTTCCGCCGACAGCACGCGCAGCACCAGCATCTCCAGCGCCACGATGTCGACCTCGAGTTTGGCGATCTCGTCGCGAAAGCGCAGCGCCTGCGCGCCCCCGGTGGCGGTATCCCACAGGCCTTCATTCTTGGCGATGCGCTTGACGCGCTCGAGTTCGCGCTTGGCTCGGTTCACGTCCGCAATGTTGGTGCGTTCGTGGCTGAGCAAGTGCTTGGCATAAGTCCAGCCCTTGTTCTCCTCGCCGATGAGGTTTTGCACGGGCACGCGCACATCGTCGAAGAACACTTCGTTGACCTCGCATTCGCCGTCGAGCAACTTGACCGGGCGCACGGTGACGCCGGGCGACTTCATGTCGATCAGCAGGAAACTGATGCCGGTCTGCGGTTTGCCTTCGGTACTGGTGCGTACCAGACAAAAGATCCATTCGCCGTACTGGCCCAGCGTGGTCCAGGCCTTTTGCCCGTTGACGACGTAGTGGTCCCCGTCGCGCAGCGCGCGGCACTTGACCGAAGCCAGGTCCGAACCCGAGCCGGGCTCGCTGTAGCCCTGGCTCCACCAGACTTCGCCACTGGCGATGCCCGGTAAAAAGCGCTGTTGCTGTTCGGCGTTGCCAAAAGTCATGATCACCGGCGCCACCATCACCGGGCCAAAAGGAATGACGCGCGGCGCTCCGGCCAGGGCGCACTCTTCCTCGAACAAATGCTTCTGGATGGCGTTCCAGCCCGGGCCGCCAAAGCTCTTGGGCCAGCCCCAGCCGAGCCAGCCCTTTTTGCCCAGGATCTTGGCCCAGGTCTGCATGTCGTCGCGGCTCAGGCGCAGGGCGTTGTGCACCTTGTGCGCAATGTCCGCCGGCAAGTTGGCGCGCACCCAGGCGCGCACCTCCTCACGAAAAGCTTGTTCTTCGGGTGTAAAAGCCAAATCCATCGTGATTGTCTCCAAAAGAAAGCTGAAACTTGCCGTGGCTCTGAGCCCGCCGGCGGCAGACTTTAAAGCCGACCCGTCTTCATGTCTGTCCGGGCAGCGACAGGCCCAACTCGCCGCACAGCCAGTGCACCGTGGCGCGCAGCGCGTGCACCTCGTCCTCCAGCAGGCTGATGCGCTGCTGCAGATCCACGGCCTGGGACGGCTCC
This sequence comes from uncultured beta proteobacterium, assembly GCA_903830985.1. Lineage (GTDB taxonomy): Bacteria > Pseudomonadota > Gammaproteobacteria > Burkholderiales > Burkholderiaceae_C > CAIKVZ01. The sequence continues at coordinate 30,775 of CAIKVZ010000318.1, forward strand.
AGCGGCTGCGCCGCAGATTGCAGCGCCTGCTCGGCACCACACAGCAGATGGGCCCAGCGCTGCTCACGCGCCCCCGGCGCACGCGACAGCTTCACCACCAGCGGTCCCCCCTTCTCGTCAGAACGTTCCTGCAGTTCTTCCAGAAAGCCTTCCACCGAGGAGATGTCGGCGAAACGGTACCAGCGCTCGGTGTTGATGCGCAGTTCGCCCGCAGTCTGCGGGCCGCGCAGCATGAGCAGGCCCAGCAGCACGGCCGACTGCTCGGGCACGCCATAGCCGCGCTGGAAATTGTGCTCATAGCGCGTCGCGCGCTGGCCACTGGCCTCGCGCACCAGACCCAGGGACTTGAGGGTGTCAAGTGCGTCCTGCGCCAAGGCTTCGTCCACCGTCATCACCGGCTCGCGGCTGGTCTTCTGGTTGCAGCCGCTGAGCACATTGTTCAGCGTGAGCGGATAGCTGTCGGGCACAGTACGCGCCTTCTCCATCAGGGTGCCCAGCACGCGGGCTTGCAGGGCTGTCAAAATCGGTGGGCTCATCTAGGCTTCTTCCTCATGAAAAATGTCGTTATTCTGATCTCGGGCTCGGGCTCCAACATGGCCGCCATCGCACACACGGCACAGCGCGAGCACTGGCAGCAGCGCCTGGGTGCGCGCATCGCCGCCGTCATCAGCAACCGCGCCGATGCGCACGGACTGGCGCTGGCGCAGTCACTTGGCATCGCCACACGGGTAGTGGACCACAAGGCCTACCCATCGCGTGAAGCCTTCGACACGGCTTTGCAATAGGAAATCGACGCCTTCAGCCCGACCCTGGTGGTGCTGGCCGGCTTCATGCGCATCCTCACTCCGGACTTTGTGCAGCACTATGAGGGACGACTGGTGAACATCCACCCCTCCCTGCTGCCGGCCTTCACCGGCCTGCACACGCACCAGCGCGCGCTCGACGCCGGCTGCCAATTCACCGGCGCCACCGTGCACCGCGTCACCGCCGACCTGGATCATGGCGCCATTCTGGCCCAGGCCGTGCTGCCCATTGTGCCGGGCGACACCGCGCAGACCCTGGCGGCGCGCGTGCTGACGCAAGAGCACCTGATGTACCCGCAGGCCATTGGCCGGCTGCTTGCGGCCTGAGGGCTGGGGGCATACGTCAGGATTCAGGGTTCAGGTTCAGGAGCCGGTTGGGAACGCGGTCGTCGCGTGGTCGCCTCCGCTCGTGCCCCCCGGGCCAGGCAACGCCTGCCCCTCCTCCTTTACCTCGCTTCGACCACCACCCAACACCCGCGTTGGGCCGCGCCTGTGGTTCACGGCCTGGGTGCATCAATACCGCTCGCAGGTCGGGACGGTGGGGCGCTCTGCGCAGTGAAGTAGAGGAGGAGCCGCAGGCCGTCAGGCCGACGGCGGGGGACATGAACGAAGCGGAGTGCCCCGGCGGCACGACCTACCTACAAGGCCTGCGCTCAGCAGCATGCGCTATGTCGGCAAGCAACTCCTGCGCCTGCATGCAACTCAAACAGCCGCGTCACCCACCCGCTCAAAGCGTGGCCGGGTCACGCCCTCCACCACCACGGCTTCATTGAACATCGCCGCCGGCCGTACCCACAAGCCGCGCTCGCCATACAGCGCGCGGTACAGCGTCATGGGGCTCAGATCCTCCGAATGGCGCACCGTGCCGACGACCTCGTACAGATTGCCCTTGTAGTGACGGTACAGCCCGGGGGGCGTTTCTATCAGCGGTGGCAGGGTATCGTTCATGGCCAAATTGTAGGCGGCCAGCCGCCATGGCCTGCGCCGTTTTGCACGTGCTTTCGCCCAAGTGGGACAATCCTCCCCCTATGCATCCAAAAGCCCTGCTTGAAGCCAGTTCAGAACTGGTACGTCTGAGTCTCAAATTCGACCACCCTACCGACGCCATCGTGGCGCGGTTTTTCCGCGACAACCGCGGCCTGGGGCCGCGCGAACGCGCCACCCTGAGCGACACGGTGTACGCCGTGCTGCGCCACAAGCTGCTGTTCGAGCACTTCGCGCCCTCGGGCTCCGGCCCGCGTGAACGCCGCCTGGCGATCCTGGGGCTGGCGCACAGCCAACAAGGGGGCCACGGCAACGCGGCGCAGGTCCAGGCAGAGAAGGACTTCCTGCGCGCCGCGCTGACCGATCAGGAAAACGCCTGGCTGGAGCAATGCCAGCAGATCCAGGCCGGCGACCTGCTGGAGCGCCATCGGCACAACCTGCCCGAGTGGCTGGTCACACCCTTGAAGGATGCCCTGGGCGAAGAATTCTGGCCGCTGGTGCAAAGCCTGGAGCAGATGGCGCCGCTGGACCTGCGCGTCAACATGCTCACCGACAAGCGCGCCGAAGTGCAGGCCGAGTTGGCCAAGGCCGGCGTCAAGAGCAAGCCCACACCCTTCTCGCCCTGGGGCCTGCGCCTGCAGGGCAAGCCATCCCTGGCCAAGGTCGATGCCTTTGTGCGTGGCGCGGTGGAAGTGCAGGACGAGGGCTCGCAACTGCTGGCCCTGCTGCTGGACGCGAAACGCGGCGAAATGGTGGTCGACTTCTGCGCCGGTGCCGGCGGCAAGACCCTGGCCATCGGCGCGGCCATGCGCAACACGGGCCGTTTGTACGCCTTTGACACCTCGGCGCACCGGCTGGACGGACTCAAGCCGCGCCTGGCGCGCAGCGGCCTGTCCAATGTGCACCCTGCGGCGCTGGCGCATGAGCGCGACGAGCGCATCAAGCGCCTGGCCGGCAAGATCGACCGCGTGCTGGTGGACGCGCCCTGCTCGGGTCTGGGCACGCTGCGGCGCCACCCGGACCTGAAGTGGCGCCAGAACCCGCAGAGCGTGGCCGAGTTGGCTACGCTGCAAGCCGCCATCCTGCAAAGCGCAGCGCGCCTGCTCAAACCCGGCGGTCGCCTGGTCTATGCCACATGCAGCCTGCTGCAGCAGGAGGACGAGGACGTGGCGCAGGCCTTCTCACAGGCCAATCCGGATTTCGTGCCGCTCGATGTGACTGCAGAGCTGACCCAAATGAAAGTGGAAAACGCCGCCGCCCTGTGCAGCGGACCGTATCTGCGCATGTGGCCGCACCGGCACGGCACGGACGGCTTTTTTGCCGCGGTCTGGCAGAGAAAATAAGCCCGCGCATTTGCTTACCGCTGTTACCTGGCGCGCCGCCACTGCGGCGCTCAGGCGGAGTAGGACAACGGTCTACTGGCCGGCCGAACCCGAGCTTTGCGCCGCAAAGGTGATCTGGCTCAGACCGGAACGCCGGGCCGCTTCCATCACGGTGATCACCGACTGGTGCGCCGTAGCGGCGTCGGCGTGGATGATCACCACGCTGTCCTTGCCGGCCGTGGCCGCTGCGCTCAAGGCCTGCGTCAAATCATCCACACTGCGCCCGGTCAGCGCCACGGTGTTCACCACATAGCGGCCGTCGGCACTGACGCCCACCAGCACTTCCTTGGGTCGGTCGCGCTGCGCCTGGGTGTCGGCCGCCGGCAGCTTGATCTGCAGCTCCGTGAATTTGCTGTAGGTGGTGGACAGCATCAGAAAGATCACCACCACCAGCAGCACGTCGATGAACGGAATCAGGTTGATTTCCGGCTCTTCACGCGGACGTGAACGGAACTTCATGCGTTCACTCGCAAGGCCTTGAGGTGCCGGGCGAAGCGGTCCGCCGCCAACTCCAGTGCCAGCAGGTAGGCGTCGACCATGGCCCGGAAGTAGCGCCAGAAAATCAGCGAGGGAATCGCCACCATCAAACCGAAAGCGGTGTTGTACAGCGCCACCGAAATGCCGTGTGCCAGCTGCGCCGGATTGCCGCCACCCGTGGGCGTTTGCGAACCGAAGATCTCGATCATGCCGATGACCGTGCCCAACAAGCCCAGCAACGGCGCCGCTGAGGCAATCGTCGCCAGCGCGCTCAGGTAGCGTTCCATGCGGTGCGCCACCTCGCGCCCGGAACCTTCCATGGTGGCGCGCAAGTCTTCCTCGGAACAGCGCGGATTCTGGTGCAGGGCGCGCAGCCCGCTCGCCAGGACCTCGCCCAGGGCCGAGTTATGCGCCAACTGCTCGACCACCTCGCGCGCCGGCAAGGCGGTGCGCGACACCTTCATGGCCTCGTCGAGCAGTTTGGGCGGCGCGATGCGATTCGCTTTGAGACTGAGCAGGCGCTCGATGACGATGGCCACGGCCAACAACGAACAGGTGATGAGTGGCCAGATGGGCCATCCCGCAGCTTGGATGATCGAGAACAAATAACTCTCCGAAAAAAGGTGAAGTGCCGAGCGATTATGGGGCCGCAAGCACCAGCCCCCGCCCCGCGTTGGCGGCAGTGTTACAGCCACTGGGGAATTCCCTCCTGCTGAAAACGGCCATAACACCTACAATCTACGCTTGATTTTTGTCACGACAGGCTGCGCTTGCGCGCCACAACCAGGGGTACGGCATTTATGACGACTTTCGATGCATGGGGCGGGTTGACGCTGCTGAACTGGCTGCAGACTGGCCTGTGGAACTTGGCGGGTTGGCAGATCGTGCTGTTCACCCTGGGGTTGACGCACGTCACCATCGCCAGCGTCACCATTTTCCTGCACCGCCACCAGGCACACCGGGCGCTCGACCTGCACCCCATGGCGTCGCACTTTTTCCGTTTTTGGCTGTGGTTCAGCACCGGCACCGTGACGCGCGAATGGACCGCCGTGCACCGCAAGCACCACGCCAAATGCGAGCAGCAGGGCGACCCGCACAGCCCGGTGGTGTTCGGCATCAAAAAGGTCTTCTGGCAGGGCTACGAGTTGTACAAGGCGGAATGCGGCAACATCGAAACCGTGCAGCGCTTTGGCCACAACACGCCCAACGACTGGCTGGAACGAAACGTCTACTCGCGCTTCACCTGGCAGGGCGTGGCGCTGATGCTGGTGCTTGATCTGGCGCTGTTTGGCGTCATCGGTCTCACGGTGTGGGCCGTGCAGATGCTGTGGATTCCGGTGACGGCCGCAGGCATCATCAACGGCATTGGTCACTGGTGGGGTTACCGCAACTTTGAATCGGCCGACGCCAGCACCAACGTCTCGCCCTGGGGCGTGCTCATCGGCGGCGAGGAACTGCACAACAACCACCACACCTACCCGACCTCGGCCAAGCTGTCGGTCAAGCCCTATGAGTTCGACATCGGCTGGGCTTACATCCGCGTGCTGCAGTCGCTGCGCCTGGCCACGGTGAAGAAGACCCCGCCGCGCCTGGCCTATGGCGTGGTGCGGCCCGTGGCCGACGAGCTGACGCTGGAGGCGCTGATCGCGAACCGCTACGAAGTCATGGCACGCTATGCGCGCGAGCTGCGCAGCGTATGCCGCGCCGAGATCACCGTGCTCAAGGTGCGGCGCCAGGACCTGACGGTGCTCAAGGCGGCGAAACGCTGGCTGCACCGGGAGCAGGAGCAGGTGCCGGCTGAAGCGCAGCCCAAGGTGGCACAGGCGCGCGCCGCGAACCCGGTGCTGGACAAGATGCTCACCATGCGCGAGGAACTGCGCCAGCTCTGGCTGAGCCGTTCCCAGTCGCGCGAACAACTCGCTGCCGACCTGCAGGCCTGGTGCGCGCGCGCCGAAGCCAGCGGCATTTGCGCGCTGCAGGAGTTCTCCATCCGGCTGAGGGCGGCAAGGGCCTGAACGGGGTTATTGGGGTCAGACGCCAATAGGCTCAAGTCGTTGCTTCAAGCGGCTGGTGTGCGGCGGGTGGCCGATTTAGTTCCGACATAACTTTCATGAAAGTTAGTCTCCACTGCAACTTCGTTGTGTGCGCGTTTGGCACCATGAGGACGCACGCCGTACACCGGCCGCGCAGCCACAAACGAATGAATACCTGGATTGCCACGCCGCTGACGCGGCTCGCAATGGCGCCCAAGTGCCGGGGCTATTCGGTGCCGAATTTGGTGGCGAACTCGATGCCGATCTTTTGCAGCAGGGGCGTGGGCAGCAGGCCGCCGGCGCAGACAATCACGGCATCGTTTTTCAGCTTTTGCGGGATGCTGTCGTAATCGATTTCCACATGGGTCTCGGTGACGCGCGTCACCTGTGAGTTCAGCATCACCTTCAGGCGCCCGGTCTTTTCCTGCTGCTCCAGCGCGCTGCGATTCTTCTGCTTGACCCGGGAAAAAGCGGCACTGCGGTACGACAGGGTGACATGGGTCCCCGGCTGTTCCGACAGGGAAATCGCGGCTTCCAGCGCACTGTCGCCGCCGCCCACCACCAGCACAGACTGCCCCTGGTACTGTGCCGGGTCGATCAGACGGTACACCACCTTGTGCGATTCCTCGCCGGGAACGTCAAGCTTGCGCGGCGTGCCGCGACGCCCCATGGCCAGCAGCACGGTGCGCGCGGTGTAACTGCCGCGGTTGGTGCGCACCACGAAGTTGCCGTGCTCGCGTTCAATGGCCTCCATGCGCTCGCGAAAGGCAATCTGCAAGCCGGTCTTTTTCACGACGTCGAGCCAGAATTCCAGCAGTTTTTCCTTGTGCACTTCGCCGAACTTGACCTTGCCGATGATGGCAAGTTCCACCGGCGCCGTCATCGCGACCTTTTGCCGTGGGTAGTGGTAGACCGCGCCACCGAGCGAGTCTTCCTGCTCCAGCAACTTGTAGCGCAGCTTGTGCTCGATCGCAGACAGGCCGGCGGACAAGCCGGCCGGACCGCAGCCGACGATCACCACATCGAATTCGGCGTTGCCGCCGGTCTTCTTGCGCAAGGCGTTCATGGCCTGACGCCCCTGCTCTGCGGCCTTGCGAATCAGCCCCATGCCACCCAGTTCGCCAGCGATGAAGATGCCTGGCACATTGGCCTCGAACTGTGGCGTGACGGTGGGGATGTCGATGCCGCGCTTCTCCGTGCCAAAAACCAACTTGATCGCCTCCACCGGACAAGCCGCAGCGCAGGCGCCGTGACCGATGCAGTGCGCCGCGTTCACCAGCACGGCCTTGCCGTTGACCACGCCCAGCGCCTGCTCAGGACAGGATTTGACGCAGGCACCTCCCCCAAAACAACGGGCCGTATCCACCACCGGGTGCAGGGATGGGGGCTCCATGAGACCGCTCTCCACCGCGTGCTGCAATTGCGCCGTATGCCCTGTTTGCTTGCGGTTCTGGCGCGCCCGGTACAGCGTGACAATAATCACGAAGATCGCCACATAGAGATAAAAGTAAAGATAAGAATTTGACATTTTTTTGCCCTGGAGGCAGCCATGCGGCCGCTCACGCGACCTGGGATAAGCCTATTTCACGAGTTCCCGAATCTCGATGACAAGCCCTGATGTTCCCACACTTGCCGCGGCGGACCGTCCCAGCAGGTCACCGCTTTGTGCCGTGGCCTGCCCGCTCTTGCTGAGCAACGCACTGACCACCACCTGCGACGCACCCGAAAGCCTGGCCTGCGCCGACATGCCCATGCTGTCATCCAGCACAAACTGCAAGGGCAAGTCCTTCACCTGGCGGCGCAGCACGGCCAGCGGCGCACCCTCGCCGGCCACGGTGCGTGCCATGATGAAGACCGTGTCTTCCGGGCTGACGCCCTGCATCAGGGCCGACGCGAGGATGACACGGCCACTCACCGTGCCAGCGGCGTTCGCCGGCACGGATTCGGCTGGACCACTGCCCGCCGGCATGCCCGCCAACTGGCGTGTCTGCGCCAAAACCGGCAGCACCTGCTGCACCAGGCCGTTGTCGGCCGGCCCGAAGCGCACCAGTTGCTCCCAGTATTTCACTGCAGCAGCCGTGTCCCGGCGGTCCATGGCCTCGGCACCGGCCAGGAACAAGGCCTTCAGGTTGTGCGCATCGAGTTCCAGCGCGCGCTGCACCTGCTGCAATGGCTGGCCCGACAAGGAGCCCTGTTTCATCGCCAAGGAGTCGGCATAGTCGGCAATCAGCCCGGCGTCGTTCGGGCTCAGGGTCACCGCCTTTTGAAATGCTGCCAGGGCCTGAGGATGGCGCTCCAGCGCCGTGTAGGAGCGCGCCAGCATGGCCCAGCCCTGGACGTCACCGGGCTGGTTCTGCAGGCGCAGCGCCAGGCGCTCCAGCATGGCGCTCATCTCGTCCGAGCCGGCGGCATGCGCTGCGTCTTGCGGTGCCGCACCCATAGCTGCACCCGTGCCTGACGTGGGCTCGATAGCAGCGATCGAGGTTTGCAGTTCATATCCCAGGCCGGCAAGCGCCACCGCAAGCACCGCCGCCGCCAACCACGGCCACCTGGCGGGGGAACCGACGGCGTCTGCATTCTGAGCAGGTGCGGGGGCGGTTTGGGCAGAGGGAATATTCGTTTTCATGGCGTGCCTCTTTGAGAATACGTTGGCGTGCAGTCAGCGCCCGCCGTAGAGCAGGCGCAGCGCGGTATCGAAGGTCCACACGCGGCGGATTTCGATGATGTCATAGTCCACGGCCAAATCCGAGGGGAAGGCCGGAAAAGGCGATAACAAGAGGATGATGCGCCGCACCGCGCCATCGATGGCCGGCACGCCGCTGGAGCGGTTGATGACCACGCTCTCCACCGAGCCGTCGTGCCGCAAGGCCACCGTCACCACCGGGTTTTCATAGGGGCCGCTCTTGGCCGCCTGCAGAACGTCAAACGGTGCGTTCTGCTCCACCTTCTGGCGCCATCCTTCAGCCGCCATGCGCAGCCGCAAGTCCTGGTCGGGACGGGTCAGCAGGGCACGCCGTTGACTGCTCTCAAGCTGCGCCTGCGGCGGCTTGGGCATCACGGCGAGCGGCGCGGGGAGTTCGGGACGGGGCGCGGGCTTGCGCGGCGCCTCGGCAATGGCCGCAGCGGCGCCGCCCTGGGACGTGGCCTCGCGTGCAGCCGTGGCGCTCGCGGCGGTCGCGAGCCGGGCGGCCTCGCGTTGCCCGGCGGCCTGACGCGCGGCATCCGCAGCCAGGGCCTGCTGGCGTGCCGCCTCTTGGGCTGCGGCCTGCTGGCGCAGGACCTCCTGTGCTGCAGCTTGTTGGCGCTTCGCTTCCTGTTGCTGGGTGGCCTGACGAGCGGCTTCTTGCTGCGCCGCGGCCTGACGGCTCACTTCGCGTTGCGCCGCGTCCTTGCGCGCAGTTTCCTGTGCCAGTGCCTGCTGGCGCTGCGCTTCCTGTTGCTGGGTGGCCTGACGAGCGGCTTCTTGCTGCGCCGCGGCCTGACGGCTCGCCTCGCGTTGCGCTGCTTCCTGACGCGCAGCTTCCTGTGCCAGGGCCTGCTGGCGTGCCGCCTCTTGGGCTGCGGCTTGCTGGCGCTGCGCTTCCTGTTGCTGGGTGGCCTGACGA
>CAIKVZ010000319.1 GCA_903830985.1 uncultured beta proteobacterium
TCACCGGCGCCGAGCACTACAGTCCAGGTGTATGGTGCACCGAGCGACGAGAATTGCACGCTGCCCAAGAAGGACAGGAACAGGTAGAACCGGTGGAACATGATGTGCGACGGCGCGTCCACGGTCATGCCGGTGTGGATAGGCACGTAGGTTGTGCCATCGAATTCGAAGGCCGTGTTCACGCTGTCCACGCCGTACATCTTCTGGGTCGCGGTCGATCCTGTGAAGTTCGCGTTCACGTATTCAATGACACCACCGGTGCCACCCGGCAAGCGCGTGATCGCGGCGCCGGCTGAAGACGCAGTGCAGTAGGTGGTCGTGAGTGTCGAGTCCTTGATCACCTCGCCGTTGGCGAATGTGCCCGAGGTGACGCTGTAAACGATGGTGCCGACTGCGGTCCCCGACCACGCACCGGTGCGCAGCAACACTGCGGCGACGACCCCCAGCGCGCCGCTTGTGCCGCCCTTGATCGTCTGGCCCACGACGGGCGCTGCGGCGCCAGCGGTGTATGAGATCTCGTTCTTGAATGCGACTTGGACCCATCCGGCCGCGGTCGCCTTCCACATGTTGCCGGCCGTCTGCCCGGCGTTGTCGCGAAAGGCGTAGTAGTTGTCCTGGTAGATCGCCACGCCCCGGATTGGGCCGGCGCCCGGCACCACCTGGATGTCCAGGCGCAGGTCGTTCGCGGCGAGCAGCGCGTAGTCCGCGTCGTTGGACGGGTCGGCCTCTCCCGACAGCTGTGCCGTCGAGGTGGACGTGGCCTGCGTCACGGCAGACACCTGCAGCGCCTCGGCGATCTGGAATGTTCCGGTGACCCGGCCCAGAATCAGCTTGCTGCCCACGACGTTGAGCACCTTGCCCGTCGCCGTCGACGATAGCCCCTGGATCGTGTTTCCGATCGCGATGGTCCCGGTGATCGTGGCGGACAGCACCCAGTAGGATGCCGACGTTGGCGATGCGTGGCCGTCCACTCGCTCGTAGCCCTCGATGCGAGAGTAGCCACCCGAGATCTCAGGCTCGTAGTTCTGCGCGTCCATCAGGACGCCAGGCGCGAGCGCGATCTGCGGGGTGACCAGGTCCAGCCCACCGCCCAGCGGGAAGTAGGTCGTCTCGACCTTGGGCATGTTCATCGCCATTACGCCAGTGGCCTCGCGGAGAACTTTGGATTGTCGATCTGCGCTTGCACCAGTTGCGCCCAGCCGGCGGTGTAGTTCTTCTCAGCGCGTTGGTAGACCTCGGACGCTGCGTCGAAGCCTCCGTACTCCATGAGGGCCTTCCACACGATCAGCATGTGGAAGCGTTCAGGCAGTTGCGGGATGTCGGTGTCCGCGGCCATGTCGGCGTAGGTCTTCACGTAGTCCGCGCGGATGAAGTGGGCGCTGTCAGGTGCCGGGCCGAGCAGGAACTCGTCCTCCGGTGAGATGGACCAGTACTGAGCAGCGCTTGGTGTCTGCGTGCCCAGGTAGAACATCTTCCTGAACTGGTCGTAGTCCACCCACAGGAGCTCGTGCTCTGAGCTCAGCGTGTCGGCGAGGCGGTAGGCGCTGGGCTTGTAGAAGCGGGTGGCGTCCTTCCAGCTTGCAAAGTCGGTCAGGCCGAACGACGCGCCGGGGTTCACCTGGGATGTTGTGCTTGCCAGCGTGGCGGAGCCCCGGCGAAAGCGCCAGTCCTCACGCGCGAGCGTGATGTCGCGCGCTGCCCAGTTGGTCCATGCGAAGAACCGAGCGACATCGCCGCTCGTTCCTGCGTAAGCAGTGGGCGTTGTCCCCGAGAGCCCCGACTCGCGGTAGACCGCCTGGGTGAGGCCCAAGAAGTTCATGGCTTAGGCGCGGCGCTGCATGGGGAAGCGCGGCTTTTCGGCCCACACGTCTTTGTTCCGATCGTCAGGGAACATTGGATCTGGCTCCAGGATGGAATAGCTCAGACCTTCGATGTGGTCGGCCACCTCGACGGGGATTCGAATCCACTTGTCGCGGTGCAGGATGGCGGTGTAGTTGTTCAAGCCCACGAACTGCTGGACAGACTCTGTCGGGTCGGCTTTGAACAGCTTGATCTCGCAGGTTTCACCCGAGAACCCATGCTGCTGCACGTTGGCCAAGCTGTTGGTAGTGTTCTCGTCGCCTGTGTCGAGCTTCGGTTTTGTTGCGGTGGCTGTCGCCATGGGCATCTCCTGAGTTGAAAAGCGGGCGAGGCGCTGTGCCCCGCCCGTGGTGCATCACCCTTTAAGGGGCAACGGTCGGCAGCACCGAGACGTCAAGGAACGTAGCGGTGAAACCGCCGGCATTCCACAGCGTCGTGCCAGGCGTGAACGCGGTCGTGGTGGACACCACCTTGATGATGCCGATGGGGGCATAGCCCGCTGGGACCGTGGGCAGCGCGCCATTACCGATCGTGGCTTGCGACACGGCCGAGATGGCGGGGATAGCCTGGCCAGCGTAGCTGCCCTGGATCACGCCCACCGTGCCGGCTGCGTTGAGCGCGACGACGTAGTAGGCGGTGGTGCCGATCGGTTGCGTGTACGCAGGCTGCACGGCGACCGGCTGGCCGAACATGCTGTGCGTGGCGGTAATGGCCTGCACGGTCCAGGCGGCGAAGCTGTAGAAAGCCCCATCGACGAGGTACGTGTTAGTGCCGGTGGTGGACACCGTGGCTACCGCGCCAGAACCGGCCAGGGTGGCTTTGGTCATGGCGCGCGTGCCGAGGGCTGCGGCACCAGCATTCTGGGCAATGCGCTGGATGGGGGCGTGGGTTACTGGCGGCCGCGCCGGGATGATGTCTTCGGATTGGAAATCGTCACCGGCACGGGCGAAGTCATCCAGACCGGGTTTCGTCGCCTCGGCGA
>CAIKVZ010000320.1 GCA_903830985.1 uncultured beta proteobacterium
GGCACAGTTCTTCGCCAGAATCGTGATGCCACTCTCTTTTTCAATCGCGTTGTTGTCCATCACGGTGTCGACGACTTTTTCGTGTTGGGCAAAGGTGCCCGACTGGCGCAGCAGCTGGTCGACCATGGTGGTCTTGCCATGGTCAACGTGGGCGATGATGGCGATGTTTCGAATTTGCTTGTGACTCACGATTTTTCCTTCAAAATTTGATCTATCTCGACCGGGCTCAACAGCCGCTCCGGTATCAGTTCTCCCGCCTTGACGTGGGCTACCCCCAGCAAGGCGCGGGGTTGTTCACCCCACACGGCCACCTGCTCTGCATCTGGCCAATCTCCGCGCCGCCTCAGTCCACTGAGGAAGCGAGCAGCATTCTCCTCGTCCAATGTGACGACCATGTGGTCCGGCACCATGGCCTCCACCGGACGCAGACATTCCAGCCGTTCCTGCTCCGACATGGCTTCCAGCGCCGCCAGGGTCACACCCTGTTCCACGTCAAAGCCACCGGTGCGCACGCGGCGCAGCGCCGTCAGGTGCGCGCCACAGCCAAGGGCTTCACCGATGTCCTCGGCCAGCGTGCGGATGTAGGTGCCTTTGCTGCACTTCACCCGCAACTTCAGCGTGTTCCCATCACCCGGCTCCATCGCGGCCGACAATTCAAAAATCTCCACCGCCCGCGCTTCGCGCTCCAGCACCACACCCGCTCTGGCGTATTCATACAAGGCCTTGCCATCGCGCTTGAGCGCGCTGTACATCGGCGGCACCTGCAAGATCGGTCCCGTGAAGCGCTGCACCACCTGGGTCAGTTGCTCCGCCGTGAAAGCCACGGGCCGTTCCAGCAGCACCTCGCCTTCGGCGTCGCCGGTCGTGGTCGTCACGCCAAGAAGCGCCACGGCCTCATAAGTCTTGTCCGCCTCCAATTGCAACTGGCTGAACTTGGTGGCGGCACCAAAGCACAGCGGCAGCACACCCGTAGCCAGCGGATCCAGCGTCCCGGTGTGTCCCGCCTTCTCGGCACGCAACAGCCACTTGGCTTTTTGCAGCGCGTCGTTGCTCGACAGGCCCAAAGGCTTGTCCAGCAACAGCACCCCGTGCACAGGGCGCCGCACGACCCGTGTCCGTGGGGCTTTTTCCATATCAGTCCGGCGCCGGGCCGCCCCAAGCCGGAATGGGCCCTCTCGGGGGGCAGCGACGTACATGCAATGACGAGCGTGGGGGCAACATACTAGTCGTCGTTCTTCGAACGAGACGCCACCGCCTGCGCAATCAGCGCGTTCATGTCGGCGGCCTGTTCGGTGGTGCGGTCGTGGTGAAAGTGCAGCGTCGGCACAGTGTGAATGTGCAGCCGCTTGAAGAGCCCGGCGCGCAGAAAACCCGCGGCCTGGTTCAAGCCCTCCTCCGCCGACTTGGCGTCGCCCTTCAGCAGCGAGAAAAACACCTTGGCATGCGCATAGTCAGGGGTGACCTCCACCGCCTGAATCGTCACCATGCCGACCCGTGGGTCCTTCAACTCGCGCGCGATCAACTCGGTCAGATCGCGCTGGATCTGATCGGCCACCCGCAAGCCGCGATTCGGCGTACTCGTTTTCTTTTTCACGACCGGCTAATCCCTGACGGCATCACAGTGTACGGGCGACTTCGCGGATCTCGAAGAATTCGAGCACGTCGCCTTCCTGGATTTCGTTGTAGTTCTTGATGTTCAAGCCGCAATCGAAACCTTCGCGCACTTCCTTGGCGTCGTCCTTGAAACGCTTGAGCGAATCGAGCTCGCCGGTGTAGATGACCATGTTGTCGCGCAACAGGCGCAGCTTGGCAGTGCGACGCACCACACCGGCCGTGACCATACAACCGGCGATGGTGCCGATCTTGCTGACCTTGAAGATCTGGCGAATCTCGGCCGTGCCGATGACTTCTTCCTTCTTGTCCGGCGTCAGCATGCCCGACATGGCGAGTTTGAGCTCGTCCACGGCGTCGTAAATGATGTCGTAGTAGCGGATGTCCACACCGTTGTTTTCCGCCAGCTTGCGCGCTCCGGCGTCGGCACGGGTGTTGAAACCGATGATGACGGCCTTGGAGGCGATCGCCAGATTCACGTCGGACTCGCTGATGGCGCCCACTGCGGCGTACACCAGCTGCACCTTGACCTCTTCGGTCGAGAGCTTGAGCAACGACTGCGACAGCGCTTCCTGCGAACCTTGCACGTCGGCCTTGACGATGATGGGCACGAGCTTGACTTCGCCTGCGGCCATGTCCGTGAACATGTTCTCCAGCTTGGCGGCTTGTTGCTTGGCCAGCTTGGTGTGGCGGAACTTGCCGGCACGGTAGGTGGAAATTTCGCGGGCCCGACGTTCGTCGGACATCACCATGAATTCGTCACCGGCCTGAGGCACTTCGGTCAGACCCTGGATTTCGACCGGGATGGACGGACCTGCGGTCTTGATGGCCTTGCCGTTTTCGTCCAGCATGGCGCGCACGCGGCCATAGGTCGAACCGGCCAGTACCACGTCGCCGGTCTTGAGCGTACCGGACTGCACCAGAATCGTGGCCACGGGGCCGCGTCCCTTGTCCAGTCGGGCTTCGACCACCAGGCCCTTGGCCATGGCGTCCACAGGAGCGCGCAGTTCCAGCACTTCGGCCTGCAACAGCACCTGCTCCAGCAGTTCGTCGATGCCCTGACCCGTCTTGGCCGAGACCGAGACAAAGGGCGAGCTGCCGCCAAATTCTTCGGGGATCACATCTTCGACCACCAGCTCGTTCTTCACGCGTTCCGGGCTCGCGCCGGGTTTGTCGATCTTGTTGATCGCGACCACGATCGGCACACCCGCCGCCTTGGCGTGCTTGATGGCTTCCTTGGTCTGCGGCATCACGCCGTCGTCCGCTGCCACCACCAGAATCACGATGTCGGTCGCCTTCGCGCCGCGTGCTCGCATGGCGGTGAACGCTTCGTGGCCCGGGGTGTCCAGGAAGGACACCATGCCACGTGCGGTTTCCACGTGGTAGGCACCAATGTGCTGGGTGATCCCGCCGGCTTCGCCCGACGCGACCTTGGCGCGGCGGATGTAATCCAGCAGCGAGGTCTTGCCGTGGTCGACGTGACCCATGACGGTCACGACCGGGGCCCGTGGCAGAGACTCTGCGACTTGCGCCGACACTTCCTCGTCGGTGAATGCCTCCGGATCGTCCAGAGCGGCGACCACGGCCTTGTGGCCCATTTCTTCCACCAGAATCATCGCCGTGTCCTGGTCCAGCGGCTGGTTGATGGTGCACATCTGGCCCAGCTTCATGAGGCGCTTGATCACGTCCGATGCCTTGACGGCCATCTTGTGTGCCAGTTCGGCCACGGTGATGGTCTCGGGCACGTGGACTTCCAGCACGCGCACTTCCGCCGGTGCTGCCGGTGCGTGATCGTCACGGTCACGGTTGTCGCCACGCTTGCCGCGCGGACCACCGCGCCAACTGCCGCGACCGACACCACCGGAGCTGTCGCCCCGTGTCTTGAGTTCTTTCTTTTTGGCCGGATCGCCCGCCCAACTGCTGGACAGTTTGGCCGATTTGACTTCCTTGCCCGCGCCCGCCGCCGTGGTGGCTGGGGTTGCCGGTGCGCCCGGCTTGGGTTTGGCGGCGACCGTTCCGGCTGCAGGCTTGTGCAGCGTGCCCTTGACGGGCTCGGGCGGCTTGACTTCGGGCTTCTTGGCAACCAACACCTTCTGCGGCGTGGACATCATGGAGCGAATGGCTGCGGCCTCGGCTTCGGCCCGGCGACGCCGGTCACCCAGATCGGCAGCACGCACTACGTCTTCATCCGCGCGGGCCTTGGAGGCCGCTGCGGCCAGTTCCTTGGCTGCGGCCTGTTCGATCAGCGCCTGTTCCTTGGCCAGGCTTTGCGCCAGAGCTTCTGCGGCAAGCACCGCGGCCGACTTCGCAGGCGGGGTGGGACCCGACAGCTTGGCCGACTTCTCTGCGACATAGGCGGCGGCACGGACCGCGGCTTCTCGCTCGGCCTTGTCGGTGGCTTCGCGCTGCTCGCGCACTTCCTGAGCTTCGCGCTGCTGGCGCTGTTGCGCCAGTTCGTCTTCCTGATGGCGGATCAGTTCGGCCTGACGCCTGGCTTCTTCCTCGCGCCGCTGGAGTTCCGAGTGGTCGATTTCCGGCGCGTCGGCAGTAGCCTGGACTTCTGCCGGGGGCTCACCAGCTTCCACGCTGCCCTCGGCCTCGTCACGGCGCACGAAAGTGCGCTTCTTGCGCACTTCCACCTGGATGGTACGAGCCCGTCCGGTGGAATCGGCCTGCTTGATTTCGCTGGTGGAACGCTTCACCAATGTGATCTTCTTGCGGTCAGCGCTGGCTGTGCCATGGCTGGTCTGCAGAAAATTGAGCAGCTTCTGCTTGTCTGTCTCGCTCAATACATCGGTGCTGGCGGCTTTGGCCACGCCGGCACTCTTGAGCTGCTCAAGCAGGACTTCGTTGGATTTCTTGAGTTCGTTGGCAAACTCGGCGACTGTCGTATTGGACATGTGTTGTGCAACCTTTCATGACCGTTACTCTTGAGAGGCAGCTGCATCATCGGTAAACCAATGTTCGCGTGCCTTCATGATCAAAGTCTTGGCTTCGTCCGAAGACTGGCCGGTAATTTCAGTAAGTTCGTCCACGGCCAGATCAGCCAGGTCGTCCAGGGTATTGATGCCGCTTTCAGCCAGTTTGGCCTGCAGCTCGGGCGTCATGCCCTCGAGGTCCCGCAGGATCTGCGAAACTTCTTCGACACCTTCTTCCTTGGCAATTTCCATGGTCAGTAAAGCGTCCTTGGCACGCGTGCGCAGCTCGTTCACGGTGTCTTCGTCCAGGCCTTCGATCTCCAGCATTTCCTGCAATGGCACATAGGCCACTTCTTCCAGGCTGGTGAAACCTTCGGCAATCAGGATGTCGGCCATCTCCTCGTCGACGTCGAGCTTTTCCATGAACAGCTTGCGTCCGGAGTCGGTCTCGGTGGCGGCCTTCTGCGCCGACTCTGCGGCGTCCAGGATGTTGATCTTCCAGCCGGTCAGATCCGATGCCAGGCGCACGTTCTGGCCGCCGCGGCCGATGGCAATGGCGAGGTTTTCCTCATCCACCACCACGTCCATGGCATGCTTTTCTTCGTCCACCACAATGGAAGAGACGTTGGCCGGGGCCAGCGCGCCAATGACGAACTGGGCCGGGTCTTCGCTCCACAGCACAATGTCCACGCGCTCGCCAGCCAGTTCGTTGGTCACGCCGTTGACGCGCGTGCCACGCACACCGACGCAAGTACCGATGGGGTCGACGCGCTTGTCATGCGACAGCACAGCGATCTTGGCGCGCGAACCGGGGTCGCGAGCGCAGGACTTGATCTCCAGCAGACCCTGCTCGATCTCCGGCACTTCCTGACGGAACAGTTCGATCATGAACTCGGGCGAAGAGCGCGACAGGATGATGGGTGCGCCGCGCAGCGTCAGGTCCACCTCCATGATCATGGCGCGCACCCGGTCGCCGGTGCGCAGGTTCTCTTTGGGGATCATCTCGGAGCGGCGCAGACGGCCTTCAACGCGGCCGCTTTCCACGATCAGGTCGCCCTTGTCCATGCGTTTGACGGTGCCCACCAGGATCTTGTCGCCACGCGACATGAAATCGTTGAGCAGCATCTCGCGCTCGGCGTCGCGGATCTTTTGCAGGATCACCTGTTTCGCCGCCATAGCGCCAATGCGACCGATGGGGACGGACTCGACCGGCTCCTCGATGTAATCGTCGACTTCGATGTCGGCGATTTGCTCAACGGCCTCGAAGTGCAGGATTTCCTGGTCCGGCAGTTGCAGGCCCGCTTCGTCGGGGACCACATGCCAGCGCCGGAAAGTCTCGTAGTTTCCGCTGTCGCGGTCCACCACCACGCGGATATCCACGTCGCCCGGATAGAGTTTTTTCGTAGCCTGCGCCAAAGCCGCTTCCACGGCCCCGAAAACCAGATCCCGCTCGACGTTCTTTTCGCGCGAGATCGCATCTACCAACATCAACATTTCGCGATTCATGCCAAGACTCTCCTGTCAAATTTAGTGAAGCCAGCAACCATCAGGCCGCTGCCACAGTCGTTTTTGCTATCGACCTTCATGCCGACTCTCCCTGCACATCGTGCGACTCGGGTCCGGCCTGGCCCCGACCCTTGAAATTCACGATGGGCGCCAAGCGCGCTTCGCGCAACTCGCTCAACTCGAAACCCAG
Source organism: uncultured beta proteobacterium (assembly GCA_903830985.1). GTDB lineage: Bacteria > Pseudomonadota > Gammaproteobacteria > Burkholderiales > Burkholderiaceae_C > CAIKVZ01. The sequence goes on from CAIKVZ010000320.1 coordinate 6,226, forward strand.
TGCCTGCAAGGGCGGTAATACGCGCTTCTTGCTCACCTTTTGTCCCGGCTTGACCTTGGGTTCGTCGCGCCAGACGATCTGCCAGCCGGCGACATCGCCGGTCTGTGTGCGCTCAAGCAGCCCACGAAACTTCTTGCGATTGGCACTGACTTGCCCGTTGGCCGCGCTCCCCATGGGCGCTTTCAGCGTGACGTCAATCACGGAACCGGCAAAACGTTCGAAATCCTTTTCAGTGCGCAGCGGGCGATCGATGCCGGGAGACGAAATCTCCAGGCGCTTGTATTCCGCCCCATCGACTTCCAGCGCGAACTGGAGTTGCCGATTGACTTTCTCGCAGTCTTCCACCTGAATGAACTGTTCAGCGACAGCCTCGGTCGACGGCGTCCAGGGAAAATCGATGGTGATGCGCAGCAGACCACCGGCGGAACGTTCGATTTCCACCAGTTCGTAACCCAATCCGGTTACCGTTTGTTCAACTATGTCTTGCAGCGCCAATTGATTAAAACCCTAGGCCCAAACGCGAAAAAAGCAGCGCGCATGGACTCAAAAAAATAACATTCAAAAGTGATCGACCAAAAAAAACGGGCGGTTTGAACCCGCCCGTTTGGTCGTGAAGCGCTGATTGTAACGTAAAAACAGCCCATTTTCTTGGCAAAAGCACGCCAATTCAAGGCATACAGCGCACAACCGGTCTCGTGCAAAGCTTGCGGCAATCCCCTTGGGGGTATAGTCCCGGCGGCCACACAATAAAAAGGTTTGCCATCATGGGTGTTAACTTGACCAGACTAGCGGTTGCGACGGCTGCCTTGCTGTTGATCGTCGCCTCGGCGCACGCAGCGGTCCTGCCAAAGGACGTGAAGCTGCATGCAACCCAGACGGTGGTGCGCAACAACGGCTCCGAGCCCGAAACCCTGGACCCGGCATTGGCTGAATCGGTGGGCGCAAACAACGTCAGCCGCGATCTTTTTGAGGGACTCACCGCGACCGATTCAGACGAAAAAGTGGTCCCTGGTGGCGCGGAAAGCTGGACCCAGACCAACCCCACGACCTGGGTCTTCAAGCTGCGCAAGAATGCCAAGTGGTCCAACGGCGACCCCCTCACAGCGGAGGATTTCGTCTACGGCATCCGGCGCTATGTGGACCCCAAGACCGCCTCCCCCTACGCTACGACCTACGGCATTTTCCTGCTCAACGGACGGGAAGTGATCGCAGGCAAGAAGCCGGTCGCGGAATTGGGCGTGAAAGCCCTCGACAAGTTCACGCTGGAACTCAAAACGCCCTTCCCTGTGAGCTTCATGCTCAGCATGCTGGCCAGCACCCAGCTTGGGCCCATCCACAGGGCCAGCGTGGAAAAATTCGGCAAGGACTGGACCAAGCCGGGCAAGCTGGTGAGCAACGGCGCCTTTGTGCTGAAGGACTGGCAGGTCAACAGCAAACTGGTGCTGGAGAAGAATCCGAATTACTGGGACGCGGCCAATGTGCAGTTGACGCGCGTCACCTATCTGCCGATCGAGGACGGCAACGTCGACGTGAAGCTGTTCGAGTCCGGCGAAAACGACTGGGTGTATCAGCTCCCACCCGGCACCTACGAGAAGTACAAGAAGCAGTACCCGAACGACATCAAGAACGCGCCCATGCTGGGCCTGCGTTACTACGCGCTGCAGAACAAGGACCCGTTGCTCAAGGACGTGCGGGTTCGCAAGGCGCTGTCCATGGTGATCGACCGCGACATTCTGGCGCAACGCGTCACCGCCGATGGCCAGTTGCCCGCCTATGGCGTGGTGGTGCGCGGTGTGGAAGGCGCCGAGGTCACGCAATACGACTGGGCCACCTGGCCCATGGCCAAGCGCGTGGCAGAAGCCAAAAGCCTGATGACCCAGGCCGGCGTCAAGCCCGGCACCAAGCTGGTTTTTTCCTACAACAACAGCGAATACCACAAGAAGATGGCCGTCTTCGCTGCCTCCGAATGGAAAACCAAGCTGGGCCTGGACATGGAAACCGAGAGCATGGAGTTCAAGGTGCTGCTCAAACGGCGCAAGGACGGGGCCTTTCAGATTGCGCGCCACGGCTGGGTCGCAGACTTCAACGACGTCACCACATTCTTGTCGCAGGTGCAGTGCGACTCGGACAACAACGACAATTTCAATTGCAATCGCCAGGCCGAGGAGCTGATCAACCAGGGCAACAACGCCAAAGACCCGGCGCAGCGCAAGAAGCTCATGACCCAGGCGGCGAAGATGATCATGGACGACTACCCCATGGTGCCGCTGCTGCAGTACACCGTGCCGCGCCTGGTCAAGTCCTATGTGGGCGGCTACTCGCTGGAAAATGCGCTGGACCGCTTCCGCTCCAAAGATCTGTACATCATCAAGCACTGAGCGGCTGAGACATGTGGTCCTACACCCTGCGTCGCGTGCTCGCGACCATTCCCACGCTGCTGGCCGTGATCACCGTGTGCTATTTGCTGCTGCATGCCACACCGGGCGGTCCGTTCGATGGCGAGCGCAAGGTGTCGGCTGCCGTGCTGGCGAACCTGCAGGCCAAATACCATCTGGACGAACCGCTGTGGCAGCAGTACCTGTATTACCTGAACAACCTGCTGCACGGAGATCTGGGCGCATCCTTTCGCTACGCCGATTGGTCGGTGAACGAACTGGTGGCGAACGCCCTGCCCGTGTCGCTGAGCATCGGCGGTGGCTCGCTGCTGATCTCGGTGTTCATCGGCGTGCTGCTGGGCACCATTGCGGCGCTGCGGCAGAACAGCGCGGTCGACTATTTCGTCATGCTGATCAGCAATATCGGCAGCGCCTTCCCTTCCTTTGTCATCGGCCCGGTGCTGATCCTGATCTTTGCCATCTGGCTGAAGTGGCTGCCCGCGGGCGGCTGGGATGACTTTGCGCCGCGCTACATGGTGCTGCCCATGGCCCTGCTCACCTTCATCAACGTCTCCACTATCGGTCGCGTGATGCGCGGCAGCCTGATAGAGGTGCTGCACAGCAACTTCATCCGCACGGCGCGCGCCAAGGGCCTGCCGCTGCGCATCGTGATCCTGCGCCACGCCATGAAGCCCGCGCTGTTGCCCGTAGTCTCCGTCATCGGTCCCATGGCGATCTCAGCCATTACGGCGGCGATCGTGACCGAGACGGTGTTCTCGCTGCCGGGTCTGGGCAAGCTCATTGTCAACGGCGCTGGCAACCGCGACTACACGCTGGTGCTGGGCCTCGTGGTGCTGGTGACCCTGGTGGCTGTGCTGCTCAACCTGCTGGTCGACCTGAGCTACGCCTTGCTCGACCCCAAAATCCGCTACTAAATGTTCTTACCCAAAAAACGGGATGCGCTGGTCGAGGCGCTGGCCGCCACGCCGCCGGCAGTCCAGGGCCGCAGCCCATGGGCCGATGCGCGCCTGCGCTTTCGGCGCAACAAGGCGGCGCTGGCCAGCCTGATCATCCTGGTGCTGGTCACTCTGGCCTGCATCGTCGGGCCCTGGGTACTGCCCCATTCCTACGACAGCGCCGACTGGGACGCCATGAGCCTGGGCCCCACGCTGCTGAACTGGCACTTCTTTGGCACGGACGAGGCTGGACGCGACCTGCTGGTGCGCTGCCTGATCGGCGGGCGTATCTCCCTCATGGTCGGCATCCTGGCGACGCTGGCCTCGGTGACGCTGGGCATTGCCTGGGGAGCCACGGCAGGCTTTCTGGGCGGCAAGGTGGATGCCTTCATGATGCGCGTGGTGGACATGATGTACGCCATTCCCTACCTGCTGATCGCCATCCTGATGGTCACCATGCTGGGGCGTGACTTTCACCTGGTGGTGTTGACCATCACGGTGTTTTCCTGGATGGACATGGCGCGCGTGGTTCGCGGCCAGACGCTGTCGCTGCGCTCCAAGGAGTTCGTCGAAGCGGCGCGCGCCATCGGCGTGCCGACCTGGCGCATCATTTTTTCGCACATCGTTCCCAATCTGCTGGGCATCGTGGTGATCTACGCCACGGTCACGGTGCCGGGCGTGATCCTCACGGAGTCGGTGCTGTCCTTTTTAGGGCTGGGCATTCAGGAACCCATGACGAGCTGGGGCGTGCTGATCGAGGACGGCACCAAGGCGATGGAAGTGTCGCCATGGATGCTGCTGTTTCCTGGCGCGCTCCTGTCGATCACGCTGTATTGCTTCAACTACGTGGGCGACGGACTGCGCGATGCCCTCGACCCCAAAGACCGCTGAGGCCGACAACATGAGTCTGATCGAAGTGCGCAAGCTGGGTGTCCAGTTCCAGACCAACGACGGTCCGGTGTACGCTGTGAACGATGTGAGCTTTGCGCTGAAGCGTGGCCAGACACTGGGCATCGTGGGTGAGAGCGGGTCGGGGAAAAGCCAGACCGTGCTCGCCATGATGGGCCTGCTGGCGCTCAACGGCCAGGCCACGGGCGAAGTGCTGTTTGACGGCAAGAACCTGCTGACCCTGCCGGCCAGCGAGCTCAACCGCATCCGCGGCAACCGCATGGCCATGATCTTCCAGGACCCCATGACCTCGCTCAACCCCTACCTGACGGTGGAGCGACAGATGACCGAAGTGCTGGAGTTCCACAAGGGCATGAGCCGACGCGAGGCCCGCGTGCGTTGCGTGCAGTTGCTCGACGCGGTAAAGATCCCGGAAGCGGCAAAACGGATTGACATGTACCCGCACGAGTTCTCCGGCGGCATGCGGCAGCGCGTGATGATTGCCATGGCCCTGCTGTGCGAGCCCCAGGTGCTGGTGGCGGACGAGCCCACGACGGCGCTGGACGTGACGGTGCAGGCGCAAATCATTTCCCTCTTGCGCGACCTGCAGCGCGACTTCGGCACGGCCATCGTCATGATCACGCACGATCTGGGCGTGGTCGCGGGGCTGTGCGACGAAGTGATCGTGCTCTATGGCGGGCGCGTCATGGAACAGGGCAAGGCAGAAGACATCTTCTACCAACCCTCACACCCCTACACCGTGGGCTTGCTGGGCGCGATTCCGCGTCTGGACCAGGACGAGCAGGAACTGGTGGCGATACCCGGCGCACCGCCCAATATGTCGCTCCTGAGCGCCGGCTGCCCGTTCAGCGAGCGTTGCGCTCTGGCCGATGCGCGCTGCCGCACCGAGCGCCCGTTGCTGCTCCCCTCGGCCCACAACCCGGCGGTGCTGCGCGCCTGCCACAAGTCCTGGGAAACCGTTTCAGCGCTGGCTGCACAGGGAGCAGCGCATGTCTGATATTCAGAGCCCACTGCTATCGGTGCGCGACCTGCAGGTGCACTTCAAGGTGCGCCATGACGGCCCCTGGCCCTGGGCGCCGGACCGGACACTCAAGGCCGTGGACGGTGTCTCGTTTGATCTGGCACCGGGTGAAACGCTGGGCATTGTGGGCGAGTCGGGTTGCGGCAAGTCCACGCTGGCGCGCGCCTGCCTGAACCTGATTCCGGCAACAAGCGGCAGCATTCTCTGGCAGGGCAAGGAAATGTGCGGCGCGTCGGAGCAAGCCTGGCTGGCCGTGCGCCGCGACGTGCAGATGATCTTTCAGGATCCGCTGGCTTCGCTCAATCCGCGTATGACGATCGCCCAGATCATCGCCGAGCCGCTGCGCACACACCACCCGGAACTGCCGCAAGTCGAGGTGATGGCGCGGGTCAAGTCCATGATGCAGAAGGTGGGCCTCACGGAGCAGCAGATCAATCGCTACCCGCATGAATTCTCCGGCGGCCAGTGTCAGCGCATCGGCATTGCGCGCGCACTGATCCTGAGCCCGAAGCTGATCATCTGCGACGAACCGGTGTCGGCCCTGGACGTCTCCATCCAGGCGCAGATCATCAACCTGCTGAAAGATTTACAGGCCGAAATGGGTCTGGCGCTGATCTTCATCGCGCACGACTTGGCCGTGGTCAAGCACATCAGCCGACGCATCATGGTGATGTACCTCGGGCACGAGATGGAGGTGGCGCAAAAGCAGGCGCTGTATGCGCAGCCGCTGCACCCTTACACCAAAGCCCTGCTGTCGGCGATCCCCATTCCGGACCCGAAACGCGAGCGCGCCAAGGTGATTCAGTTGCTGCAAGGCGACCTGCCCTCGCCCATCAACCCACCGTCGGGCTGTGTGTTTCGCACGCGTTGCCCGCAGGCCGTCGAGCGGTGCGCGCAGGAGGTGCCGGCGCTGCGCCAGATCAATGCGCAGGCTCAGGCGGCTTGCCACCTGTCTTGAAATGATGCCCTGGCTGGCCCGGTTTCGATTGGGTCCCAATGACCTGCTGCGCGACCGTATTTATCGGCGCCTGTGGACGTCGATCCTGATCAGTTCATTCGGCGGGCAGATCACCATGCTGGCGCTGCCTTTGACGGCGGCCGTGCTGTTGCAGGCTACGCCCACGCAGATGGGCTTGCTGACGGCCATGGAACTCGCGCCGTTCGTGCTGTTCTCCTTGCCTTCGGGCGTGTGGCTGGACCGGGTGCGCAAACTGCCGGTGTACATCGCGGGTGAAGCAATAGTGGCGCTGATTCTGGCCAGCGTGCCGCTGGTCTGGGCGCTGGATGGGCTCAGCATGCACTACTTGTACGGTGTGGCCTTCTGTATTGGCTGCATCTTCGTGACTGCCGGAACAGCCGCGCAGATCGTGCTGACGCAGGTCGTGCCGCGCGAGCGCCTGGTCGAAGCCCACGCCAAGAACGCGCTGGCGAGTTCCGGCGCCGAGGTGGCCGGGCCCGGTGTGGCAGGCGTGCTGATCAAACTGGTGGGCGCGCCGCTGGCCTTGCTCGCCGATGCGGTCCTGCTGTTCATCAGCGTGCTGATCCTGCGCGGGGTGAAGGTGACCGAGGTGCGCGTGCCGCATCGCAAACCGCATTTCTGGCACGACCTGCGCGAGGGCCTTTCCTTTGTGGTGCAGCATCGCCTTTTGCTCAGCCTGGCGCTGGTGGTCGGCCTGTGGCAGATGTGCCACCACGCCGCGATGGTGGTGCAGATCCTGTACGCGACGCGCACCCTGGGGCTGAACGAGCACGAAGTGGGCCTGTGCTACATCGGCCTGGGACTCGGCACCGTGGTCGCCAGCACCCTGGGCCACCGCATCTCGCGCCGCTTGGGTCCCGGCCCCTGCCTGGTGCTGGGCTTTGCCGTGTGTGGCTTTGGCTGGCTGCAGCTCGCCTTGTCACCCGCCGGGGTCTGGGGCATCGCGTCCTTCGTCCTGATGCTGCTGTGCTTCAGCGCCGGTGCCGTGCTGATCTTCATCAACTTTTTGGCGCTGCGCCAGGCCGTAACGCCCGAACACCTGTTGGGCCGCATGACCAGCACCATGCGCTGGCTGATCCTGATTCCCGCCGGCCCCGGCGCCCTGCTGGGCGGCTACGTGGGCGAACATGCAGGCTTGCGCTATGCCCTGGGGTTGGGTGGTGGTGGAGCCCTGCTGCTGGCGGTCTGGGCCTGGCGGCATCCGGTGATACGCCACGTGCGGAGTTTGCCGAGGCCCAGCGTTTGAGCCCCGCAGCCGATCAATTTGCCGGTGGCGTGTTCTTCTTCATGAACTTGTCGAAGCGGTTGTAGAACTCGAGCACATTCTTGTCCTGCCGGTAGCCGTGCGCCTCGTCGGCGACGAACATCCATTCGTAGGGCTTTTTCGCACTGTCAAACGCGGACCGGATAGTGCGGCCGTTGGCGAAATCGACGTTCTGATCCTCACCGCCGTAGGCATGGAACACCGGGGCCACGATGCTGGCAACGTGGCGCGCCGGGGACTGCTGTTCGAACATGGCACTGTCGGTACGCTGGTCACCATTGATGGTTTTCGTCAGTACGGCAAAGTTGCCGCGCAACTGGGCCGGTTGCGTGTCCTGGTGCACTGTCAAATCGCTTACGCCGACGTAATTGATGCCCCACTTGAACATGTCCGGTCTGCGCACCAGTGCCGCCAGAGTCGCGTAGCCGCCATAGCTTGCGCCGTACACCGCCAGGCGTTTCGGATCGGCAAAACCCTGTTTCACAGCCCAATCAACGCCATCGATCATGTCGTCGATCATGGTGTCTCCCCAGTGCTTGTAGCTCAGGCGCAGGTGCTGCGCACCGTAGCCTGTGGAACCACGGAAATTCGGCTGCAACACGGCGAAGCCCCGATTCGCCATGAACTGAACCTCTGTGTTGAAGCCCCAGTTGTCCTTGGACCAGGGGCCGCCATGTGGATGCAAGACGAGCGGAACCGGTTTACCGGCCACGTAGTTGCGCGGCAGCGTCAGGTAGCCGTCAATGCGGACACCATCGCGCGCCGTCCAACTCACAGGGCGCATCGCTGCCATCAGCTTGGGATCGATGTTCGGACGCGCTGCGATGCCGCTGGCTTCAAGACTGCGCTTGTCCTGATCAAAAAAATACCACTCTCCAGGGTTCACGTCGGAGCGCGAAAACACCAGTGTGCGACGTTGGTTCACATTGAAGGTGTTGAGGGTCTCCGGCAGGGCAGCATCAACCATGGCCTGTGCGCGCTTGGCGGTTTCGTCAAACCAGACGGTCTTGAGCTTGTCCGCCTGATAGCGCACGCCCAGCAACTTCCCCGGATCTTCTTCTGTGCCGCCGAACAGCAGGCTGCCACCTTCGCCCAGTGCGCCGCCGATCAACTCGAACGATGCCACGTCGTAGCGATCGTCGCCGTAAACCAGATCACCCAACTTACCGGTCTCGGGGTCAAACTTGAAAAAGGCCAGCGTGTCACGGCCGATATTGCTCGCCACGTACAGCTTGCTTTTGTCCGCGGGGTCAAAGGCTACCGGGATGACAACGTCCTTGAGTTGCTCGTTCCACTCGGCCAGTTTCTTCCAGGGAGCACCTTCTCCACTGCGATAGGAAAACCACCAGCGTTTCTTTGAAAAATCAGAACTCAGGGTCGCGCGCGGCAGGTCGTCGGAATCGAGCAGCCAGCTTGACACGTTGCCCGGTGAACTGGTGTTGATCAGGGTCTTGCGCCCGTTGTTCATGTTCATGCGGTAGACGTCTTGCGTGTCCTCGCTGCGGTCGTTGGCGGAGACCAGAACTTCGTCCTTGTTGCCTTTGATCCGGCCCAGCACGCTGGTCAGGCGAAGCACGAATTTCACAGCTGAATCTTCCAGCGCCGGCTTGACCAGGGTGCGCGCATTGCTGCCGTCACGGTTGATGGCGAACAGGCCACCATCGCCACGAAACTCCAGTCCCTGCTGGTCGCCGGTCGTGAAAATGAGGCGCTCGTTGCTGGCCCAGAAAATGGTGTTCACGTCCCCGGTCGAAAAACTCGTCAGCACGTTGCCGGAATGTTTTTCCAAATCGATGACGACCAGGTTTTGCCGGCCGTTCGCCGGCGCCAGTGCGGCCATGAATTTTTGGTCGGGGGACAGTACGATGCGGCGAAAGGCCGCCCTCTTGAACAGCGTTTCAACCGGAATCTCTGCCACCGGGGAGATTGCGGGAACGGTCTGGGCCAGTGCCGCGGTCGGGCCAATGACAAAGGCAAATAGCGCGGCACAGACAGTGTGCAGCAGTCGGCTCCCGATTCTCATTGGAACTCCTTTTTTAGGGTCAGATTAAATTTTTCAAATCAATTTATCGGTGACAGTATCGCAGCTTCACACGTCTGGAAGTTTGCGATTTCACGTCACTGGTGATAACGCCCAAGCCTACCCATCAAAAAAAAGAGCGACAGCTCAATGCTGTCGCCCTCTCGGTTTCAGTTCAGACCAAATTAAATCAGAACTGGTACCGCGCGCCTACAGAATAGGTGCGTCCAATGGCGCCTGCCTGGTTGTAGTTGGCGTTGTAATGGGTGATGCCATAAAAAGCCGACAGGTCGTATGGAGCGACCCGGTCGAACAAGTTGGTGATGGAACCATAGACCTGCAGGTTCTTCGAAACCGTGTACTTGCCGGTCAGGTCAAAGGTGGTGAACGACGGTGCCTTGCAGCCTGGGCCTGGGGCATCCGTACCATCAGAAAAGGTCAACAAGCAGCCATTCGGATCGCCCTGAAACTCGACATTCTTCGTCCCGGACACGTAGTTTGCGGTGCCAGTCAATGAAATCGGACCACGATCCCATGTCACTGCCAGCGTAGCCTTGTCCTTGGGCATGCCAGAAGAACTGCTCAGCGCGGTTGGGCCGTCTGTACCTGCGTACTCATAAGTGCTGCCGTCCGTCAGCGTGCGCTTGAACGAGTTCAGATGCGTCCAAGTCAGCTTGCCCATGAGCTTGCCAGCCTCACCGAGGTTGAAACGTTGACGCACATCGATGTCAATTCCGTTGGTCACAGTCTTGGGACCGTTCGTGTACGGAGCTTCCACCGAAACCAGCGAGCCGGAACCGGGCTTGCCAGCCAAGCCATCGGTCGAATCCGGATTGCGGGTGATTTTCGCAGCTGGGAAGCCTGCCGGATTGGCCAGCACGGTCGCTGGATCAGAACCGAGGATTTCGTTGTTCCGAGTGATCTGCCAGAGGTCGATCGAGATGCTGGTGTCCTTGATGGGTTCCAACACCAAACCAAGGGTCATGCTCTTCGAAGTTTCTGGTTTCACGAAGGGGTTCGCGGAACTGATGGCCAGAACTTGGGCGTTGCAGTCGGCAGCCAGCGCGCCAGGGGCCATCACGCCACCAGGACAGCGGATCGGATCGATGACGTTGGTGTAGCCAGCGGCGCCGCCTACGCTCTTGCCGCTCTCCGCCGCACCGGGAGCCCGGAAGCCTTCGGCATAAGTTCCCCGTACCACCATTTGCTGGATCGGTGTGTACTTGAACCCGACTTTGGGCGTATTGGAACTGCCGTAATCTGAGTAGTGGTCCGTGCGCAATGCGGCATTCAACTCCAGGTTCTTCAGCACCGGGGCGTTGAGTTCGCCGTAAAGCGCAGCGATGTTGCGAGAACCGCTGAATCCTGAGTAGCCCAATCCAATGATGTCAGCAGCGTAGGTATAGGGTTTGGGCGGGCTGTCGACTTTTTCCTGCCGGAACTCCGCGCCAACGGCCAGCGCCAGTGCGCCACCTGAAAGCTGCATCAACTCACGCGTGGCCTTCATGTCCAATGATGTGATCGAGGTCTTGGAAGTGTTCGTGATATGAGGTGCAATGGCGGCATTGGTGGCCGCGCTGTTCAGTCCGGCATTGGTGCCCAGGCGGTAGTAGGTATTGGTCGGATTCATGCCCGACACGTTGGTGCCGTTCAGGTAGTCGCGCAGCACGCTGTCGCGAATGTAACCGTCGGTCGTCTGGTCGGTTTTGCTTTCTGTGTACAGCAGACCCGTTTCCCAATCCCAGTTGAAGGCTGTGCCTTTCAAACCACCCAAAATACGCGTGACCGTTGTGTCATAGCTATTGTCACGACCGCCCAAGTCAGCGGTCAAATAGCGCAGGCGTGCGTTGTAGCCCGCACCGCCATTGGCGCCACTGGCAGCATTGAATGGATTGTCAGGGTGATTGGGGCCCATCGTGATGGCGACGTTGTTTTTGACCGCTCCAACGACCGGATCAGCCCAGCTGCCGCTGACGCCGGACGGTGTGTAATTCGTGGTCACCTTGGAGTTGAACAGCCCCACTTCGCCAAAGGCCGTAAGCGTCGGGGAAATTTCAATCGTGCCGCGCGTCAGGAAGTTGATCTTGTCTTCGGGCGGTTGAAGTTGCAGGAACTTCAGCGAGTCATAGGTACAGCCCGAGTAACCGACCGCAGCGACCGCAGGTGCTGTCGCGCAGCCGCCAGCAGGGAGTGCCAATTGCGTATAGACCGAACCCGCGACTGCAGTGCCGCCATTTTTCGTCGTGTACGGCCGAGCCCATCCGGTCGGACTGCTGCTGACAGAAGTGCCGCTGACCTTGTAGCCGCCGTAACCGGTACCCGTGCCAAGGTCATAGCCGTGCGCCATGATGTTGGGGTCGCCGATGCCGCCGCGACCGGCGCGGTCGCTCATGCGGATTTCGCCAATGCCCTGGGCTTCGAGTGTGAAGAAGACGTTGTATTTGTCAGCGGCCAAGTCACCAAAGCCACCAGTGAGTGAAGCCTTCGGATTTTGCTGGTCGCCATAGCGGGTTTGACCATAGGAAGCGTTCAATACGACCCCCTTGAAGTCCTGGCGCGTGATGATGTTGACGACGCCGGCAATGGCATCTGAACCATATGTCGCTGATGCGCCATCCTTCACGACTTCGACGCGCTCGACCACATCCAGCGGAATGGTGCTCAAGTCGACAAAGGTGCGCTGGCCATCGTCAGCCAGGCCGTAGGGCGCCATGCGGCGACCGTTCAACAGCACCAGCGTGCTGTTGGCACCCAGACCCCGCAATGAAACGCCAGATGCGCCGGCAGCAAAGCCAACGCCAAATGACAGTGGAACAGATCCATTGCTGTTGCCGTTCAGCCCCAGCAGCACATCAGCGATGGTCGTTTTGCCGGACTTCTGAATGTCTTCCCGTGTAATGACCTCAACTGGCGAGGCCGTTTCAGCGTCGACACGCTTGATGTTTGAACCGGTAACTGTCACGCGTTGCAGGTTCTGCGAGGCGTCCTGGGCGCTGGCCGTTGTAGTAACCCCGACCGACAAAGCCGCGGTGCCAAACGCGACAACCAGTGCGCGCGCAACCAAAGTCTTCTTGAATACAAGCTGTTTACTTCGCATGCAAAACTCCATGTTCAAAGGATCAAAAAAACCAAGCTTCGGATCATTCACATCAATTGATTGCCCGCCAACGCAGACCCACTCAAACGATGCAAACCGAAAACTTGGGACATTTACGTGAAAGAAACGTGATTGTCACTCGGCCTACATCTTGTGGGTGACGAGTTTTGGCTGTGCTGGAATTTGCGGGACATAGTGGAACGGAGCAGATTCATTGACCCGGTTCGGCTACCTTGTCCTAAGCTGTTGATTTAAGTGGATAAAAAAACAAGCACAAGTGATGTACCAGCCTTTGTGACAAGCTTGAAAGGCACGTGCCATGCTGGGCGACAGTCGAAATATCTTCCAACCATGTTGCACACCAACAACAAGGCTCTATCAGTCCCGAAAGTCTGGGGCCAGGTAATCCAAAAAGGTGACTCGAGCAGTCACAATTCACGCGGCAATTGCCGGGATGTGATGCAAAAAAAAAGCTGGGGAGACGAAAGAAAAGTCGCCAGCCGAATGGCTCGGCCGGCAACCTTGGACTTACTCGAGCTTGAAATCAAACTCCTGCGTTGCGTCAACGTCGGAGCCGTCGGTGATGCACTTGTACTGCCTCATGGCGGCTAGCACGGCCGAGTGAAATACACGTGGACCCGAGAGGATTTCCACGCTCTGGATCACGCCGCCCTTGATGTGGATCTTCGCTTTCACCACGCCCGTGGTGCCGTCCTGCATGGCCTTGCGCGGCATCTCTGGCGGAACCTGCGTCGGACAGGCCACACCCATGGAGACGCGCTTGGGGCCGACAACCACCGGAGCCGGCGGCGGAGGTGCAATCACGGCAGGTGCCGGCGGCGGCGTGGCCACCGAGACGATCGATGGCGCCGTGCTGACCTGCGGTGTCACTTCCGACGGCGGTACATAGGGTGGCGGCGGTGCGTCAACCTTGGGCATTTCCTTGGGCGTCTCGATCTTCTTGGGTGGCGGTGGCGGTGGCGGTGGCGGTGGCGGAATAATCACTTCCTGAATCACCACCGCTTCCAGTGGCTTCTTGATCAGGTTGAGGCCCTTGCGCGCCAAACCAGAGACCAGCGCATAGCCGATGAACGCGTGTATCGCTACCACGATGATCAAGCCCTTGACGCGCCGCGATGGATCGCGGTTCTCGTAGCCGTGACGCATCCCGGGCGTACTCAACACGGGCATATTCATTGCGGGCGTATTCATTGGATAAACTGCTCCGCACCGATCACGGCAATCTTGTTCAGTCCCAGGCGCTTGCTCGACGACAGCACATTGGCGAAGACAGCATATTTCGAACTCTTGTTCGGGCGAATATGCACCTCGGGCTGCAACTGATTTTCCAAGCCGGCGACTGCCTTCATCTTCTCGTCAAGTTCGGCCGCGCTCACGGGCAGACCCTGCCAGTAAACGGTGCTCTTGTCGTCGATGTCGATCTGAATCTTCTCCGGCTTGATAAGGTTCACCGGCGGCGTTCCGACCGGCATTTCCAGATTGACCGAGTGCAACTGGATCGGAATGGTGATGATCAGCATCACCAGCAAAACCAGCATCACGTCGATCAACGGCGTGGTGTTGATGTCCATCAGCACCTCGGGTTCATCGGAGCCACTGGCGCTTCCTACGTTCATTCCCATGGGAAGAATCCTTGGTTATCAACCGCCCAGAGGCGGTGGTTCAGTGATGAAGGCGACCTTCACGATGCC
>CAIKVZ010000321.1 GCA_903830985.1 uncultured beta proteobacterium
CCCGATCCGCCCATGAGCCAGGAATAGCGCGCCCACCACGCGGCGCAAGTTCACTCGAATCCAATTCCAATTCCAATTCCATCAAGGGAGAGACCCATGGCACTCATCATCAACGACCTCTGCATTGCCTGCGACGTGTGTCTGGCACCCTGCCCGAACAAGGCCATCACCGCGGGCGAAGACATCTTCTACATCGATCCAACGAAGTGCACCGAATGCGTCGGACACCATGCAGTGTCGCAATGCGTCAAGGTCTGCCCGGTGCGGGCCATCGTTCCCGACCCTGAACACCGCGAGAGCCGGGAGGAACTGCAGAGCAAGTACGAGCGGCTGAAGGCGTTAAAAGCCGCCTGAGCGATCACCACCACCGGAGCCAGAACCATGTCCATCCGAGAAAAGCTCGACAGTCTCGTCGCGCGCATGCACGAAACGCCGCAGTACAACACGCAGGGCGCGGTGCTGTTCGTCGATCTGGAACAGCGCCAGCTGCTGCGCAAATACCTGCCACTGGAGGTGCTGCGCCATCTTCTCGGCGGGCGTGGCGCGAACATGTGGTTGCTCTACAACCTGATGGAAGAAGAGCGCGACGCGCTCGACCCGGACATCCCGCTGATCTTCGGCTCCGGCGTGCTGACCAGCAGCATGCCTTCGGCCACCCGTGGCAATATCACCAGCAAGTCGCACGACAGCTACGCGATTCTGGATGCCAATGCGGGCGACTACTTCCCGTCGTTTCTGCGTTGCCATGGCTACGACCATGTCGTCCTGTACGGACGCTCGGCGTCCTGGACCCTGCTGAAAATATCCTACGACCAGGTGGAATTCGTCGACGCCACGCCCTACATCGGGCTGGACAATCTGGACATGGCCGCAGCGATTGCGCGCGACTACCAATGCGTCGAGCGCGAGGACATGGCGCTGGCCAGGATCACGACCTCGGGTGAAAACCAGGTGCTGTGCAGCGGCATCATGGGCGGTATCAAGTCGATCTGGGCGCGCGGCGGCGGCGGCGCCAAAATGGGTTCGCTCAAGGTCAAGGGCATCATGATCCACGGCGCACCCAGGGACCTGCAGCCACTGCAGCCCATGGCCAAATACAACAAAGTCATCGGCAAGAAAATTATCTCGACGAGCGTGATCAAGAACGCGCTCAAGATGGTCGGCACGCCCTTCCTGTACAAGCCCAGCCGCGTGCTGTGCGCCCTGGGCACCAAGAACAATCAGGAGTCCAGTTGGACACCGGCGCTGGACGCCGACAATTTTGACCCTTACCGTCCCGGCATGGACGGCTGCTATCTGTGTCCTGTGCATTGCCGCAACCAGAATGACATGACGCCCGAGGCACAGTCCGGTTGGGGCGCCTCGGCCCTCAAAGGGCTGGCCGGAAACGCCAGCTACGACCGGGACCAGGCGGCCATAGACCACGGCAAGCAGCGCACTTACAACGGCATCCACGACGACGGCCAGTACGACCGGTACGACAAGGGCGACGGCCCCGAGTACGTCACCCTGGGCAAGTTCGGTCCGATGATAGGCATCGGGCAGCCCGAGCAGGTGCTGCGCCTGAACAACATCCTGAATGACCTGGGTCTGGACTCCGCCTCCACCGGCAGCGCCATCGCCTGGGCCATGGAGTTGTTCCAGCGCGGCATCATCGGCTTGCAGCAGACTGGCGGCCTGGATCTGAGTTGGGGCAACTACGAGGTCATCGAAAAGCTGCTGTTCATGACCGCCCGGCGCGAGGGCTTTGGCGACACCATTGCCGACTCGGCGCGCGCCGTGGAACGGGGCAAGTACCCGCTCAGCGCGCTCGATTACCGCATGACGGTCAAGGGCCTGTTCCAGTCTGATCCGCACGACTCGCGCATCCTCAAAGCCTTCGCCCTGGGCCTTTCGGTGGCAACGCGCGGCATGGACCATCTGCGCAACCGCGTCACACTGGAGATCAACGCGCGCATCAACGACGATCCGGCGTTCAAGGCGGCCCTGTACGGCGGCAGCGTTTCCGCAGCGCCAAACAGCTATGAGGGCAAGGAATACGCGGTGCGCAAGTGCGAGAACACCTACGCCGTCGGCGATTCGGTGGGCATGTGCCGCTTCAACACCAAGCTTTTCAATTCCCCAACCCTGCCCGATCTGAAC
Source organism: uncultured beta proteobacterium (assembly GCA_903830985.1). Classification (GTDB taxonomy): domain Bacteria; phylum Pseudomonadota; class Gammaproteobacteria; order Burkholderiales; family Burkholderiaceae_C; genus CAIKVZ01. The sequence continues at coordinate 2,143 of CAIKVZ010000321.1, forward strand.
GATTTCGCCACCCAGCTTGGCGCCCTGACGGGCCAAGTGTTCGCCGCGGAAGAACTCGACGAGATCGGTCGCAATGTCACCGGTGTCGAGCGCATGCTGAATTTCCGCTTCGGCCTGCGAGCCAAGGACGACACGCTGCCCCGGCGCTGGTTTGACGAGGCCCTGACCGAAGGCCCTTTTTCCGGCGAGAAGATTGATCGCGCCGAATTCGACGCCATGAAGAGTCGCTTCTACAGCCTCACCGGCCTGAACACGGAAGGCACTCCGGCGGTGGACTGGCACGAACAGTTGTCGCGTCTGCTCACGGGCTTCGCGGTGCGGGTCGCCCTGCCCAGGCCGCTGCCCGGCGCTCCGGAACAACTGGTGATCATCGACGAGGCCGTCAGCGACGTGAGCGCCTTGCGCGCGGCCCTGTTGCGCCGGCTGCCCGAGGCCGCAGCCGATCTGAACGACAGCAGTTGGAACGTCGCCGTGAACGGCACGATGCTGCTGTCGGGTGAGTCATCGGCGCGCATTGCCAGTGGCGACCGGGTCATGCTGGTGCCCATCATCGCCGGCGGATGAACTCACGCAGCAGTGCCACCGCGTGCTGCTGGCAGGGTCCGTTTTTCCAGCCCAACCAGGTGACTGTCACATGAGCTACTTCAACGAGGCGACGGAAACCCTGCCGCGTGAGCAACTGGCCGAGCTGCAGTTGCACAAGCTTCAATTGATGATGAACCATCTGTGGGGCAGGAATCGCTTTTACACGGCGAA
>CAIKVZ010000322.1 GCA_903830985.1 uncultured beta proteobacterium
AGCTATCGAGGAACAAGCCTTAGATTATAGCGGTATTTTTTGAGCTTTTACAAGCTGGCCTGCACAGAAATGCGCATTTGGCGCGGCGCTCCCGGGAACAGGTAGACATGTCCGAACTGGTACGGCGACTCCTTGAAGTAGCGCCGGTCCAGCAGATTGTCCACGCCCAGCGTCCAAGTGGTGGCCGTGCCGCGTACGCTGCTGTCGTAGCGCAGCAAGGCATCAAGCCGGGTCCACGCTGGCAGCGTGACCGAGGCATCGGGCAGCACCGCGCGGCTTCCTTCATAAGAGGCATTCAACTGCACGGCCACGCCGGGCAGGGCTGCGACGCGGTATTCGGCCTGGGCGCGCAAGATCCGGTCTGGCACATTGGTCGGGCTCTTGCCATTGGTCTCGGGTTCGACCAGGCTGCCTTCGCGGCGTGCATGCAGCAGCGTGGCGCCGCCGGCGAGGCTCCAGGCGCCACCGCGCCACTGGGCCGATGCCTCGATGCCCCGGTGCTCGTCCGTGCCGTCATAGGCGCCCAGGCAAGGGGTGATTCCCAGGCGGTTGCAGGCGTCCAGGTTGGTGGCCGGACGCACGATGCTGAAGTAGGCCAGTTGCCAGTTCAGCGCGTGGTCTTGAGCCTTGATGCCGAACTCGGATTGGCGTGAGGTGACCGGCGCCAGCGCCTGACCCGCATTGGTGAACTGCGCGCGGTTCGGCACGACCTGCGACTCCACGCCCTTGCCCCAACTGGCGTAGAGCATGCGCTGCGGCGTCAACTGGTAGCTCAGCGCCGCCCAGGGTGTGGTCAGGCTCTGCGTGTAAGCGGTCGGGGCCGAGCCATCGGTGCGCACGCTGTCGCGCTGCAGCCGGCTGTGGCGCAGTCCCAGCCATGTGCCCCATTGCGGTGTCCACTGAATGGCATCAAAGACTGACAGCTCGGTGCTTTGCTCGCTGCGCTGCGTGCTCTCTCCCGTCAGGCTGGGGTCGGGCAGGACGGTTTGCAGCTTGGACACGTTGCCGTTTCCGACCCAGTTGTAGGCATTGCGCTCAAAGCGATCGCGGATGCGGCTGCTCAGCCAGGAGGCGCCGAGCTGATGCTGCACGCTGCCAGTGGCGACGCGACCCCTGACCTGCAGCTGTGCGGCGTCGGTGTTACGGTGCTCGTTCTCGCTGCGGAAGTCGTACAGGTCGAAGTCACCGTTGGCGCAATAGCGGTCGGCCACATAGTCGGCGCCGGTCGAACAACCAAAGGGGAAGGCGGCTCGGTCTTCGGACTTGAGGCGTTGCGTGCCGGCTTGGACGCTCCAACGCCAGTCGGTGTTCAGTGCCTGCTCCAGCTTGACGGTGCCGGTGAAACCCTGCAGCACGACCGGCAGCGACCATGGCTGGCTGTTGATGTTGAGCTTGGCGTCCGGCGCGGGCAGGGTGGTCCCGGTCAGGCTCAGGCCCGGCACGCTGGGCTGCGAACGCTTCGAGTATTCGCCTTCGACTTGCAGCAAGGTGTCGCGGTTGATGCGCCATTCCAGCGCCAATGCCAGCATGCGGGCGCTGCCGTCGCTGTCGCGCGTCGCGCTGTTGAGTTTCTCTCCTGAAGCGTTCAGGCGGTAGCCAAACTCCTTGGCATCGCCAAAGCGTCCGCCCAGGTCCACACTGGCCAGCGCGCCGCCGCTGCTGGTGGCTTCCAGGCGCACGCTGCGCAGCGGTGCGTCTGTGGGGCGCTTCACGATGTACTGGATCAGTCCACCCGGTGCGCTGGTGCCGGCCTGCATGCCGCTCGTGCCCTTGAGCAGTTCGACGCGTTCCTTGTTGTCCAGCGGGATGAAGGTCTCGGCGTTGATGGGCAAGCCTTCGCGCCGGTAGTTGAACTTGTTGTCCAGCACATAGCCGCGCATCGTGGCGTAGTCCCAGTAGCCGACGGCGTTGTAGGCGTCGCTGCTGGAGGCGTCAAATTTCAGCAGGTCTGCCAGGCGCCGGGCGCCGCTGGCCTCAATCTGTTTTGCATTGATCACCGTCGCACTGATCGGCGTGCGCGCCAGCGGTGCCTCGCCCAGGCCCGTGACGGCGGCCGTGGGCAGCGGGCTGCGTTCGGTGATGACCACCAATGGCAGCTGAGCCGTGTTGTCGGGCACGGTCTGCGCGGCTGCACTTCCGGCGATGAAAAACGCCAAGCCAATGGCCTGGCAGACGGGTGATAAACGGATTTTTTTTGTGGAATGTGCCATAACGTTTTCCTTCGACGTCATAGCAGGTCGGCTTGGTCGGGATCGTGTTTGGCTGCTCGAGAAGCTGCCTGAATCGGATCAAACAGCGCGGCCAGATCCTGGACATGCTTCCCTGCGCGAGGATTACCTCAATCAGGTTCAAAGGGACTTTCTCAGCCGTCCCGAAAGACAGCACCCCTAGCGAATGTGTTCTTGCAAACACGTGGGTATTTTAAGCGAGTTGGCGGTACAGTCGGCGCCATGCAAGGGCTTCACCTCACCGCCGATCTGTACTACTGCCGCTGCGATGCAGCCTGGCTGGTCGACGCCGAGCGTCTGGGCGCCTGGTGCGTGCAGGCGGTGCTGACCTGTGGCCTGCAGCCCGTGGGCCAGCTGTTTCATCGTTTTCCGGATTCACCCCAGGGTCCGGGTGGCGTCACCGCCACGGTGCTGCTGGCCGAGTCGCACCTGTGCGTGCACACCTGGCCCGAGCAGCAGGGCGTGACGCTGGACGTCTACGTGTGCAATTTTGGTGCCGACCACACCGCCAAGGCGCGCGCCCTGATGGACGCCTTGATCGCGCTGTTTGTCCCAGACCAGTTGCAGGAGCACAGCCTGCAACGCGGGCGGGTTTGAGTCAGACGCAGCGCGCGCCGTCAACCTCGATGCAAACGCCGCTGATGAAGGCCGCTTCGTCGCTCGCCAGATAAAGCGCGGCGTTCGCCACGTCAAGCGCGGTCGAAAAACGCCCCAGCGGAATGCTGGACAGGAACTTCGCGCGTCGCGCTTCGTCCAGGGGACCTCCGGCAAACTCGGCGCTCAGGCCGGTGTCGGGGTTGAACACCGGGTTGATGCAGTTCACGCGGATGTTGTCGGGTCCCAACTCGGCAGCGAGTGACTTGGAGGTGATGATCACCGCGCCCTTGGAGCCGTTGTACCAGGTGAGCCCCGGGCGCGGGCGCAACCCGGCCGTGGAGGCGATATTGATGAAGCTACCGCCACCCTGAGCCCGAAACACCGGTGTGGCATGGATCGTGGCCAAGTAGATGCTTTTCATGTTGACGGCGTAGCACTTGTCGAACTCGTCCTCGTTCACTTCGAGCGCAGGGCGATTGCGGTGCGTCCAGCCCGCGTTGTTCACCATCACGTCCAGGCTGCCGTGGCGCTGCACCGCGGCCTGGACCAGGGCCTTGACGTCATCGGTTTTCGTGACGTCGGCGGCGAAAAAACTCGCCTTGCCACCGGCGGCGACGATCTCGGCGGCGACCTTTTCGCCCGCTGCTACGTTGATGTCGTTGACGATGACGCTGGCGCCTTCGGCCGCAAGGCGTTTGGCAATGCCTTCGCCGATGCCGCCGCCGGCCCCGGTGACGATGATGGATTTGTTGGCTACGCGCATGTTGTTTCCTGGTTGACTGTGGTACTTAACCGTGGCGCACCGCGACGGTCTTGAGGGTGGTGAATCCGTACAGCGCTTCAAAGCCTTTTTCGCGGCCGTAGCCCGAGGACTTGACGCCGCCAAAGGGCAGCTCCACCCCGCCACCGGCGCCGTAGTTGTTGATGAACACCTGGCCGCTGCGGATGCGTTTGGCCATGCGGAATTGGCGGCCACCGTCGCGCGTCCAGACGCCGGCCACCAGCCCGAAGCGCGTGGCGTTGGCCAGTTCCACGGCATCGTCTTCATCGCGGAAACTCATGGCCGCCAGCACCGGGCCGAATACCTCTTCCTGCGCCAGGCGGTGCGTCACGGGGACGTCGCGCAGCAGTGTCGGGGCCTGGTAAAAGCCGGATTCAGGCGCCTCATCAACGACCCGGCCTTGCGCCACCATGGGAATACCGGCCACCTGAGCGTCGCTCAGGAAATCCCAAACGCGCTGCTGCTGGCTTTGGCGTATCAGCGGGCCCAGATCGAGGTCCATGGCGGCCGGGCCGACGCGCAGTTTTTCGAAGGCATTGCCCAGGCGCGCCAGCAGTGGTTCGTAGATGAGTTCATCGATCAGTACGCGTGAGCCCGCTGAGCAGGTCTGTCCGGCGTTTTGCACGATGGCGTTGATGATGACGGGAATGGCTTCATCCAGATTGGCGTCGGCAAAAACGATTTGCGGACTTTTGCCACCCAGCTCGAGCGTCACCGGACAGTGGCGCTCGGCGGCGACCTGCTGGATCAACGTGCCCACCGTGGGACTGCCGGTGAAGCTGATGTGCTCGATGCCGGCGTGGCGCGCCAACGCGTCGCCGACTTCGTGGCCGTAGCCAGTGACGATGTTGATGGCGCCGGCGGGGAACCCCACTTCCGCGGCGAGTTGGGCCACGCGCAGCAGCGACAAGCAGGCGTCTTCGGCGGGTTTCACCACGCACACATTGCCCGCTGCGAGCGCGCCGCCGACGCTGCGCCCGAAGATCTGCATCGGGTAATTCCAGGGAATGATGTGGCCCGTGACGCCGTGCGGCTCACGCCAGGTGAACACGCTGTAGCCATCCTGGTAGGGCAGGGTTTCGCCGTGAAGCTTGTCACAGCTACCGGCGTAGAACTCGAAGTAACGTGCCAGTGCCGTGGCGTCGGCCTGGGCCTGCTTTGTGGGCTTGCCGCAGTCGCGCTGCTCGAGCAGCGCCAACTCGTCGGCATGCTCCAGCACTTTTTGCGACAGGCGCATCAGCAAGCGCCCGCGCTCCATGGCGTTGACCTTGTGCCAGACCGAGTCCATGCAGTGGCGCGCGGCCTGCACGGCTTCATCGATGTCCTGGGCATTGCTGCGTTGCAGTTCGTCAAACACCTCGCCGTTGGACGGGTCGATGACAGGCAGGGTGACACCAGAGGAACTGGCGCGCGGCGCGTTGGCGATGTAGTTGAATTGCATGGCTGAATTGTCCTCCGAACAGCCGTAAAAAAGCCCGCACGCGGCGGGCTTTCTGCTTTGGGGTGCCGCGCTGCGACACCCAGGCGACATCAACCGCCGTGAATCTTCATCATCACCGGAACGATCAGCAGTGCCACGATGTTGATGATCTTGATC
>CAIKVZ010000323.1 GCA_903830985.1 uncultured beta proteobacterium
CGCCCGACATGATCGACGCTGCCGAAGACCGCGAGCGCTTCCAGAAGCTGCTGCATGAGCTGGGCCTGCGCCAGCCGCCGAACGCCACAGCGCGTACCGAATCCGAGGCGCTGGACAAGGCCGCGGCCCTGGGCTACCCCCTGGTGGTGCGCCCCAGCTACGTGCTGGGCGGGCGCGCCATGGAGATCGTGCACGAGCAGCGCGACCTGGAGCGCTACATGCGTGAAGCCGTCAAGGTGAGCCACGACTCGCCGGTGCTGCTGGACCGCTTCCTGAACGATGCCATTGAGTGCGACGTCGATTGCATCCGCGACGACACGGGGCGCACCTTCATCGGTGGCGTGATGGAACACATCGAACAGGCCGGCGTGCACAGCGGTGACTCGGCATGTTCGCTGCCGCCTTATTCCTTGAGTGCCGCCACGATCAGCGAGATCAAGCGTCAGACCTCGGCCATGGCGGACTCTCTGCATGTCGTGGGACTGATGAATGTGCAGTTTGCCATTCAGCACATTGACGGCCAGGACGTGATCTTCGTGCTCGAAGTGAATCCGCGCGCCTCGCGCACCGTGCCCTTCGTCAGCAAGGCGACGGGCCTGCAACTGGCCAAGATTGCGGCGCGCTGCATGGTGGGCCAGTCGCTGGCCGCGCAGGGCATCGTCAATGAAGTGACGCCGCCTTACTTCAGCGTGAAGGAAGCGGTCTTTCCGTTCGTCAAGTTCCCCGGCGTCGACACCATTCTGGGCCCGGAGATGAAGTCCACAGGTGAAGTCATGGGCGTGGGCAAGACTTTTGGCGAAGCCTTCGTCAAGTCACAGCTCGGCGCTGGAACCAAACTGCCCAAACCCTACAAGGCCAACGGCGATCGTTCCGGCAAGGTGTTCATCTCGGTCAAGGGCAGCGACAAGCCGCGCGCCGTCGAGGTGGCACGCGAACTCTCTGCCATGGGCTTCATCCTGGTGGCGACCAAGGGAACGACCGCCACGCTGCTGGCCGCCGGCGTGCCCTGCAACAGCGTGAACAAAGTGACAGAGGGGCGACCGCATATCGTGGACATGATCAAGAACCAGGAAATCTGCCTGGTCATCACCACGGTCGAGGAGCGCCGCAACGCCATCGCCGACTCGCGCCAAATACGCACCTCGGCGCTGTTGGCTCGCGTCACCACCTTCACGACCATCGCCGGGGCCCAGGCCGCGGTCGAGGGCATGAAGCACGTCGACGCGCTGGGCGTGATATCCGTGCAGGAAATGCACGCTCAGTTGGTGGGCGCCACGGCTTCAGCGTGATCGTCGTCACAATCACGGCATAATCCGGCTATCAAGACACCGCCGAGCGGCAACGCTCGGCGGTTTCCTTTTGGTCGAAAATCAATACAGAGACAACATGGCCACTATCCCCATCACACTGCGCGGCTCGGAAAAGCTCAAGGCGGAACTGCACAAGCTCAAGACCGTAGAGCGCCCGGGCGTGATCGCCGCCATAGCGGAAGCGCGTTCGCATGGCGACCTGAGCGAGAACGCCGAATACGACGCCGCCAAGGACCGCCAGGGCTTCATCGAGGGTCGGATCGCGGAAGTGGAGAGCAAGCTGTCTGGCGCCCAGATCATTGACCCGCGCGAGCTCGACGCCGGCGGCAAGGTTGTTTTCGGCTCCACAGTGGACCTGGAAGACGAGTCCACCGGAAACCGCGTGACGTACCAGATCGTCGGCGAAGACGAAGCCGATCTGAAGCTCGGTCTGATCAACATCGGCTCGCCCATTGCGCGTGCGCTGATCGGCCGGCACGAAGGCGACAATGCCGCGGTTCAAGCCCCTGGCGGCGTGAAGAATTACGAAATCGTGGCGGTGCGTTACGTCTGACGCCTCTGCGCCCTTCAGTCGCAGTTTTTTGCACAAGCTGGGGGAGCGCCTGCCCGTATTCCTGGCCGCGCTGTGGTGGGGCGGGCTGACGCTGCTCGGCGCCATGGTGGTGCCCATGTTGTTTCGCCATCTGGCGACGCCGGCCATGGCCGGCAACATGGCAGCGAAACTGTTCACGGCGCAGACCTGGGTTGGCACCGTGTGTGGTGTTGTGCTGTTGCTGTTGGGAACGCGTGCTTCAGCCCTGCACTCAAGCCCGCCACGCGCCGCCACCGTCTGGGTACTGGGTGGCGTGCTGCTGGCCTTGCTGATCGAATATGCGGTAGCGCCGCACATCGTGGCGCGGGACAATCTGGCGCTGTGGCACGGCCTGGCAATGATTTTTTACGTTTTGCAGTGGATCTGCGCCACAGTCACGCTGTGGCATTTGTCTGTTGTCAGGTCTGCGAGCGCTTCTTGAGCGAGATCTGATTGGGTTTTTTCGCCCGCTTCACCTGGCCACCCGGGGACAGGCGTTGATTGCCCAGCACACGCAGGGTCTTCACCTCCGGGCGTTGGCCGCCGCGCTTGCTGTATTTCAGCACCTTGACGTCGCGCGGTCCCGCCTTGCGGTCCTCGTCTTCGACGCGATCCTTGGTGATCTCGGGCATGGGGCGCCACAGCACCAGCAGTTTGCCGATGTGCTGGATGGGAGCTGCGCTGAGCTGGTCAGCCAGGGCGATGAACATGGCTTCGCGGGCGGCGCGGTCGTCCGAGAAAACGCGGATCTTGATGAGGCCGTGGGCATTCAGGCTGGCGTCGGCTTCCTTGATGACAGCGGGCGTCAGGCCGTCGCCACCGACCATGACGACGGGGTCAAGATGATGGGCTTCAGCGCGGTGAACTTTGCGTTGGGCGGGGGTAAGTAGTATTTGAGACATGTGTCTATTATCGAGGTTGTATGAGCGTCAAGAGAAAAAGTACCAAAGTCAATCGAGCCTGGCTCAATGATCACATCAACGATCCCTATGTCAAGCTGGCAAAACGCGAAGGATATCGCGCGCGCGCGGCGTACAAGCTCAAAGAGATCGACGAGACCCTGGGTCTCATCAAGCCCGGCCATCTGGTGGTGGACCTGGGAAGCACGCCGGGCGCCTGGAGCCAGTACGTGCGGCGCAAGCTTTCCCCTGCGGGAGCGGCCGCCGGCGAACTCAACGGCACGATCATTTCCCTGGATATTTTGCCCATGGAGCCAATCGAAGGTGTGGTCTTTTTGCAGGGCGACTTTCGCGAGCCCGAGGTGCTGGCCCAACTGGCGCTCGAGATGAAAGGCCGGCTCGCCGACCACGTGGTGTCGGACATGGCGCCCAATCTGTCGGGCATTGAATCTGCCGACGCCGCGCGCATCTCGCACCTGGTGGAACTGGCGCTGGAATTCTGCCAAACGCACATGAAACCGGACGGCGCGCTGGTGGTCAAGGCCTTCCATGGCAGTGGCTACAGTCAGTTGTCCAAGCTGTTCAAGGACAGCTTCAAGGTGGTCAAGCCGATCAAACCCAAGGCCTCGAGGTCCAACTCTTCCGAGACGTTCCTGGTGGGTATCGGGCTGAAGAACGTCGTCCGGCCGATTCAGGTTGCAGAAAATCCCTGACGCGGCAGGGCAGAAGCAGGCAGGTGCTGCCGCCAGCCCCTTGAAACGCCTAAAATGAGTCGCAATTAGTCCGTGTCTTTTATTGCTATTCCCGACTGGAGTCTCGCTTGAACAATCAGTGGTTCTCAAAAATCGCCGTCTGGCTGGTTATCGCCATGGTGCTGTTCACTGTTTTCAAACAGTTTGAACCGCGCGCTGCTGCGAGCGCCGGCAGCGTGGGCTATTCCGAGTTTCTGGACGAAGTTGCGGCCAGACGCGTCAAGTCCGTGACCATCCAGGAAGGCCCGGGCGGCACGGAGATCCTGGCAGTGACGAACGACGACCGCAAGCTGCGCACCACGGCCACCTACCTGGACCGCGGTCTGGTGGGGGACTTGCGCGCCAATGGCGTGAAGTTTGACGTCAAGCAGCGCGAAGAAGGCTCCCTGCTCATGACGCTGCTGGTCAGTTGGGGTCCGATGCTGTTGCTGATTGGCGTGTGGGTGTATTTCATGCGCCAGATGCAGGGCGGCGGCAAGGGCGGCGCCTTCAGCTTTGGCAAGAGCAAGGCGCGCTTGCTCGACGAGTCCGCCAACACCGTGACCTTCGCCGATGTGGCCGGTTGCGACGAGGCCAAGGAAGAAGTCAAGGAAGTCGTGGACTTCCTGCGCGATCCGCAAAAATTCCAGAAGCTCGGCGGACGTATTCCGCGTGGTCTGTTGCTGGTCGGTCCACCCGGAACCGGCAAGACCCTGCTCGCCAAGTCGATCGCCGGCGAAGCCAAGGTGCCGTTCTTTGCCATCTCTGGTTCCGACTTTGTGGAAATGTTTGTCGGTGTGGGAGCATCCCGCGTGCGCGACATGTTCGACAACGCCAAGAAGAACGCCCCCTGCATTATTTTCATCGATGAAATCGACGCTGTCGGACGCCAGCGTGGTGCCGGCCTGGGTGGTGGCAACGATGAGCGCGAGCAGACACTCAATCAGATGCTGGTGGAGATGGACGGTTTTGAGACCAATGTCGGCGTGATCGTCGTGGCAGCCACCAACCGACCCGACATCCTGGACGCGGCCCTGTTGCGCCCGGGACGCTTTGACCGCCAGGTCTACGTCACGCTGCCCGACATCCGAGGTCGCGAACAGATCCTGAACGTGCACATGCGCAAGATCCCCTCGGGTCAGGACGTGAACCCTGGAACCATCGCCCGCGGCACGCCCGGAATGAGCGGCGCCGACCTGGCGAACCTGTGCAATGAGGCCGCACTCATGGCGGCGCGGCGCAACGCCCGTGTGGTGGAGATGCAGGACTTCGAGAAGGCCAAGGACAAGATCCTGATGGGCCCGGAGCGCAAGAGCATGGTCATGCCCGAAGAAGAGCGGCGCAACACGGCCTACCACGAGTCGGGACACGCCCTGCTGGGTAAGCTGCTGCCCAAGTGCGACCCGGTGCACAAGGTCACGGTGATACCTCGCGGTCGCGCCTTGGGTGTGACCATGAGCCTGCCCACGCAGGACCGTTACAGCTACGACAGCGAATACATGCTGAGCCAGATCAGCATGCTGTTTGGCGGACGCATCGCCGAAGAAGTTTTCATGAAGCAGATGACGACGGGGGCCAGCAACGATTTCGAGCGTGCCACGCACATCGCCCGCGACATGGTGATGCGCTACGGCATGACCGACGCCCTGGGCCCCATGGTCTATGCGGACAACGAGGGCGAGGTGTTCCTGGGTCGTTCCGTCACCAAGACCACGAACATGAGCGAGCAGACCATGCAGAAGGTCGACGCCGAGGTGCGCCGCATCATCGACCAACAGTACCTGCTGGCGCGCAAGTTGATCGAAGAAAACACCGACAAGATGCACGCCATGGCCAAGGCCTTGCTGGAGTGGGAGACCATTGATTCCGAGCAGATCGACGACATCATGGCCGGCAAGGCACCACGCCCGCCCAAGGATTGGTCGCCGCGCACGCCACCGCCTTCTTCGGGCCCGGGCAATGGTGGTGCACCTGCCGTGACCACCGAACCGGCCCACACCGCGGTTTAAGCCGGCCACTCTGGCAAGCAAAAGGGGCATCTGCCCCTTTTTTCTTGACCCCTTCCCGCTACACATGACAAGCAATTCCGTTTGGCAGTCCACGCGTTTCACCATCGCCTTGCGCCAGCCGCAGGTCATGGGCATTGTCAACGTCACACCCGATTCCTTTTCCGATGGTGGCCAGCATGCCGATACGCTGGCTGCGCTGCGCCACTGCGAGCAACTGCTGGGGGAGGGCGCGCACATTCTCGACCTGGGCGCCGAGTCCACACGACCCGGCGCCGCAGCACTGTGCGAGGCCGACGAACTCCAGCGCCTGTTGCCCGTGGTGCGCGAGGCGGTGAAACTGGGTGTACCGGTCTCGGTCGACACCTACAAGCCCGGCGTGATGCAGGCCGTGCTGGACCTGGGTGTGGACATCATCAACGACATCTGGGCCTTGCGCCAAACTGGCGCACTCGACGTCATCGCACGCCACGGTCGCTGCGCGGTCTGCCTCATGCACATGCACCGCGAGCCCCAGACCATGCAGGTCGAGCCCATGGACGGCGATGTCCTGCCGCAGGTAGCCGATTTTCTGCGTCAGCGTGCGCAGGGCCTCGAAGCCAGCGGTGTGGCAGCGCAGCGCATCATGCTGGACCCGGGCATAGGCTTCGGCAAGACTGTCGCACAGAACTTCCAGCTACTGGCGCGCCAGCGCGAATTGCTGGCCCTGGGTTATCCGCTGCTGGCGGGTTGGTCGCGCAAGTCGGCGCTCGGTGCGGTCACGGGACTGGAGGTGCAGGAGCGACTCATTCCCAGCGTGGCGGCGGCGCTTCTGGCGGCGCAGCGCGGCGCCAGTGTGCTGCGCGTGCACGATGTGGCGGCCACCGTGGCGGCCTTGAAAATACAGCAGGCGACTGAAGAAGCCGCTTCTTTTCTCTAGAAAATCAACAGGGGATAAAAATGACAAGAAAGTACTTTGGCACCGACGGCATTCGCGGCACCGTGGGCCAGCCCCCCATCACGCCCGACTTTGTGCTGCGCCTGGCGCATGCCGTGGGCCGCGTGCTGAAAAAGACCGAGGCGCGGCCCACCGTGCTGATCGGCAAGGACACGCGCATTTCCGGCTACATGCTGGAAAGCGCGCTGGAGAGCGGCTTCAATTCGGCCGGGGTTGATGTCGTGCTGCTGGGCCCTTTGCCCACGCCGGGAGTGGCCTACCTGACACGTACGCAGCGCGCCTCGCTGGGCGTGGTTATCAGCGCCAGCCACAACCCATTTCCAGACAATGGCATCAAGTTCTTCAGCGCCCAGGGCGCCAAGTTGTCTGACGCCTGGGAACACGCGGTGGAAGCGGCGCTGGAGGAGCCGCCGGTGTGGGTGGAATCCGCCGCCCTGGGCAAGACGCGCCGCCTGGATGACGCCGCCGGGCGCTACATCGAGTTTTGCAAGAGCACCTACGCCAACGACCTGACCTTGAAGGGTCTAAAGATCGTGGTCGACGCGGCCAACGGCGCGGCTTACCACATCGCGCCCAAGGTGTTCCATGAACTGGGCGCCGAGGTCATCTCCATCGGCTGCACGCCCGACGGACTGAACATCAACGACAAGGTGGGTGCCACCCACCCCGAGGCGCTGATCGCCGCGGTGAAGGCGCACGGCGCCGATTACGGCATCGCGTTGGACGGCGACGCCGATCGGCTGCAACTGGTCGATCCCAGCGGGCGCTTGTTCAACGGCGATGAGGTGCTGTATCTGATGGTCAAGGAACGGCTCGATCGGGGCGAGGTTGTGCCAGGTGCCGTCGGAACTTTGATGACGAATATGGCAGTGGAAGTGGCACTGCAGGCGCTGGGTGTGGAGTTTGTGCGCGCCAAGGTGGGCGACCGCTATGTGCTGGAAGAACTCGAGCGCCGCGGCTGGCTGCTCGGTGGCGAAGGCTCGGGCCATTTGCTGGCGCTGGACCGGCACAGCACGGGCGATGGCCTGATCTCTGCCCTGCAGGTGCTGCAGGCCTGCGTGCGCAGCGGCAAGAGCATGGCGGCCCTGCTGGCCGACGTGACGCTGTTCCCGCAAACCCTGATCAACGTGCGCCTGCAGCCCGGGCAGGACTGGCAAACGCACGCCGGCTTTGCCGCCGCGACGCGCGAAGTGACGGTTGAACTGGCAGACACCGGGCGCGTGCTGATTCGCGCCAGCGGCACCGAGCCGCTGTTGCGCGTCATGGTGGAAGCGCGCGACCCGGCCGTGGCCCTGAGCAGCGCACAGCGCATCGCACAAACCTTGGCGCTGCCATGAATTCGACAGACTCTGATGAGTTGCAGGTGCTGCGCGCTGACTACGCCAATCCGCTGCACGCCAGCGCCCTGGTGGCGCTGCTTGACGCCTACGCGCAGGACCCGGCGGGCGGTGGCCATGCCCTGAGCGACCATGCCAAGGCACATCTGGTTTTCGAGCTCGCGGCCCGTCCCCAGGCCTACAGCGTTCTGGCCTTCGATGGTGAGCAGCCCGTGGGGCTGGTGAACTGCATCGAAGGTTTCTCCACCTTCGCTTGCCGCCCGTTGGTGAACGTGCACGACGTAGCCGTGCTGGCCAGCCATCGTGGTCGGCGCGTGGCCGAGCAGATGTTGGCCTTGGCCGAAACATTGGCCCGGGAACGCGGCGCCTGCAAGCTGACGCTCGAGGTGCTGCCAGGTAACTACCCGGCCATGCGCCTCTACCAGCGTATCGGCTTTGCCGGCTATGAGCTCGACCCGGCGCTGGGCCAGGCGCAGTTCCTGCAGAAGTGGCTGAACTGAAGCCATGCCGCATCGGCGCAACCCAAGAACCCTGCTGACCGCGGCCATGCGCGGCGTTCTCGACCGCATGGCGCGTGCTGCACGCTCGCCGCTGCAGGTGCTCACACCGGCGCAGGCGCGCGCCTTCTACGAGGCCGGCGCCGGCATGCTCGAGCCACCGGCGCACAAGCTGGCACGGGTGCAGGATCTGTTCATCACGGCGCGCGACGGCGCCGCCCTGCCGGCGCGCCTGTACGCGCCCTCGGCGGAGGTGCTGCCGGTGCTGCTGTACTTGCACGGCGGCGGCTTCACCATCGGCAGCATCGCCACGCACGACGGACTTTGCCGAACGCTCAGCCACCAGGCGCATTGCGCCGTGCTTGCTTTGGATTACCGTCTGGCGCCGGAGCACAAGTTTCCCACCGCAGCCGATGACGCCTGGGATGGCCTGTGTTGGCTCGCCGGGCACGCCGCCGCGCTCGGGCTCGACGGCAGCCGTCTGGCCGTGGGCGGCGACAGCGCCGGCGGCACGCTGGCGGCCGTGTGTGCGATTCAGGCGCGTGACGCAAGGCTCCCTGTGGCGCTGCAACTGCTTTTTTACCCCGGCTGCATGGCGCGACAAGACACGCCGTCGCACAAGACCTTTGGCCATGGCTTTTTACTCGAGCAAGCGCAGATCGAGTGGATGTTCGATCATTACCTGCGCACCCCTGGGGATCGCGACGACTGGCGCTTTGCCCCGCTGGACGGACGCGATGCGTTGGGCGCGACCGTCGACGCCGAGGGTTTGGCACCGGCCTGGTTCGGTCTGGCCGAATGCGACCCGCTGCTGGACGAAGGACTGCTGTATGCGGACAAACTGCGCGCCGCCGGCGTGTCGGTGGACCTGGAAATTTACCGCGGTGTGGTGCACGAGTTCATCAAGATGGGCCGCGTCATACCCGAGGCGCACCAGGCGCTACGGGACGCAGCGCGCGCGCTGCAGCAGGCATTTAAGCCGCCTCAGGGCGTCTGAAAACCCGGTGTGCCGCGGCTGTGCGAGCTCAAATGCGCCAGCGTTCCGGCGGTGCTCACACCGGGACTGGTGCGTTTGGCCGCTGCCGGCAGCAAATCCGGCCTCACTTCGTCCAGCGCCGCCGTGTCTGCCACGCCGAGCAGCGGCAAGCTGTGCGCACCCCGGCGCAGCGTCACGCCCACCACCAGAATGTCGATCATCAACAGGTGCAGGATGCGGCTGACCATGGGCATCTGCGTGGCAATGTCTTCCTGGTGATCGACGATCAGCGCCACGTCTGACTTGCGCGCCAGCGGCGACTGACTGGCCGTGATGGCGACCACGGCCGCACCGTGGGCGCGCGCCTTTTCCACCACGTCGAGCAGTTCCGCCACGCGCCCGCTGCTGCTGATGACCACCGCAACCACGCCAGGGTGCAGTAGATTGGCGGCGAGGCCCTGCAATTGGGGAATCGTGTAGGCAGCAGACGACACACCGACACGCAGAAACTTGAATTGGGCATCGTCGGCCACGTTGCCGTAGTGGCCCACCGCGTAAAACTCGACCCGCTGCGCTGCTGCAATGAGCTGCACGGCGCGCTCGATGGCCTCGCGATTCAGGTGATCGCGTACCTGAAGAATCGCCGATGCGGTGTTGCTCAAGACCTTGACGCCCAACTCCAGCATGCTGTCTTCGCTCGTGACCTGGGTGTGGGTGATGGGCATGGTGCCGGTCAGGCCGGACGCGAGACGCAGTTTGAAGTCTGAGAGGCCTTCGCAGCCCAGCGAGCGGCAAAACCGGATCACCGTGGGCTGACTCACCTCGGCAGCGCGGGCAATCTGCGCAATCGGGTCGTTCATGGCCGAATGCGGGTGCGCCAGTACATGGTCGGCCACGCGCTGTTCGGCCGGAGACAACTGGGCCCTGGCCCTTTGCACCTGGGTCAGGATGGCGGAACCCTGTGCCGACTCCATGCCGCGCAGTTGCGCGGCCAGGATGACCGAAGCACCGACAAAGGTGGCGTCGCTGGCGGTGATGACATAGGTTGGAATCGCCTTCATGTACTCGCTGAAACGCCCCTTGTCCTCAAAACGCTCGCGAAACTTCGATTGATCAAACAGCGTGCCCAGACGCGGCACGATGCCCCCGCCGATATAGATGCCGCCAAAAGCCCCCTGTGTGACCGCCAGATTGGCCGCTGCCGTGCCCAGCATGGCGCAAAAAGCCTCAATGGTGGCCACGCAGATCGGGTCGCTGCCTTGGGTGGCACGCAGCGTGATGTCCGGGGCCGTGAACGCCTGCGCATCGACTCCGGCGCGCTCGGCCAGGGCCCGGTAAACCAGTTCGATACCAGGGCCGGAAAGCAGGCGCTCGAACGACACGTGGGGGAAATGCCGCCAGGCGTATTGCAGTATCCAGACTTCGGTTTCGTCGTGCGGCGAAAAACTGGTGTGTCCGCCTTCGGTCCCAAGGGCGATCCACCCGTCATCAGCCGGGATCAGTCCGGACACACCCAACCCGCTGCCGGCGCCGATCAGTCCAACCACGCTGCGCGCCACCGGAGCACCGCCTCCAACCTGTCGCCTTTGCTGAGGCAACAGGCTGGGCAGTGCCATGGCCAAGGCGGTGAAATCGTTCACCACCATGAGGTTGTCGAACTGCAGGCGTTCGCGCATCTGTTCGATGGAAAAGCGCCAGTGGTAGTTGGTCATCTGCACCAGGTCACCCGCGACCGGGTTCGCCATGGCCACGGCAGAGTTCTTGATGGTGCCGACCTTGAGCTTGGACAGGTACGACGAAACAGCAGAGTGGAAATCAGGGTAGTCGGCGCACAGCAGCGACACCGTGTGTTCAAACACCCCGGGCGCCACTTCAATGGCGAAACGCGCGTAAGTACCGCCGATATCGGCCAGCAGGCGGGGGCTGTCAAATCGATTTTCAGGCTGGGCCATGGTGAACTCCGTTGATTGGCGATGGCTCGAGCAGGCGGTCAAGCGTTCATGGCTGCGGTGTCTGATCCAAGGCGCGGGACGCACCGATCAGCGCTGGCGTCGAGGCCGTGATGATCCAGGTTGGAATGGCGCGCAGATAGCCCTGGAAGCGGCCTTTTTCCTCGAAACGTTGACGAAAAAGTTGCGCGTCAAACGCTGTGCCCAGGCGCGGCACAATGCCCCCGCCCACATAGACGCCGCCAAGCGCGCCCAGGGTCAAAGCCAGGTTACCTGCCACATTGCCCAAAAAACTGGAGAACACCTGCACCGCTTGCACACAGGACGGGTCGCTCTGCGCCAGCGCACGGTCGGTCACATCGGCCGCTTCCAGTGGCAGCCAGGAAAGACCAGCGACTTCGCACACCGCCTGGTACAGATTGATGAGCCCGGCGCCGGAGAGCACGCGCTCCGCGCTGACATGGCCAAAGCGCTGGCGCAAGCAGGCCAGCAGGCGGCTCTCCGCATCATCGGCCGGCGCGATCGTGGCGTGTCCGCCTTCGCCGCTGAGCGCGGACCACTCACCCTTTGCATTGGCGAGCAAGCCAGATACCCCCAGGCCCGTTCCCGGGCCGATGAGCGCGATCGGCGCCTTCGGCACCGCACTACCGCCGCCTACCGCCCGCAGGTCACCATTGCCCAGCGCCGGCAGGCTCATGGCCAGCGCAGTGAAGTCGTTGATGACCAGGCAACGCTCCAGACCCAGGGCCAGTTTGAAAGCGGCAATGGAAAATGACCAGGCGTTGTTCGTCATGCTGACCTCGTCGCCTGTGACCGCAGTGGCGATGCCAATGGCCGCCGCATGCGGCTGTTCGGCGCCACGGCCGGAGAGGTAACTGGCCGCCGACTCCTGCAGCGAAGCGCTGACATTGCAGGGCAATACCGAAATGTCCTGCAAGGGGGCGCCGGGCGCGGTCTGCCAGGCCCAGCGCGCGTTGGTGCCGCCGATGTCGCCAAGCAGACGGGGGAAGCCTTGACTCATTATTGAAATTCTTTCTGCAACAGGGTGTACAAGCACTCGCCACAGGGCAAATGTAGTCAAACAACATTTAAGTCTAACCCAAGGCTGATCCATTTTTCACCGGGTAAACCCATATCTCCTCAGGTGTGCGAATTTGTCAAGATGGGAAAATGCTTTCTGAAATTTAGTCAAACAACGCAATTTATGGGTGCGTAAGACCGGTGCCTGCTGCCGATTGAAAGCCGGTGCCGGCAATCAGTTTGCCGGGAAGTTACAGGCATGCCTCGGGCCTGCCGAGAGCGTTGTCCGCACAACAATCATTCTTTGGGCGGAGTACAGGGCGGCGATGGACGCGGAATTTGCCTGGGAATCTCAGGTATTCGACGGAATTGTCGGTTTATAGCAACATTTTCCCGTGAAGGTTTTCGGAAATCTTTATGTAGTTCGGCTACAAATTTTCAATTTAAAATCAAAAAAACCACTGTGATCACTCGTGCTCTCATATGAAATATCGAATATTTCGTGACTTTCACCTAAGAGATTACGGTTTCAGCTCCTTTTAATGACGCTCTCTCTAGGGTTTACGCCAATTTCTGAAAATATCTTGTTTTGGTACAAACGAACTCGCAACAAGGTGCCGCAGCACCCTGTTTATTCCGCGCCCCCGGGAAATCCACTCGGGGGACCCAGTCCTTTACATGCCCCCTCAGGAGACATTGAATGAAGAATTTCCCAAAGAAGCGTTACCAGACGGTTACCCCGCAGCGCTCACTGTTCCAACTCGCCCCCATTGCCGCAGGCTGCGCAGTGTTGCTGATGAGTTCTGGCCTCTCCTACGCACAGACTGCGCCTGAGGCATCGAGCCTTAACACTGTGGTCGTGACCGGTATCCGCAAGGGTATTGAAGACGCCATTTCGGTGAAGAAGAACTCCGATTCCATTGTCGAAGCCGTATCGGCGGAAGATATCGGCAAACTGCCCGACTCGAGCATTGCCGAATCGATCGCACGTCTGCCGGGTTTAGCCGCGCAGCGTGTTGCCGGGCGGGCCCAACAGATCAGTATTCGCGGCATGTCGCCTGACTTTTCGACGGCCTTGCTCAATGGTCGCGAACAGGTCAGCACGGGCGATAGTCGCTACGTCGAGTTTGACCAGTACCCATCCGAACTACTTAGTGGCGTCACCGTGTACAAGACGCCTGACGCTGGCCTGGTGGGCCAGGGCCTTGCCGGCACGATCGACATGAAGACTGTGCGTCCTCTGGACTTCCCGTCACGCGCCTTCGCCATCAATGCCCGAGGGGAAAAGCTCGGTGAAGGTCTGAGCACGCCAGGGGGCAGTGGCAATCGTTTCAACATGTCCTACATCGACCAGTTTGCGAATCGCACATTGGGCTTGGCGGTTGGCTACGCCCGACTGAGCGAGACCACGGGCAAGACCCAGAATTACGGGGCGTGGGGTACCACCAACGTCACCTTTAAGGGTGCCTCTGTAACGGTTCCGGGGGGCTTCAATGACCTTGTTGACCAGACCAGTCAGACCCGTGATGCCGTGATGGCCGTCCTGGAATTCAAGCCGAATAAAGACTTCTCGAGCACCTTAGATTTGTTCTATACGAAGTTCGATCAGAACCTTTTGGAACAAGGCTTTCAGGCGCCTTTGGCCTACGGTGGTGGCTATGGCCCCGCAACGCTGACCTCGGCCGTGATTGCTAACGGTGTTGCCACTAGCGGCGTTTTCAGCAACTTCAAGGGTGTGGACCGCAACGACAGCACCGCCACCCACGACAAGGTCACTTCCATCGGCTGGAACAACAAGCTCAAAATGGGCGAGTGGACCGGCATAGTCGATTTGGCTACATCGGAAGCCAAGCGCAAGTCGGCCAACACGCAAACCACGGCCGGTTTGGCCGGCAATTGCGCCACAACGCCAGCTGCGTGCGACACCATGACCTTCAGCGGCTTCAATGGCAGTAATGTGGGCGGAGCGACCTACCTTACAGGGGCAAACTACTCGAACGCCAGCGTGTCCAAGCTGACAGACGTCGAGGGCTGGGGTGGTGGTGCTGCTTTGCCTCAGGCTGGGTACTCGAGCCAGCCACTGACAGACGATAAACTCAACGCCCTTCGTTTGAGCGGCAAGCGCAATCTGCCAGACGGCCTGTTCTTCTCCGATCTCGACCTCGGCTTCAACTACGCCGACCGCTCCAAGACACGCACCTATATCGAAGGCCGACTGGTAATCCCGGGTTCCGACCCATATGCCGGCGTTGCGATCACAGGTGGCAGCGCCATGAACGCGCCGCAATCGGGTATTCCGGTGCTGGCATGGAATCCTGACGGCTCGATCGGCTCGATCTACCAAGTTGCGCCCAAGCTGGTTTCCGACATCGCCAACAAAAACTGGAAAGTCAGCGAGAAGGTCACCACCGCTTACGGCAAACTGGGCATCGACAATACCTTGTTTGGTTTGCCAGTGCGCGGCAATGCGGGCTTGCAGTTGATTCACACAGACCAGAGCTCAACGGCATTCAATGTCGACGGCAGTGCCTGCCCCGGCGACGTCTGCGCGACCAAGTCCTCCACTGACGGCGCGACCTATTACGACGTGCTGCCGAGCGCCAATCTGGCATTTGACTTGGGCAAAGAACAGACTCTGCGTTTTGGTGCAGGTCGCCAGATGGCACGTCCCACGCTCAACGACATGCGCGCTAGCTTTCAGTTCAGCGTTGACAATACCAAGGGCATCCTGACCGGCAGCGCGGGCAATCCGGAACTGAAGCCCTTCCGAGCCAACGCGCTGGATATTTCGTACGAAAAATACTTCGGCAATAAGGCGTATGTCAGCATCGCGGGTTTCTACAAGCAGTTAGATACCTACATTTTGCAGCAGGGCAGTTCCTTCAGCTTCTCTCCATACGTGACACCGGGCAGTACACCGCTGCCAACAGGCGGTTTGACCACCGGCACTCTGACGCATCCGATCAACGGTTCGGGCGGTTCGCTGTCGGGCATAGAGTTGTCAGCGTCGCTGCCGTTTAATCTGGTAACGCAACTGCTCGACGGTTTCGGTGTGCAAGCCAGCTTTTCGAATACCGATAGTTCAGTAAGCCTGCCAGCGTCTGGCTTCTCAACGGCCAACATATCGACTTCCAAGATCCCGTTGCCAGGCCTGTCCAAGCAGGTCGCAGGACTGACTTTGTACTATGAAAAGTCGGGCTTTTCGGCGCGTGTTGGCCAACGCTATCGTTCTGACTTCGTGGGTGGCCTGACCGACTACAAGGGTGATAACCAGTTGATCTACGTGAAGGCTGAGCGGATTGTCGACTTGCAACTGGGCTATGAGTTCAAGACTGGTCCGGCTAAGGGGTTGTCGGTTCTGGTGCAGGGGAACAATATGACGAATGCACCGTTCATCCAGTACCAAGACGTTCCGAGCAACGAAATTCAGCACATCAAGTATGGCAAGACTTATTTGTTTGGCCTGAACTACAAGTACTAAAAAGTAGCGACTCTTCTCCAAGGGCTTTGCCCCTTGCCTGCTAACGCGGGCAAGGGGCTTTTTGTTGTGCGCCCAGCATTGGAGCACTCTTGCGGATGGACGTCCCGCCGCAAGCTGATCATGGCGAACCACTGTGGTAAGTTCGGCCGCGCGCTCAGGGTTGGCCCAGCAGGAACAACAGGGGAATCTCCAGCCGCTTGGCCCAGGCTGCTTCGTTGTGACCTTCACCGACAAACACGCGCGACATGAAATTGGCAGCGGTGTAGCCGCGGTCCCGCACCAGCTCGTCGACGAACTGCTGGTAGGGCGCGTAGAGGACGTCGAGTTCGGTCGTTCCCCTGTCCATATAGAGCCGGTGCTCGCGCGGGTCGGCGAGGTGCGCCTGCAGGTAGTTGAAGGCGGCCAGTGGCAGGGCGGCATTGGGCTCGAAAGTGCCGACCCAATGGGTGGACAGTCCGGCTGCGCCGCCAAAGACCTGCGGGTATTCGGTCATGGCGTAGATAGCGATCAGTCCGCCCATGCTCGACCCCATGACGAAGGTGTGGTCGCGATCGGGCAGGGTGGAAAAACGCTGGTCGATCGCCGGTTTGAGCTCCTCCACCAGGAAGTGCAAATACGCGTCCGAGCGCGCTGTTCCCTCCATCCATTGGGTGCGGAACTCGCCGCGAAACGGCTGCGCCACCCAGGGCAGAAATTTTTCCGGGAAATATTCCGACCAGCGTGATTTTCCCGCGTTGGCAATGCCCACGACGATGGTGTCCGAAATGCGTTTTTCCCGCATGAGTCGAGCCACCGTGACGTCGACGTGCCAGGCACTCTTGGTCCAACTGGCGCTCGGATCGAACAGGCTCTGCCCGTCCTGCATATAGATCACGTTGTAGCGCCTGGACGCCATGTAGCCATCGGGTAGCCAGACGTCGACATGGCGGGCAGCCACGTACTTTGACGGGAAATTTTCCAGGCGCTGAATGCTGCCGGTCGTCACCTGCGGAACGGGCTGGGCGCCGGCCAGGACGCTCATGCCAAGGCCCAATAAAAAGTTGAAGGAAGGCTTCGTTTTCTTCATGCCGTTGTCCGAGTGAAACACCGGTTTTCTATTGCACGCGTTTGAACATGCTGTAGCCCCCAACAGCTTGCACATCGGGCGTGAGCACGCGAAAGCTCATGGCAGGAAGTGTCACCGTGACCATGGACGCCAGCACCCGCAGTGGCTGCGCCGTTGGGTCCAACAGGTCGGTCAGGGCCGAGCCGTTCATGAGCTTGGAATTGGCGATCAGCACGCGCTCCGTGACCGCCTTCTTGCCGGGGTTGACCAGCACCACGACGGTGTCGCGCACCCGGTCGGTGTAGCGCTCGAAGGCCAGCAGTTGCGAGGCATTCACCAGGCGGAAGTTGCCCACCCGCAGGGCGCGATGCTGTTTGTGCAGCGCTACGAGTTTGCGCGTCCACTGCAGGTTCGGGTTGCTGTCCCGCACCAGATCCCAGCGCATGGGAGCTCGGTTTTGCGGGTCTTCTCCGCCCGTCATGCCCAATTCGCTGCCGTAATACAGATTGGGAGAACCCGGCAGGGTGAATTGCAGCAGTTGCGCGACTCTCCGCTGCAGCAGGTCCGGCAATACCGTGGCCAGGCGGTCGTTGTCGTGGTTGTCCAGCATCAGCCAGGACTTCAGGCTCGGTTCGATGCCGGCCTCGGCCACCGTGCGCTCCATCATCTGCGCTGCAGTGGGCGCGGCAATCAGGCCTCGCACTGTATTGAGCGCGATGTCGCGCAAGGTGAAGCTGATGAGCCCGTCCACCGATCCCATCCACTCCATGGGGTAATTGGGAATTTCGCCCACCACCAGCGAACCCGGCTTCGCCCCGTGGGCTGCTGCAGTCAACTCGGCCAAGTAGCGCGGACCCAGTTCCGGCGCCACGTCCAGACGCCAGCCATCCGTGCCCTCGAGCAGATAGCTCTGCACGACCGACTCCGGGCTGGCGTAGAGATGAGCGCGCACCGCCGGATTTTCCAGATTGAGTTCCGGAAGATTCGGGGCCTGGACCCAGCCGCGCGCACCGCCGGCGTATTGCGCGCCAAAGTAGAACCAGTCGCGGTAAGGGCTACTCACATCAGCCTGAGCCTGTTGAAAGATGGCTGCGTTGCGTCCCATGTGGTTGAAAACGCCGTCCAGCACGATCTTCATGCCGCGCCGGTGCAAGTCCTCGGTCAAGTCCTGCAGGTCGGCCCTGGTGCCGAACTCGGGCGACACCTGCAGGTAGTCGAGCGCGTCGTATTTGTGGTTGGTATAGGCCAGATGGATCGGATTGAGGTAGAGCACGTCCACGCCCAAAGCCTGCAAATAGTCGAGCTTGGCGGACACGCTTTGCAGGTCGCCACCCCAAAATTCAAGTTCGTGGCTCCACAGGTTCAGTTCGGTGCGGTAGGTGCCGCGCCGGGACGCATCGGTCCAGCGGTTCAGTACTTTGGGCGCAGGATACAGCGTGCGCTTTTGTTCAAGCCGCGCCGAGGGTGCAAAGCGGTCCACCATCACCTGGTACACCACCGCGCCGTTGCGCCAGTCCTTTTCTCGCGCCTCGAACACACCCGCCATCGCGGTATCAATCCGGCTCGCATAGGACGGCGGCGGCACATCAGCGGCTTGGCCAAAGGCCGGCGCAAGGCATGCTGCGTACAGCAGTGCCAGCACTGCCAGAATGATTTTTCCATGGAAGGTTTTCATCATCCTGCGAGTGTATGCACCCGATATGATCCCCGCCATGACGACCTTCGATCTCTCCGTGCTTTTCTTTCTGCAGATGGCCTTCATCCTGGGCGTGTGCCGGGTCGTGGGACTGATCTTCAAGCGCCTGGGTCAGTCGCAGGTAGTAAGCGAAATGATCGCTGGTGTGCTGATGGGGCCGTCGCTGCTGGGCTGGATCGCACCAGGGGCCAGCGCCTACCTTTTCCCAGCAGAATCCAAGCCCATACTGTTTGCCGTGAGCCAGGTCGGTCTGGTGCTCTACATGTTCCTGATCGGCGTGGAGTTTGACGTCGACCTGATCAAGTCGCGGCTGCGCAGCGCGGCCTCGGTGTCGCTTGCCGGCATCATTGCGCCGTTCATCCTGGGCGGCGCGCTGGCGGTCTTCCTGGTCGGCGACTCCAGCCTTTTTTCCGCCAA